>CAZQUP010000088.1:0-11283 GCA_964596545.1 uncultured Desulfatibacillum sp. | reverse complement strand
GCACCGACCCGGTACAGCTGCCGCCACCTCCCGCCGTCCCCGGATGGAGGGGGCCCTCCGGCTCCAAAGCCAGTAGAGACCGCCCGCTTGCAGGATCCCGGAGAGGGAGACCGCCCAGGCCACCCCCGCGATCCCTCCCCAGGCGAGGCCGAGGGGATAGAGCGGAAGCGAGACGAGCACGGCGGCCGTGCCGTAGAGGGCGGGAAGCCAGGTGTTCCGCTGGGCGTAAAACCCGCGCACCACCAGGGCGTAGGCGGCGTAGGCCACGGCTCCGGGGAGAAATCCGCGCAAGGCGAGGACCGTCGGCCCGACCGCCTCCTCCCCGAAGCGTCCCCGCTGGAAGAGCAGGCGCACCGCCTCGGGACTCACCACGGCGAGGAGCGCCGCGGCCGGCAGGATCCAGGCGAGCGCGCGAAGCGTGCGGTCGAGCAGCCCGTGGAGTTCCCCTATCCGGCCGGCCGCGGCCAGCTCGGCGAGAAAGGGAAAGGAGGCCGTCCCCAGCGCCTGGCCGAAAACCCCGACGAGGATGAGCATCATGCGCAGGCCGAAGTTCAGGGCGGCCACCCCGCCCTCGGGAAGATACGAACCGAAGAGGCGGAAAAAGACCTCGGAGGAAAAACCCATCGTCAGCCCCACCATGAGCGGAAGCGTCAGTTTCAGGTAGGCCGCCGCATCGGGGTGGGAAGGCTCGAAACGCACAGCAAAGGTGAGCCCCGCACGGCGCGCTCCCAGGACCTGCAGCAGGAAGTTTCCGCCAAAGGCCCCTGCGAGCACCCCCCAGGCAAAGCCGTCGATCCCGACCCAAGGGGAGAGGAGAACCCCGCCGGCGATGATCCCCAGGTTGTAGACGAGCGGGGCGAGCGCGGGGAAGAAAAACCGGCCGCAGGCGAACTGTACGGCCATGAGAAGCGAGCCGGCGAAAAAGAAAAACTGCGCCGGGACGATGATGCGCGTCATGCGGGTTGCGGCGTGAAGCACGGCCGGGTCCGAGACCCCCGGAGCGAGAATCCCGACCAGGACCGGCGCCGCCAGAAAAGCGAAGATCACGAGAAAACCGGCCGCAACGCCGAAGACCGTCCCGATCACCGCGAAGCTCTCCCAGGCGGCCGCGGGGTCCTGTTCGCGGCGGGCGGCGAAGATGGGGATGAAGGTGACCGAGAGGAAGCCCGTCGCGGCGAGGTGATTGAGGATCTCCGGCAAAAGAAAGGCGAGCTGATAGGCGTCGACCTCGGATCCGGCCCCGCCGAGCCAGGCGAGCGTCATCTCGCGCAGCAGGCCCACGAGGCGGCTCGAGAGGACCGAGGCCATCATCAGGACCGAGGCGAGACCGATTTTCGTGTTCAACGAAGGGGTCATGGCACCCGCCCGGGAATCGGGACGGCCGAGGCTATCCTATCCGGCGGGCGATCACAAGCCGCGCGCCCGCAAATCGGGCGTTTCTTGACTTCGCGCGGTCGCTTGACTATGAAGGAGACTGCTTCCGGGCCGTTGCGCAACCCTCCCGCCTCCCGCCCCGCGGGGCGAAAAACGGGGATGACCCACAGCGTGCGATTTTCCCAACGCATCACCGCGCTCCTCGTCTTCGGGCGCCTGCCGCTCGTCTTCGGCGGCATGCTCTGCGCCGTCGCCGTCATGGGGACCGCAAGCCCGGCGCTTTACATTCTGGGCGTCGTCTTTCTTTTCACGGCGATGACCTTCGATCTGGTCGACGGCTGGTTCGCCGCCCGCTACTACCCCCACCCCCAGATGGCCCAGCTCGCCGACCGTATCCTCGACAAGTTGATCTACGCGATCATCTTCCCGCTGGTCGCCGTGGGGTGCATGTGGCGGCTGCACAGGGCCGACGATCCTACGCGCAGCGAGCTTCTGCACGCCGTGCTCGTCCTGTTTCTGGCGATCACCGTTCTCGTGCGCGACAACTTCGCCCACTTCATGCGCGGGGTCGCCCTGCGCTACGACCTGGAGCCCGAATACCGCGAGTTCACGCGGCTGCGGACCGTGGTCGCCGCGCCGGTGGGGGCGCTCCTCTACGCTTACGCCTTCTACATCCCCGAAGGCCCCCCCATGACGCTCTACCGCTGGATCGCCCCCCTCGGCGAGGCGCCGCTCAGGACCCTCTTCTTCATCGAGATCCTCTTTCTGGTCATCAATTTCGGCTCCATCGCGGCGACGATCCGCCGTTACGGCAATCTCGCTCTGGACGACCTCTGCTTGGGCGACGAGCGCCTGCGGCGCAAGATCCTCTCCTTCTTCCCGAACGCGCTCACGCTGATGAACGCGACCATGGGCCTGCTGGCGCTTCTGTTCGCCTACCACGACCGTTTCCGGGAAGCCTCGCTCTTTCTGATCGGGGCCGCCTTCTTCGACAAGCTGGACGGCGCACTCGCCCGACGACTCGGCCTGAACGAGCCTCTGCCGGGGGAGGAGCCGACGCCGCGCAAGGTGACGACGGGCGCCATCCTCGACGACATCGCCGACGCGGTGAGCTTCTGCATCGTTCCGGCCTGGATGCTCGTTTTCCTGCTCGGACGCATCCCGGCCGTCTCCGTCCAGGCCCTGCCCGCCGCCGCGATCGGAATCGTTTACGCCGCCGCCGGGGTGCTGCGGCTGCTCTACTTCACCCTTGACAAAAACCCCATCCCCGGTTTTTTCAAGGGTATGCCCACCCCGGCCGGAGCGCTCCTCGTCGCCGGTCCGATGGTGATCGCCGGCCAGGCGGCGGGCGACCCTTCGGCCGCAACTGTCTTCTGGGCCTGGGTCAGCGCCTTCACCTGCCTCGGGACCGCCCTGCTGATGAACCTCTATCCCGTGCGCTACCTCCACGCCGGCCGGTTCATGAGCCGCCACCCCTGGTTCGGCCGGGCGAGCTTCGCGCTGCTCATCTCGGTCTTCACTCCGCTTTACGGCTACGTTCTTTTCCTTTTCATGCTCGCCTACGCGGCCTCGCCCCTTTTCACCGGCCGCCTGCATCCGGGGGAGCCGAGCGTGGAGAAGCCGCCGCGTCCGGCGCAAGCCCCCTGAGAAGGCTCTCCCGGCCCCCGGCACGGGGAGCCCTAAACACCTTGAAATTGCAGTCGATCCTGCCCTTGCCCTTGCCAGCATGACTCTTTTGCACTATGATAAGGTTGTCTCGGACTTGAATCGGCGTCGTGTTCCGTCATGAAGCGAGCATCTTCGTCCATCGGCATCTGCTTGGGGGCCTCGACCATCTCGGCCGTGCGGCTCGAGACGAACGCCGCCGTGCCCGGGACGAAACCCCGTCTCACCCGGGTCTTTCTCCAGGCCCACGAGGGAAACCCGCGGGCGGCCTTGCGGAAAGCGCTCGCGGCGGTCGATCCGGCGTCGGCCGAGCGCATCGCCGCCACCGGGCGGAAATTCCGTAGCTTCGTCGATCTCACCTCCATTGCCGAGCCCGAGGCCGTCGAGGCGGCCTACCCGTTCGTGAAGCCCGAAGGCGTCGACTGCCCCGCCATCGTCTCGGCGGGGGGGGAGACCTTCATGGTCTACGTTCTCGACCGCCACGGCCGCATCGGCAACGTCATCACCGGCAACAAATGCGCTTCGGGAACCGGCGAGTTCTTCCTGCAGCAGCTCCGGCGCATGAACGTCTCCCTCGAGGAGGCCGCGCGTTTCGCCGCCGTCGAGCGGCCCCACCCCGTCTCCGGCCGCTGCTCGGTATTCTGCAAGTCCGACTGCACGCACGCGATCAACAAGGGCATCCCCAAGGCCGAGGTGACGGCCGGGCTCTGCCGCATGATGGCGAACAAGATTCTCGAGCTCATAAAGAAGGTGGAGCGGCGGGCGATCTTGGTCACCGGGGGGACGGCGCAGAACCGCATGATGATCGCCTACCTGCGCCAGGAAATCCCCGATCTCGTGGTCCCCGAGGAGGCGCCCTACTTCGAAGCCCTGGGAACCGCCCTGTGGGCGCTCGAAAACGAAACCCGTCCCTTTCCCGGGATGGACAAGCTCTTCGTGGAAGGAGCGGCCTCTTTCGACCGGCTGCCGCCGCTTTCCGAGTTCCGCTCGCAGGTCGAGTTCAAGACGATCGCCCGCGGCGCGGTTCGCCCGGGAGACGTCTGCCTGTTCGGTCTGGATGTCGGCTCGACCACGACCAAGGCGGTTCTGGTGCGCCGCGCCGACCGCGCGCTGCTCGCCTCCGACTACCGCCGGACCAACGGTGACCCCGTCGGCGCCTCGCGCCAGTGTTACCGGGCGATCCTCGAGCAGGTCCGCCGTGCGGTCGACCCCCGGGAGATCGTGATCGTGGGCCTGGGGGTCACGGGATCGGGCCGCCAGATCGCGGGGCTGCACGCCCTCACCGACGGGGTGATCAACGAGATCATCGCCCACGCGACCGCCGCCGTGTATTTCGACCCGGAGGTCGACACGATCTTCGAAATCGGCGGCCAGGACGCCAAGTACACCTACATCACCAACGGCGTGCCCTCCGATTACGCGATGAACGAGGCCTGCTCGGCCGGAACCGGCTCCTTCCTCGAAGAATCGGCCAAAGAGACCCTCGGGGTGCCGATGGAGGAGATCGCCGGGATCGCCCTCCGGGGCGGCCGGCCGCCCAATTTCAACGACCAGTGCGCGGCCTTCATCGCCTCCGACATCAAAAACGCGATCCACGAGGGGCTTCCCCGCGAGGACATCGTGGCCGGCCTCGTCTACTCGATCTGCATGAACTACACCAACCGCGTGAAAGGCAACCGGCCGGTCGGCGAGAAAGTCTTCATGCAGGGCGGAGTATGCTACAACGAGGCGGTGCCGCTCGCCATGGCCGGGCTCGTGGGCAAGCCGATCGTCGTCCCCCCCGAGCCGGGACTGATGGGCGCCTTCGGCGTGGCGCTCGAGGTCGACCGGCGGATCCGAAGCGGAGAGATCGCCGAGGGCCGTTTCGACCTTGAGGCGCTCGCCGGCCGTGAGGTGGCCTATCACGGCGGATTCACCTGCCGCGGCGGTCGTGAGCGTTGTGACCGGCGCTGCGCGATCCGCGTGATCGGGGTCGAGGGGAGGAAATTCCCCTTCGGGGGGGCCTGCAACCGCTACGAAAATTTGCGCCGCCGCGTGAACGTGGACGTCGAGGCGCTCGATCTCGTGAACCTCCGGGAACGTCTGCTCTTCGAAACCCACGGGGTGCCGCCGCTTTCCCCCGGGCGATCCCGCGGCAAGCCGCGCGTGGCGGTCAACCGCAGCTTCCTCGTCCACACCTTCTACCCCCTCTACTCGCGCTTCTTCGCCGAATTGGGCTTCGATATCGTGGCCGCCGAAGCCCCCACCCAGGAAGGCATGGACCGCCGCGGGGCCCCCTTCTGCTACCCGGCCGAGCTGGCCCACGGCTTCTTTCACGGCCTGCTCGAGACCGAGGACCCCGCGGAGTACATTTTTCTGCCGCATTTCAAGGCCGTGCCCAACAGCGACCCGCAGGCCAGCCTCCAGTCCCAGGTCTGCCCGCTCGTCCAGGGCGAGACCTACTACCTGCAAGCCGCCTTCCGCGAAGAGCTCACCCGCCTCGAGCGCCGCGGCGTACGGCTGCTCAGGCCGCTGCTCGATCTCTCGCGCGGGATCGAAAGCGCCGCCAAACCGCTTTTGGATGCGGCGCGAACGATGGGCTTCGAGGCCCGGCGGGCGCGAAGGGCTTTCGCCCTCGCGCTCGAGGTCCAGAAAGCCTTTTTCCGTGACCTGCGCGCCGCGGGCGAGCGCACGCTCGCCGATCTCGCCTCCGCCCCCGACCGCTTCGCCGTGGTCCTCTTCGGCCGGCCCTACAGCGCCTACGCGCCCGAGGGCAACAAGGGCATCCCCCACAAGTTCGCCTCGCGCGGGATCGCCGTGCTGCCGCTCGATGCGCTCGATCTCGGCTCCGAGCGGGCCAAGCGGCACATGTACTGGGGCATGGGCAAACTCATCCTCCAGGCGGCGCGGCTGACCGAGCGGCACCCGCAGCTCTTCGGCACCTACATCACGAACTTTTCCTGCGGGCCCGACTCCTTCGTCATCACCTACTTCCGCGACATTCTCGGCCGCAAGCCCTCGCTCACCCTCGAGTTGGACAGCCACACCGCGGATGCGGGCCTGGAGACGCGCATCGAGGCTTTCCTCGACATCGTGCGCGCCTACCGACTGCTCGTCGCCCGCAAGCGCATCCCCCCGCGGAAAACGGAGTTCCGCCCCGCCCGCATCCTCCTCGAGGAAACCGGGGCCCGGGTCGTCACCTCGAAGGGCGAAACTCTGCCCATGACCGACCCGCGCGTCACGGTACTCATCCCTTCCATGGGCCGGCTCGGAACCGAAGCCTTCGCCGCGGTGCTGAAGGGCTACGGGCTCCATGCCCGAGCCGCGCGCGAAAACGACGAGGCCGTGCTCAAGATCGGCCGCGCCAACACCTCCTGCAAGGAGTGCCTGCCGCTCATCCTCACGACGGGTACGCTGCTCGGTTACATCCGCAACGGCAAACGCCCCGAGGAAGTGCTCGTCTACTTCATGCCCACCGGCTCCGGACCCTGCCGCTTCGGCCAGTATTCCATCTTCATGGAGGATCTGGTGCGGCGGCTGGAAATCCCCGACGTGGCCGTCCTCGCCCTCTCTTCGGACAACTCCTACGTCGGCATGGACAAGGACTTCGAGCGCCACGCCTGGTGGGCGGTGATCGTCTCCGATACCCTGGAGGACATCCGCGCCATGCTGCTCGCGGCCGCCTCCGACCCGCAGGCGGCGATGGTTGTCTTCGAGGCGGAGTGGGAAAACATCCGCGCCGCGATGGAGCGGGCCGATTTCCGGATTCTCTGCCAGGCGCTCCGCACGGCCGCACGGCGTTTCCGGGAGATCCCTCTGCGGGCCGATCCCGCCCGCGTGCCCACGATCAGCCTGACCGGCGAGATCTTCGTGCGCCGCGACGCCCTCTCGCGCCAGTACCTGACCGAGCGCCTCGCCGAAAAGGGTTTCGCCGCCCTCTGCGCGCCGGTCGCCGAGTGGGTCCACTACTGCAACTACCTCGTGGACCACGGCTTCAACCAGGACCCGATGGGCGCGCTCCAGAAGCTCAAGCTGAAGCTGCGCAACTTCTTCCAGGGTCGCTACGAGAAGGAGATCCGCGCGATCCTCGGCGCCTCGGGGCTGCTGCGCGGCGAGATGCCGGATGTCGCCTCGGTGATCGAACACGCTCGGCCCCACCTTTCCCCCGAACTGACCGGAGAGGCCGTGCTCACCGTGGGCGGGGCGCTGCGGGAAATCGTGCGTCACAGCTGCGGCGTGATCGCGATCGGGCCCTTCGGCTGCATGCCGAACCGGATCTCCGAGTCGATCCTCACCGAGGCGATGACCGCCCGCGACCGTCTCGCCATAGACGGCAGCCTGGCTCCGGTGCTCGAGGGGATGGAGGAGCTTCCCTTCCTGGCGATCGAAACCGACGGCTCGGCCTTCCCGCAGCTCATCCACGCCAAACTCGAGGCCTTCCTCCTGCGGGCCGAACGGCTCCACCGGCGCATGCAGGCCGCTCGGTCCCATTGAGGCGCCGGAGGACGAAAGGGGAACGCCGCCATGGCCGCCTCGGACCGTATCCGACTTCCTCCGCCGCGTCTGAGCGGGGTCTTTTCGCTCGAAGAACTTATGCTCGCGCGCCGCTCGCGGCGGAGCTTCGGCCGCGAGCCGCTCACGGCCGAAGAAATCGCCCAGCTCCTGTGGGCGGCGCAGGGGGTGACGCACCCGAACGGCTACCGCACCGCCCCGTCGGCCGGCGCGCTCTACCCTCTCGAGCTCTACGCCGCCGTGGGGGACGCGGTGGGCCTTCCGGCCGGGCTCTACCGCTACGAGCCCGCCCCGCATGCGCTTGCGCGGCGCACGGCCGAGGATCTCCGCCCCGCTTTCTGCCGGGCGGCGCTCGACCAGCGGCCGATCGCGCGGGCGCCTGTCGTCTTTCTCCTCACCGCGGTCTACGGCCGCACGAGGGCCCGCTACGGGGAGCGCGGCGTGCGCTATGCGATCCTCGAGGCCGGGCACGCGGCTCAGAACCTCTGCCTGCAAGCCGCGGCCCTCGACCTGCAGAGCGTGCCGATCGGCGCCTTCCGCGACCGGGAGATCCGGGAACTCGCCGGGCTGGCCGAAGGCGAGGAGCCGCTCTACCTCGTCCCGGTGGGCAAATGAACCGGGCGTTGCGGAGCAGGGCATGAATGCCGGACGCCGCGCGGTCTGGGGCTGGGCGCTCTACGACTGGGCGAACTCGGCCTTCGCCACGACCGTCATGGCCGGCTTCTTCCCCGTTTTCTTCAAGCAGTACTGGGCCGCGGGTGCGGACACCGCCGCGAGCACGGCCATGCTCGGTTACACCAACGCCGGGGCCGGAGTGTTGACGGCCGCGCTCGCCCCCGTGCTCGGCGCGGCGGCGGACGTCTCCTCGGCACGCAAGCGGTTTCTCGCCGCCTTCGCCTACCTCGGCGCCGCGGCGACCGCGTCGCTCTTCTTCATCGGCGAGGGGAACTGGCCGGCCGCGGCCTTTGCCTACGCGACGGGCATCCTCGGCTTCGCCGCGGCGAACGTGTTCTACGACGCGCTCCTGCCCGCAGTCGCCCCACCGGACCGTCTCGATGCCGTCTCGAGCCTCGGCTTCGCCCTGGGCTACCTCGGCGGGGGGTTGTTGTTCCTGCTGAACGTGATCCTGACGCTTGCTCCCGCGGCTTTCGGCCTTCCCGGGCCGGAGGCCGCGGTCCGGCTCTCCTTTCTCACCGTGGCCCTCTGGTGGGGGGGGTTCACGGGGTTTCTGCTGCGCTGGGTTCCGGAGCCGCGGCCGACCCGCCCTGCCCGCGGGGCTTGGACGACGGCCGCCGCGGGCTTCCGACGCCTGGCGGCGACCTTCGGCAACATCCGCGGCCACCGGCCGGTGCTGCTCTTCCTTGCCGCCTATTGGTGCTATATCGACGGCGTCGACACCATCATCCGCATGGCGGTCGATTACGGGCTTTCGCTCGGCTTCGCGGCGACCGATCTCATCATGGCGCTGCTCGTCGTGCAGTTCGTGGGCTTTCCGGCGGCCCTCGCCTTCGGGCGCCTGGGCACGCGCCTGGGCCCGCGGCGGGCGATTTTTATCGGGCTCGGGGTTTATATGGGAGCGACGCTCTGGAGGATCGCTGGGAATTCTACGGGCTTGCCGTCCTGATCGGACTCGTGCAGGGCGGGGTGCAGGCGCTCAGCCGCTCCCTTTACGCCCGGCTCGTCCCCGCGGGCCGGGAGGCCGAGTTCTTCGGCTTCTACAACATGGTCGGCAAATTCGCGGCCATCCTCGGCCCCGCGCTCATGGGGACGGTGGGGCTGGCCGCAAGCCGGATGCTGCTCCCGGATACCCCCTCGGCCGAAGAGCTGCTGCAGGCGGGTAGGCTCGCCGCGCGTTGGAGCATCGCCTCCGTGCTCGGGCTCTTCGCCGCCGGGGCCGCGCTTCTCTACTTCGTGCGCGAGCCCGACACCCGGCCTTCCGGCGCAGCGGGAGGCGGCAGGGCGGCGAGCGCGCCCGAAAGCGAGGCCACGTGATTGGTGAAGATCCAGTCCACGCCGCGGCCGACTTCCCGGAAGAGGACGGCAAGGGAGCGGGCGTAGCCCGTTCCCACGGACTGCCCCGCCCGGTGATGTCGCGCGATCGTGCCGGCGGAGACAAGCAGGTAATGGCCGGCGATCCCGGCGAATCCCCGCTCGAGCGCGATGCGGCTTTGCGCCCGCGGCGGCCCCTGGGCCACGGGCAGAAAGCAGCCGGGCGGGGCGAAGGTGATGCGCTCGAAGATCCGCGGGTCGAGGGCGAGCAGATGATAATCCGTCCGCGGCGAGAGCCCCTCGAAGATCGCGGCGAGCCGTCGGTTGCGGCCGGCGGGATCGGGCCAGGGCTCCTCCTTGATTTCGAGCAGCAGATGGATTTTCCCGCCGTAACGCGCCACCACCTCGGCCAGCGCCGGAACCTCGGGTACGCGGCGCCGCAGCGCGCGGAAGGAAAGCTCCCGGATCTTCTCCGGAAGCCTCCACAGGCGGCCGAGGTCGGGATCGTGGGCTACGACGGGGACCTCATCCGCCGTCCAGCGCAGATCGCATTCGATCCCCCAGGCGCCGCAGGCGACCGCCGCGTCAAAAGCGGCGATCGTGTTCTCGACCAGACGGGGGTTCTCGTGCGCGCCGCGGTGGGCGACGATACGGCAGCTCCGCAGCCTTTCCACCGGGGGGGGCCGGCGCGGAAGGCGGTCGTAGAGCGCATCGACGGCGGCGAGCAGAAACGACTCCAGGCGGTCGAGGACGGACATGGCGACGGACCCCCGCGATCGAGGTGTGATGGCGCGGCGTGAGAACCACTCTACGCCCCCGGCGGACGCCCGGTCAACGCCCGGGGAGAGTGCGGGCTTGCCGGAGCTGAAGGCCGCGGTGCAAGTGCACACGAGCTTCCGCGGTCTTGTCGAGGGGGATCTCGGTCATTTCCTGGAGCAAGGCCTGAACCCCGAGATCGCCTTCGACGCCGAGACCCTCGACGGAACCGATCCGGCAGTCTACGCCGCCGTGGCGGGCGCGATCCGGGAAACGGGGCTGCGCGTCAGTTTCCACGGCCCTTTCGTCGATCTCTCCCCCGGATCGAGCGACCCGGCCGTGCGCGCGGTCGCGGCCCGCCGCTACGAGCAACTCCTCGCCCTCGTGCCCCTCTTCCGCCCGCTCACGGTCGTCGCCCATGCAGGCTACGACTGGCGGCGCTACGGCTATTTCCAGCCCCTGTGGCTCGAGCGCTCCGTCCGCTTCTGGGCGCAGATCGCCGCGCGCCTCGCGCCCTTCGGCTGCCGCCTGGTTCTCGAAAACGTCTTCGAGCGCGGACCCGGCGAAATGGCCGAACTCCTCGAGCGGTTGGCGCCGCAGCGGGTGGGCCTCTGTCTCGACTGCGGCCATGCCGTGGCCTTCGGGGAGGAGCCGCTTCCGCGCTGGGTCAAGCGCCTTGGGTCCTTCGTGGCCGAGCTTCACCTCCACGACAACGGCGGCGAGCGGGACGAACATCTGCCCGTCGGCCGGGGGAGCATCGACTTCGGGCCGCCTCTGGCGAGGCTCTTCGCCATGCTCTCCGAGCCGCCGCTTTTGACCCTCGAGGTCCATCGCCGCGAGGAGATCGGGGAAAGCCTCGCCAGTCTCGCCCGCCTCCGGCTTTTTCCGCGGCGCGGCAACGATGAGATTTTCCGCTTGTCTTCGGCCCCGGATCGGTGGCAGGGTGTCCGGGCGATGAACCATCCGCAACAGGGCCCGAGGCGCCGGCAGCCATGACCGTCCCCTCTG
>CAZQUP010000087.1:0-11466 GCA_964596545.1 uncultured Desulfatibacillum sp. | reverse complement strand
TCAATAAAATTACAAAAAACCAAAAACCGATTCAGAGCTTATCCCACCCATCAGGCTGTCCAAACATCGGGGTCCACCGCCCCGGTAACAATGGCCACGAAGGCCGAAAGCATGATATAAAAGGCTGTTGGACATGAGGGCTTCCTTTCTGTTGGGTGTCTTGGCCGGCTCCCAACCAGGAAACCTGATTGTCCACTTCTTTTCAACTCTTAAGTACGCTTAAACCGGATGAACCGCGAATAAGACCATGTCGCTGTTCCACGACCAAACAATCAGTGTGCTTTCGAAGGACGGCAATCGCGGATGGGAGGCTGTGGAGGGGATAACGCGGGCTGGGTTGTTCAAAAATTCGCGCCGCCTGGAGAACGAGAAAGCGACCAAGAATTATTTGAAGGCTTCCGAAGAACTGGCCAAATGACGCAGCGTTGATCTGATCGGATGTACGCCCCACAAAGTCGTTAAGAAAGGGCACTTCCTCGACGAAATAAAGATCAATTGCTACACCGCGAAGTATGTCTTCGAGTTGTGCCCGCGGCTCCAGTATTGGGCTACTCATCTATATTAGCCTGCATAAGGCGCTGGATTTCTCGTTTCTGTACGTATAAAACGCCTTCATATACTCTCTACTCTCTTAGAGATGACTTGAGTTATCTGATCAACAGAGCATCCCCGAGATTCAATAACTCTATACAGTCGTTTCCAGGCCGAAATCGTGGTGGGGAGGACATCAAAACGGCTGGCCAGCTGGGTGGTGGTCTTTTCGTTGGCCAGGGCGGCTGAGGCCACTTTCGCCTTGAACTGGGCACTGTGCTTTTTACGTATCTTGCTCATCTCTGATCCTCCCGTTGGGGTCCGAATCAGAGCTTAGCACACTGTCCAAATTTTGGGGACCACCGCCGCTTAATATGTCCGGACAATTATTGGACGATTAATAACTTGACGGTCTCGACCAGCGTCGTGCCGCTATCCATGAACGGATCAAAAAACGTCCCGTCCGGAATTCGGAGCGGTTTGTAGAACAGGTATAATAGATCCGCACCCAATGGAGCGAATGCGCCGATGGTAAGCGCCCGGAAGACGGTCCCGAGACGCTGCGCCCACCATTTATGGATGTGGGTGATCGGGCGGTTGATCTCCTTGCGCCAACTCTCGATCTCCGCGATGTCACTCAGTGCCTCGAACGGGAATGAATCGTCCTCATGGAACTTGCGGTGCAAGGTTAGCGGCAGGAGCACACCAACGCGCTGATGCTGCCGATCTTATGCGCGTACCTGGTGCTTTGGGTCTATTCATCCGTCGTCACGTGTCGTATGTGTGTCAGGGCGCCTAAGCTGATGTTCTGCGGCTGGTCATGACAACGCCCGAGCTGGCACTGCGCTGATGGCCCGTCCGCAGCAAAGAGGGTTGGTCGTCAAGTTCACTTGAGAAGCGCTGCGACTTTCGACGCGATTTCCTTAACGCTGAACGCTATCCCCACAACCGCGACAGGGAGGTGGCCAGTGACGCCAACGAAAGCCGAGAAGAAGACACCGACGTCGGACCAGGTGAGCTCCGCAGAACAGCCATGCGCGAAACACCCGATAACGCGAGGCACGAGAGACCAGAGCGCTATCCATCCGACGGCGGAGCCAGCGAAATTGAGCCAAAATTGATGAAGCTTCCACGGCCATGTCTTGCCACACGTAGGGACCTCGAAGATGACACAAGCTTTCAAGCCATAGAAGACTGAAGCTGTGATGGCGAGAAGCCAGAAGGCGATGACTAAGAGCTCCGCTGCGGTCATTAGTGGCCCCCAAAGTCTTTCCAGGTTGTAAATGTGAGGAGCTTCCTGGCGCCTTCATTTTTTTATTACTTCATCCAGCCCCCCCCCTGTCAATTTACTGCCTTCGCCGACGGCCGCCAAAGGCTGGTGGGCTACACGAGGCGGCTGTGGTCGCAAGCGAGGGTGGTAGCCGCCGGCAGCCCCTCATCGGTCGGCTTGCCTTTTCTGCAATTTTTCTGCAAGATGCCGAAAAAAAGCGCCGTTTTGAGGCGGTTTGAGGCGATTCTGGACTTGAAGAAAAACAGCGGTTCATGGAATATAACTTCCTGAATCGCTTAAGATTTTTAGTGGAGCCGACGATCGGACTTGAACCGATAACCTGCTGATTACGAATCAGCTGCTCTGCCGATTGAGCTACGTCGGCACGGCGGGCTGATTCTTTTTTACTGTTTCCATGCTGCAAAATCAAGCCCCCGTCAGCGCCGCGACCATCGTGCGCGAGGTGTTGCAGCACAGCGGGCGGGTCGAGGTGAGCGGCGTTGCCGGAAGCGAGCGCGGACTCGTGCTCGCGCGGCTTTGCGCCGCCCACGGCGGGCCGCTGTTGATCGCCGTCCCCTCGCTCGAGGAGGGGCGGCGCCTGGCCGAGGATCTGCGCTTCTTCGGAGGACCGGAGGCGCATCTTTTTCCGCCCTATCCCCAGGTCACCTTCAAGGCGATTTCCGCTCACAACCTCACCGCGGCCGAGCGCATCCGCGTTCTCTACCGGCTGACCGCCGGCGAAGAGCCGCCGGTCGTCATCGCCCCCGTCCAGGCCCTGCTCCAGCGGGTTCTGCCGCGGGCCGAGCTCGTGCGCTACGCCGAGCTCCTTCTTGAGGGCGAGGAGATCGAGCGCGAGCGCCTGGTGGCCAAACTCCTCGCAGGAGGGTATCTGCGCACCGCGATCGTGGAGGAGCCCGGCGATTTCTCGGTCCGCGGCGGCATCGTGGATGTCTTCTCCCCGCTCTACCCCGATCCCCTGCGGATCGAGTTCTTCGGCGACCGGGTCGAGTCGCTGCGGTTTTTTTCGGCCGCCGACCAGCGGCATCTGCGTGCCGTCGGCGAGGCCGTGCTCCTGCCGGCGCGCGAGGCGATCCTCGAGCCGTCGCACATGCCCGAGATCCTGAACCGTGTGCGCCTGCAGGCGGCCGATCTCGGCCTTTCCCCCACCCGGGTACGCGAGATCACCGGCGGCCTCTCCCGGCTCGAGTCCCTCTCCGGGATCGAATCCCTCCTGCCGCTGATCTATCCGGAAACGGAGGCCCTCTTCGACTTCCTGCCGCTCCCCGCACGGGTCGTTCTGGTCGCCCCCGCCGAGCTTCGCGCCGCCGCCGCCGAGTTCGAGCGCCGTGCCGCAAGCCTCTGGCAGTCGGCCCGCGAGCGCGGCGAGTTCTGCGTCGAGCCGGAACGGGTGCACCTGCCCGCCGCGGAGGGGGTGCGGCGCCTCGAGGAGGCGGCAAGCCTGGTGCTGAAGGAGATCCCGGTTCAGGCGGCGGAATCCTCCCCTCCGCCCGGACCGACCCGGGATCTGCGGGCCGAGATCCAATCCACCTCGGAGCTGACCGCCTCCCTGCGCCGGCAGCGCGAGCCCGAAAACCTGTTTGGGCCGCTCGTCTCCTGGATCGGCGAGCGGCACGCGGCCGGGCAGCGCGTGGTGGTCGCCTGCCGAAGCCGATCCCAGGCCGAACGGCTCGCGGATCTTCTTTCCCCTTACGGGCTGAGCTTCCGCCGGAGCGCCGTTTTTCCGAACGACGAAGGCGACTTGAGGCCCGTGCTCTGCTTGGGTCGGGTCGGAAACGGCTTCGTCTGGCCGGCCGAGGGGCTTGCGCTTCTGAGCGAAGAGGAGATCTTCGGCGTGCGCGCCGTGCGCCGCGCCAGGCCTCAGGCCCCCCCGCGGGAGCGGCTTCTCGGCCTGCAGGAGTTGAAACAGGGCGACTGGGTCGTGCATTCCGACCACGGGATCGGCCGCTATGAAGGCCTCGTGCGGCTCGCCGTGGACGGGGTGGAAAACGAATTTCTCGCCCTTTCCTACCAGGGCGGGGATCGGCTCTACCTCCCCGTCGACCGGATGAACCTGATTCAGAAATACTTGGGGGTGGAGGGCTGCGAGCCGGCGCTCGACCGGCTGGGGGGAGCCTCTTGGGAGCGGGTCAAGGCGCGCGTCAAGCGATCGGCCGAAAAAATCGCCGGCGAGCTCTTGCAGCTTTACGCCCGCCGGCGCGTGGAGCAGGGCTTCGCCTGTCGCCTGATCGACGATTCCCTCAAAGATTTCGAGGCGGGTTTCGCCTACGAGGAGACCCCCGACCAGATCCGGGCGATCGAAGAGGTCTTTCAGGACATGCAGCAGCCCGTGCCCATGGACCGCCTGGTTTGCGGGGACGTGGGCTACGGCAAGACCGAGGTGGCGTTGCGGGCTTCGTTTCTCGCCGTTCTGAACGGCAAGCAGGTCGCGGTGCTGGTTCCGACGACGATCCTCGCCGAGCAGCATTTCGAAACCTTCCGCACCCGCTTTCAGCGCCATCCGGTCCACGTCGCCTGTTTGAGCCGCTTCCGTTCCGGCCGCGAGCAGGCGGCCATCCTCGAGGGCCTCCGCCGGGGAACGATCGACATCGTCATCGGGACCCACCGCCTGTTGCAAAAGGATGTCGCCTTCAAAGACCTGGGGCTGCTCGTCATCGACGAGGAGCAGCGCTTCGGCGTGCGCCACAAGGAAAAACTCAAACGCCTGCGCTCCACCGTGGACGTGCTCGCCCTTACGGCGACCCCCATCCCCCGGACGCTGCACCTTTCGCTCACCGGCCTGCGGGACATCAGCCTGATCCAGACCCCGCCGGAATTCCGCAAGGCGATCGTCACCACGGTCTGCGAATTCGACCCCGAGGTGATCGCCGATGCGATCCGGCGGGAACTCCGCCGCTCCGGCCAGGTTTATTTCGTGCACAACACGGTGCAGACGATCGAGGCCATGGCCGAGCGTCTGCGGCAGCTTGTCCCCGAGGCCCGGCTGGGGGTGGCCCACGGGCAGATGGCCGAAGAGGAGCTCGAAGGCGTGATGCTCCGCTTCCTGCGGCGCGAGATCGACGTGCTCGTGTGTACGACGATCATCGAGTCCGGGCTCGACGTCGCCAACGCCAACACGATCATCATCCACCGTGCCGATTGCTTCGGGCTCGCCCAGATCTACCAGCTGCGCGGACGCGTGGGCCGCTCCGAGGTCCAGGCCTACGCCTATCTTCTCATTCCCGCCGAAAGCCTGCTCACCGCCGACGCGCGCAAGCGCCTCAAGGTCCTCATGGAGCACAGCGACCTGGGAAGCGGCTTCCAGATCGCGATGAACGACCTCGAGATCCGCGGCGGCGGGACCATCCTCGGTGCCTCCCAGTCCGGGCACATCGCCGCCGTGGGCTACGACATGTTTCTCAAGCTGATGGAGGAGGCGATCGCCGAGCTGAAGGGCGAGCCCCCGGAGCGCGCCCTCGAGCCGGAAATCCAGGTGCCGCTTTCGGCCTATCTCTCCGCCTCCTATGTCCCGGACATCGACCAACGCCTGATCCTCTACCGGAGACTTGCGCGGATGACCGAACCGCGGGAAGTCGCCGACATGCGCGCCGAGATGAGCGATCGCTTCGGGCCGCCGCCCGAGGAAGCCGCCAATCTCCTTTTCAAGATTCTGCTGCGGATCCTCGCTCGACGGGCGGGGGTGGAGCGGCTGGATGTCACCGAGCAGCGCCTGGTGGTCTATTTCGCGGACGGAAAACCCGCCGTTCCCGAGGCGGTGCTCGAGTTCGTGCAGCAAAACCCGCAGGCCTGCGAACTGCTGACCGGGGGCGGGATGCGGATCCGCCTGACGCCGGGATCGACGACCGCGCGCCTCGCGCAGGTGAAAAACATCTTGCAGGCCTTCGCTCGGAATGGTAATCATGAGGAAAATTAAATCTTTATGTGTGTTCCTGCCCGCTGCGGCGGCTTGTTCGCCTCCGGCTACGGCTATCAGGCGGGGACGCGGGCTTCTGGCTTTCGCTTTCGTTCTGGCGGCCTGTGGCCAGCCTTCCTTCGAAGCCCGGGAGGAAGCGCTTCTTTCCGTCGGGCAGGAAAAGCTCTTCGTCCGCGATTTCCAACGGGCCTTCGAGCTGCGAAAGACCGCCTACCCGGGAAGCCTCGAGCCCGGGGCTTCCGAGCTGCGCGAGGCCCGCGAACGGCTGCTCGAGGAACTCACCACCGAGCTTTTGATTCGGCAGCACGCGCGGGAGAAAGGGATCGCCGTAAGCGAAGAAGAGCTGGAAGCCGCGGTCGCTTCCGTGCGGGCGCAATATCCGCCCGGGGCCTTCGAGCAGACGCTCATCGAATCGGCCGTGCCGCTCGAGGAATGGAAAGAGCGGCTGAAGAGTCGGCTGCTTCTCGAAAAAGTCATGGAGCAGCAATTCCCCCGGGAGGATTCCTTCGATGCCGCCGAACTGCAGGAACACTACGAGCGGCATTTTCAAGGAAAAGCCGCGAAGGCCGATTCCGAGGAAGACGGCGTCCGGCTGCGGGAGATGCTGATCGACGACCTGCGGCGTCGAAAACGCGAGGAGGCCTTCACCCTGTGGGTCGAGTCGCTGCGGCGCAAGACGCCCGTATGGGTCGACCCGGTCCGCTGGGAGGCGATTCTCTCCGGGCGGGATGCCGCCGAACGCGCCCGGGGCAACCCTTGACCCCGCCCGAAGGAGACGGGTCATGAACCGCCGTATCGGGTTTTTGTGGATGTGCTGCGGCCTGCTCGCCGCCGGGGGAGGGAATGTTCTTGCTTCTCCGGCCGCGCAGGCCACGCTGGTCGATCGCATCGTCGCCGTGGTGAACGACGACATCATCACGCTCCAAGACCTGGAGGCCGAGATGCGCCCCTTTCTGAAAGACCTCCAGGCCCGCCGACTCCCGCCCGATGCCGAGCGTCAGGCGATCGCCGGCTTGCGCCGGGAGGTCCTCGACAACCTGATTCACGCCCGGCTCACCCAGCAGGAAATCCAGCGCCAAAAAATCTCCGTCTCCGAGGCCGAGGTCGATCGGCAGATCCTGCAACTGCGGGAGAGCCGTTCCCTCTCCGAAGAGGAGCTCAAGCGGCAGCTCAGCGAAGAGGGTCTCACCTGGGAGGAATACCGGCGCCAGGTGCGGCAGCAGATCGAGCGCAGCCGCCTGCTCACGCGCGAGGTGCGCTCGAAGGTGGTGATCACGCGCCGGGAGATCGAGGAATACTACGAAAAGAACAAGGCCCGCTACGGCGGCGGGACCCGCGTCCACCTGTGGAATCTCTATGTGCGGCTTGCCCCGGACGCCGATTCCGCCGCGCGCGAGACCGCACGCCGGCGTCTTGAGGAGGCACGCGCCGAGGTTGCCTCTGGCCGCACCTCCTTCGAGGACGTCGTTCGCCGCGCCGTCGTGGCGGACCGCGACATCCAGGGGGGCGATCTCGGCCTGATCCGCCTTGACGCCCTCACCCCCGCTTTGCGGGAGGCGGTACGCACGATGAAAGCGGGAGAGGTTTCGCCGGTCGTCGCCTCCGAATTCGGCTACCAGGTCGTCTACGTGCAGGAGATGCGGGAAGAGGGCGGAAAGCCGCTTTCCGAGGTGGAAGCGGAGATTCAGGAAACCCTCTACCGCGAGGAGCTGGACCGCCGCTTCGAAGCCTGGCTGGCGGAGCTGCGCAAACGCGCCCACATCCGGATCGTGGCCGAGCCGTGAAGAGAGGGATCGCCGCCCCATGACCCGAACTCCTTGGAATGCAAGTCGCGCCGCCCCCCCGGAGGCGGAAGAGCCCGCAGCCGCCTGCTTCGGGGGACGCCTCAGGACCGCGCGCATGGAACGCGGTGTTTCCCTCGAGGAGATCGCCGCGGAAACCCGCATCCGCGCCAAGCTCTTGCAGGCGATCGAGGAAGAAGACTTCGACCGGCTGCCCCCCGAGCCTTTCCTCCGCGGCTTCCTGCGTTCCTACGCCCGGGCCGTCGGGGTCGAGGCTGAGGAAATCCTCGAGTGCTACGAGCGCTGCCGCGGCATCCGCCACCGCACCCTGATTTCCCCCGGGCAGGAGCGCGGCAGTCGCCGCCGGCTGCGTTTTTTCCTGCTCGGTTTGCTTTATTTCGCCCTCCTCGTCGGCGGAAGCCTCTTCGCCTACCGGGTCGCGTTGCGGCAGGAAGGCCGCAACCCCGAATCCCCCCAGTCGCGTGCCGAACTGCTCGCCTTCCCGCTTCCCCATCCGACGCCGCCGTCGATCGCTCCGTCCCCGCCCGCCGCCCGGGGCCATGAGTTGGTCGTCTCCGCCCAGGAAGAGGGCTGGATCAAGGTCTCCGTCGATCAGGGAACCCCGCGCGAGTACGTGCTTCGGCCCGGCACGCAGCTCACCCTCGAGGCCCGCTCCGGGTTCAACCTGCTGATCGGAAACGCCGGCGGCGTGCGGCTCAGCCTCAACGGCAACCCCGTCCCTTTCGCCGGCCGGCGGGGTCAGATCGTCAACCTGCACCTTCCCTGAAGGGCGCTCCCGCGGCGCTTCCGCTCGTTCCCATGAACTCGCGCTCTGAACCGCTGACCGTCCCGGCGATCCTGCTCCGCAAGACGGAGTACGGGGAGAGCGATCTGATCCTCACGCTTCTCTCGCCGGATCACGGCCGTCTTTCCGTGATCGCCAAGGCGGCCAAAAAAAGCCGCCGCCGCTTCGGCGGTGTCCTGGAGGTCTTCACCGAACTGGAGGCCGTCGTGGAACGCGGCCGGGGTCTGCCCCGGCTGCGGGAGGCGAGCCTGAAAAACCCCTTCACGCGCATCCGCGAACATCCTCTGCGGACGGGCTACGCCGGCCTGTGGGCGGAGCTCGCGCACGACGGGGCCGCAGAGGATCTCCCGCAGGGCGATCTTTATGATCTGCTCCGTTTCGCCCTGGGGGAGCTCGACCGCGGCGAGCTGGCGGCGGAGCTGCTGCACCTCGCCTACTTGATGCGCCTGCTCACGCTCATGGGACATGCCCCTTGCCTGGAGTGCTGCGTGCGTTGCCGGATGCCGGCGGAGAACCTTTCGGTGCGGGATCTCCGCGTTGACCTTGAGCGCGGCGGGGTCTGCTGCCCCCGCTGTATGGAGGGCAAAGGGGGGGAGGATGTAGAGGCGCTGAGCCGCGGAAGCGCCAAGCAGCTTCTCTGGGTGGGGCGGGCCGATGCCGCGCGGCTTTCCCGGCTGAAGCCAACCCCCCAGGGGCTCGCCGAGGGACGCGACTTTTTGGAACGGTTTCTCGTCGTTCATTTCGGGCGCATTCCGCGATCGCTCGAAGTGCTGCGGCAATTGCGCGATCGGGAGGATCTCCGACGATGACTGCCGGACGCCGCCGACTTCCTGAGGGCGAACCGTTCGACTGGGCCGGGAGGCTCGAAGGAGAGCCGGTCGTTTTCTCCGCCCCCTGCCGGGTCGACATGGGCGGAACGCTCGATATCCGCACCTTTTACGTCCCGTTGGCCCCCCTTCACCCCTGTACAGTGAACTTGGCTCTCGAGCTGCGCACCACCGTGCGGCTCGAGTCCCATGTTCGCGGGCGCATTCAAGTGAGCTCGCGGGGCTTTGGCGGCCTCGACGCCCCGCGGGAACGCCCGCCCTTCCGCCACCCCCTGGGTCTCTTTTTCGCCGCTGCGGCGATGTTCGGGGCCGATGGGGTGCACATCCGCATCGATTCGGCCTCCCCCCCGCGGAGCGGGCTCGGCGGGTCCTCGGTCGCGGCGGTGGCTTTGGTGCGGGCGCTCTTCGAACTCCGGCACCGGAGAAACGGCGGAGAAGCCTTTCCGCCGGAGCCCGCGCGCGTGGCTCAAATCGCCCAGGCGATCGAGGAGGCCGTGGCCGGGGTTCCCTGCGGCATGCAGGACCAGCTTGCGGCCGCCTGCGGCGGGGTGAACGCCTGGGAGTGGCGGGCGGCGGATCCCGCGAACCCCTTTCGCCGCCGTCGGCTTCTTTCACGGGCCGAGGCGAAGCGGTTGGAGAAAAGCCTGCTGCTCGCCTACCTCGGGGTGCCCCATGACTCGGCCGATGTCAACGGCCGCTGGATCCGGGATTTCCTCGCCGGGCGAGGCCGCGCGGCGTGGCGGGAGATCGCCTCGCTCAGCCGGAGCTTCGCCACGGCTTTGGAGGCGGGGGACCTTCCCCGCGCGGCCGAAGCGATGTCGCGTGAAACCGCCATCCGCCGGCGCATGACGCCCGAGGTGGTGGACGGGCTGGGGAGGCGTCTGCTCGATGCGGCGCGGCGCCGCGCGTGCGGCGCACGATTCACGGGTGCCGGCGCCGGCGGCTGCCTCTGGGCGCTCGGGCCGCCGGAGGCGATCGCGGGGCTCAAGGCGGAGTGGGAGGAGCTCCTTTCGCCCCGGCCCGGGGCGGGCCTGCTTCCGGTGCGCATCGCGCAGCGGGGATTGCGTGCCGAGAGGCCCTGAAGCGGCGCGGCGGCCCTTTTTTCGCTTGGCATTTGAAGCAAAATGCCTTATGCACGATGACCTCCGCGGCCGGACAGACGCGGCAAGGAGTGCGACATGCACTTTCAGGACGTGATCCTCACCCTGCAGGCATTCTGGGCGGGAAAAGGCTGCCTTATCGTTCAACCCTATGACGAGGAGGTCGGGGCGGGGACCTTCCACCATGCGACCCTGCTCCGGGCTCTCGGCCCCGAGCCGTGGAACACAGCCTACGTCCAGCCTTCCCGCCGGCCGACCGACGGCCGCTACGGCGAAAATCCCAACCGGCTGCAGCACTATTACCAATTTCAGGTCCTGCTCAAGCCTTCGCCCTGCGATGTCCAGCGGCAGTACCTCCAGAGCCTTGAGGCCCTGGGCATCCGGCCCCTCGAGCACGACATCCGCTTCGTCGAAGACGACTGGGAATCGCCCACCCTGGGGGCCTCGGGACTAGGCTGGGAGGTTTGGCTCGACGGCATGGAGATCACCCAGTTCACCTATTTCCAGATGGCCGGCAGCATCGAGCTCGCCCCGGTGTCGGTCGAGATCACCTACGGGTTGGAGCGCATCGCCATGTACCTGCAGCAGGCGGACAACGTCTTCGACCTGCGCTGGAACGGGCGCCTCACTTACGGCGACGTGGCCCATCGCCAGGAGGTGGAACAGTCGACCTACAACTTCGAGGAGGCCGACATCGCGCTCCTGCTCGAGCTCTTCTCCCGCTACGAAGCCGAGTCGCGGCGTATCGTCGACCGGGGGCTGGTGCTTCCCGCTTACGAGTTCTGCCTCAAGTGCTCCCACACCTTCAACCTGCTGGACGCCCGCGGGGCGATCAGCGTGACCGAACGCACCGGCTACATCGCCCGCATCCGCAACCTCGCCCGCGCTTGCGCCGAAGCCTGGCTGGAGCAGCGCAAGGCGCTCGGTTTCCCGCTGCTCACCCGTGCGGCGGAGGTCCCCGAATGAAGACGCTCTTGATCGAAATCGGGACCGAGGAAATCCCCGCGGGCTATATCGACCCTGCGTTGGCCGCCTTTTCCGAAGGATTGGGCAAAAAACTCGCCGAGACGCGGATCGCCCACGGCGGGATCCGCACCTTCGGCACGCCGCGCCGGCTCGCGCTCCTCGCCCACCAAGTCGCCCCGCGCCAGCAACCGCTTCTGCGCGAACTGCTCGGCCCGCCGGCCGGAGGCGTCGTAAGCGACCGCGAAGGGGCAATAC
>CAZQUP010000086.1:5764-11686 GCA_964596545.1 uncultured Desulfatibacillum sp. | reverse complement strand
GATGGAGAAGGCGATCTCGGCCAGGTTGGTTGCGGGGTCGAGCAGGTACTCGCCGACCCCGACCACACGGCCGAAGCCGAACTCCCCCACCAGGGCGAGCATCGTCAAGTCCTTCACGTAGTCGACCTGGGCGGCTTCTTCGGCCTCCTCGCGCTCGAAGCTGCGCCGTTCGTGGAAAAAGCGCGCGATCACGTCCTCGGGGTCCAGGGCGTAGAAGTGCTCTTGAATGCGACGGGCGTCGACCGGCTTGGCCGGTCGGATGGTGATCTTCTCGCCGTGGATCTCGACCGTCTCCTCGAGGTGCACGGGGTAGACGCCGTGGAGACTCTCGTGAAGGCTTCTTTCCCCGGCGAGCAGCCCCATTTTTTTCGCCTGAAAGAAGAGCTCGTCGCGGAAGTCGGGGTGCGCGATGCTGATCAGGCCGAGGGCCCGCTCCTGAAAGCTCTTGCCGAAGAGGTTCACCGCGCCGTATTCGGTGACCACGAGCTGGACGTCGCTTCGGGGCACCACGACCGCCGTGTCCCGCAGCAGGGGGACGATGCGGCTTTTCTTGCCCTGCTGGGCGGTGGAGGGCATCATCAGGATCGATTTGCCTCCCGGCGAGAGGCTCGCCCCGCGGATGAAATCGAGGACCCCGGTGACCCCCGAGCACTGGTTGTGCGGCAGCGCATCGGCGGCGACCTGGCCGGTCAAATCGATCGCCATGGCGACACTCATCGCCACCATGCGCTCGTGACGGGCGATCACGGCCGGGTCGTTCACGTAATCGGAGGGATGGAACTCGATCGCAGGATTGTCGTTCAAAAACTCGTAGAAGGCTTCGTTTCCGATCGCGCTCGAGGCGACCATCTTGCCCTCGTTGTATCCTTTTTTGCGGTTGGTGATCACGCCGCGCGCAAAAAGGTGCATCATGTCCGCAGTGAGGTATTGGGTATGCACCCCGAGGTCGTTTTTGTCGGACAGGGCCAAGAGCACCGCCTCGCTCGTCGCCCCGAGACCGATGGCGATCGTGGAGCCGTCCTCGACGAGCCGGGAGGAGATGAGCCGGGCGATTCCGCGCGCGGCCTCGAGCGGCGGCGCCTCCTTGACGGTGAGCAACGGCTCTTCGTGCTCGACGAAGACGTCGACTTGGTTCACGTGGATGAAGCTCCGGCCGAGCACCCGGGGCATGCGGGGGTTCACCTGGGCGATGACCAGGTCGGCCGATTCGGCGGCGGCGAGCGTGATGTCGACCGAAATGCCGAGGCTCATCCAGCCGAAATCGTCCGGCGGGGAGACCTGAATCAGGGCCGTGTGCACGGGAAGCAGCCGGCTGCGGAAGAGCCGCGGCACGGCCGAGAGGTTGACCGGGGTGAGGAAGCGCTGGTTGCGCGCGATCGAGGAACTCCCGGCCGAGCCTGCATAAAAGGAGCGGATGTTCAGCGCTTGATCGCCGGTCTTGTTGGCGATCAGGGTGAGCGGGGTGGTCTCCAGGTTGAAGAGCCGAACGATTTCGATGTCTTTCAGGGACTCGGCGGCCTCCGCGAGCGCGCGCAGCAGATGCTGCGGCTCGCCGCAGGAAGAGCCGATGAAGACACGGGTCCCGGGCCGGATGCGGGCGATCGCCTCGGCGGCGGTGCTCCGGTTGGCGGCGTAGCGGTCCGCCCAGTAAGAAAGCTCGGCCATGGGATCCTTCCCAAGATCGCGGGATCGCCGTACGGCGTTGAATATCTCATAAAGGAATCAACGGCGTTTAGCAAGCAGCCGGAAGTTTATTTCCTTGACTCAAGCGCCGGATTTCACTAAAACGCCACCGCGTTTCGATAATGCATCCCACACCGTAGGCAACTCTCCTCTTGCCCGCGGATTCGGGGAATCCGACCATGAAGTTTCTCCTGAAGCTCGCGGCCCTCGTCGACCGACTGAACGGCTGGGTCGGCAGGGTGACCTCTTGGGTGACCCTCGGGCTCGTCCTGGTGGTCTTCGTGGATGTCGTCATGCGCTACGCCTTCAAGACGAGCTTCGTCCTCACCCAGGAGCTCGAGTGGCACGTCTTCGCCTTCATCTTCCTGGTGGGTGCGGGCTACACGCTTCTCTCCGACGGGCATGTGCGGGTGGATATCCTCTATCAACGCTACGGTCCGAAGGGGCGCGCCTGGACCGACCTGCTGGGGGTCGTCTTCTTCCTCATCCCCGGCTGCATCCTCGTCGTCGCCACTTCCTGGCATTTCATGCTGCGTGCCTTCCAAGTGGGCGAAGGCTCCCCGGATCCGGGGGGCATCCCCTACCGCTTCATCGTGAAAGGCTTCATTCCGCTCGGCTTCAGCCTCCTTCTCCTCCAGGGAGTCTCCTTGGGCATCCGCAGCCTGCTGGAAATCCTGGGCGTTCCCCGCGGCTCCGGAAAGGAGGCCTGAGATGGACTACTCGGCCGCCTGGATGTTTCTGGCCATGAGCGTGTTGCTTCTGGCCGGGTTTCCCGTCGCCTTCACCCTGCTCGGGACGGCCTTCCTCTTCGGGGTGACCCACTTCGGCTTCGGCTTCTTCAATCTGCTTCCCCTGCGCATCTGGGGGGTGATGACGAACATCACCCTGATGGCCGTGCCCCTCTTCGTCTTCATGGGCGTCATGCTCGAGCGCTCGGGGCTGGCCGAGGAACTCCTCGACACGATGGCCCTCTGCCTGGGAAGGATCCGCGGGGGCCTGGCGATTTCAGTCGTCGTCGTGGGAGCGTTGCTCGGGGCGACGACCGGCATCGTGGGGGCGACCGTCGTCACCATGGGGCTGCTGTCGGTGCCGACGATGATCCGCCGCGGCTACAGCAAAGAGCTCGCCACCGGAACCGTCGCCGCCTCGGGGACCCTCGGTCAGATCATCCCCCCGAGCATCGTGCTCGTGCTCATCGGCGACATCATCGGCGTCCCCGTGGGCGACGTCTTCATCGGCGCCCTCTTCCCCGGGTTGCTTTTGGTGGGAATTTTCATCGCCTACATCGCCATCGTCAGCATCGTCCGGCCGCAGCTTGCTCCTCCCATCCCGAAGGAAGAGCTTGCGGCGATCGGCTCGCGGGAGCTTGCCCGCCGCGTGTTCCGCGCCCTCATCCCGCCGGTGGTGCTGATCCTCGCCGTCTTGGGCTCGATCTTCGCCGGGATCGCCTCGCCGACCGAGGCCGCCGCAGTGGGCGCCGTGGGGGCGATCGCGCTGACCGCCTTCAACCGCCGCTTCAATCGCAAGCTGCTCGAAGAGACGATGATCTCGACCCTCCGGCTCACCTGCATGGTCTTCATCATCCTCTGCGGGGCCGCCGCCGTGGGACTCGTCTTCCGCGGGCTGGGCGGCGACACCCTGGTCCGCAGCATGTTGGGGGGCATCGCCGAGCAGTACTCGAAGAACGCGGTCCTGGCGATCGTCATGGGCCTCATCTTCTTTCTGGGCTTCTTTCTCGACTTCATCGAGATCGTCTTCATCTATGTTCCCGTGCTCGCCCCGATCTTGATCGAGTTCGGCTTCGATCCGCTCTGGTTCTGCGTGATCTTGGGGGTCAACCTGCAGACCTCGTTTCTGACCCCGCCCTTCGGCTTTTCGCTCTTCTACCTCAAGGCGGTCACTCCGCCCGAGGTCACCACCGGCCACATCTATCGCGGGATCGTGCCCTTCGTCGCCTGCCAGCTCGTAGGGCTCGTACTCGTCATCCTCTACCAGCCTCTGGCCACCTGGCTGCCGCGGGTGGTCTTCGGACCCTGAAGGAGGCAGGCACCCCGCAGCGCAACGGAAAAGGCGGCCAACATCGAACCCTTGCCATCGGAGGAGGAAGCATGAAACGACGGGATTTCCTGAAGAAAATCGGCCTTGGAACCGCAGCCGCGGCAGGCGCCTCCACCCTCGCCGCCCCCGCGGTCATCGCGCAGAAGAAATTCCAATGGCGGATGGTCACGACCTGGCCGCCCAAGCTGCCCGTGCTCCAGGACGGCTGCGAGCGGCTGGCCAAACGGATCGGTGAGCTCTCCGAGGGCCGGCTCCAGATCCAGGTCTTCGCCGCAGGCGAGCTGGTCCCCGCGCTCGAATCCTTTCAGGCCGTCTCCGACGGGACCGTCGAGGTCGGAAGCGGCGCCTCCTACTACTGGGCCGGCAAGGAGCCTGCAACCCAGTGGTTTTCGGCCGTGCCCTTCGGCATGAACGGCCAGGGGATGGCGACCTGGTTCCACGGCGGCGACGGGCTGAAACTTTGGGAAGAGGTCTACGCGCCCTTCAACCTCATCCCGCGGCCGGGGGGCTCGACGGGGGTTCAGATGGGCGGTTGGTTCCGCAAGCGGATCGAGACGATCGACGATTACAAGGGCTTGAAGATGAGGATTCCCGGCCTGGGCGGCAAAGTGGTCGCCAAAGCGGGCGGCACCGTGGTCCTCACTCCCGGCGGGGAGATCTTCACCAACCTCGAGCGCGGCGTGATCGACGCAACCGAGTGGGTGGGTCCGCTGCACGATCTCCGTCTCGGCCTCTACAAGGCGGCCAAATATTACTACTACCCCGGCTGGCACGAGCCGGGGACCTACCTCGAGTACTTCTTCAACAAGAAGGCCTTCGAGTCCCTGCCGAAGGACCTGCAGCACATCGTGGACGCGGCCTGCGTCGAAAACGAGCACTGGGTCCTCGCGCAGTTCGAGGCTCAAAACGGGGCGGCTCTCCAGGAGCTGATCACCAAGCACAAGGTCGAACTCGTCAAGTTTCCCGGCGAGGTGCTGAAGCGGCTGGCGAAACTCGCCGAGGAGGTAAACGAGGAGGAGGCGGCCAAATCCCCCATCGCCAAAAAGGTGAATGAATCGTTCAAGAAATTCGCCAAGGTGGTCGGCACCTGGGGGATGATCTCGGAGAAGGCCTACTACGATTCCATCGTTCCTCCCTATCCGCTCAAAGACTGAAGAAGCCCGCCCACGGCGGCAAAGCCTCGCCGCGCCGAAAAGGGCCGCCCTTCCCGGGCGGCCCTTTTGTTCGCGCGGAAACCGGATCGGCCCCGGGGAGGCCGTGCTCAGCGGTCGCAGGGAGGCAGCTCGGCCTGCAGCCGCCGGTAGAGGCTGCGGAAACGGTCGTAGCTCAGGCCCAGCAGCTCGGCCGCGCAGCGCCGGTTCCAACGGCAGCGCTCGAGCGCGCGGGCCAACAGGCGTTTTTTCAACTCGCGCACGGCTTCGGGCAGGGGGCGGGCGAAGAGATCGCTCTCCTCACCCTCGCGTGCCTGGGGCGACGGCGCCTCCGAAGCAGAGGCCCGCACGGGTGCCGGCCGCCCTGCGTCCGGCCCGAAGGGGTCGAAAACGAGATCGCGGATGAGGGGCCCCGTCGCGCGGTAGACCGCACGCTCGACCACGTTTTTCAGCTCCCGCACGTTTCCCGGCCAAGAATAGGCCTCGAGCGCGGCGAGGGCCGCCGCGGAAAAGCGCGGCGCCTCCTTCCAGCCTATCTCGGCCGCCATGGCCTGCGCGAAGCGGCCGGCGAGAAGCGCCACATCGCCCCTGCGCTCGCGAAGCGGCGGAAGGCGCAGCACTTCGAAGCTCAAGCGGTCCAAAAGATCCCGTCGGAAGGTGCCTGCCGCGGCCATGGCGGGAAGATCCGCATGGGTGGCGGCTACGATGCGCACGTCCACGCGGACGGGGTTTGCGCCGCCGACGCGCTCGATCACCCGGTATTCCACGGCGCGAAGCAGTTTTTCCTGCACCTCGAGGGGTACGTTACCGATCTCGTCCAGAAACAGGGTGCCCCCGTCTGCAGCCTCGAACCGTCCGATGCGACGATCGATTGCGCCGGTGAAGGCGCCACGTTCGTAGCCGAAGAGCTCCGCTTCAATGAGGCCGGGGGATAGGGCGGCGCAGTTCAGCGTGACCAGCGGCCGCTGCCAGCGTCCGGAGAGAAAGTGCAACCGGATCGCCGCCAGTTCCTTTCCCGTGCCGCGCTCGC
>CAZQUP010000086.1:0-5745 GCA_964596545.1 uncultured Desulfatibacillum sp. | reverse complement strand
AGAACGGGCCGCTGCACCCCCGCCACGCGGGCCAGCCGATCCTGAAAAAGAAGAAAAGGCTCCGATTCGCCCAGTGCCTCGGGAACCCCATCCAAGGGAAGAGAAATCGTCCGCTTCATTGGAATCTTGTACCATCTAGTGGCTTAAATGGCCATAAATTGGTTGTTTTGGTCATCATCTTTACCGAGTTGATTTTCAATCTATTGTCTTTATTAACTTTTTTGTCGGCATGGCTTTTGCTTCAAATCGAATAAGCCTGTTATGCGAAGCCGAGAGGGGGGGATATGGGCATTTTCACCCGATTCCGCGACATCGTGAGCGCCAACATCAACGCCATGCTCGACCGCGCCGAGGACCCGGAAAAACTGATCCGCCTCATGATCCGGGAAATGGAGGACACGCTGGTCGAGTTGAAATCCTCCTGCGCAGGCCTCATGGCCGCCTCCCGGGTACGCCGGCGGCGGATCGCGGCGGCCCTCGAAAAAAGCGTTTCCTGGGCCCAGCGGGCCGAGCTCGCTGTTCTCAAAAGCCGCGAGGACCTCGCCCGCGAGGCCCTGGTCGAGAAGCGCCGCTGGCGGCGCGAGGCGGAAGGGCTTGAGAAGGAGGCCTCTGAGGAGCAGGCGCTGATCGATCAGTACCTCGAAGACATCCGACTCCTTGAGGAGAAGCTCGTCGCCGCGCGGGAGAAACAGCGCCTGCTTGCCGAGCGCCACCTCCACGCCGAGCGGTCGCGCCGCGCGCGCGAGGAGATCCGACGGCTCGACGGCGTCCAGGCGGCTGTGCGCTTCGAGGAATTCGAAAAGAAGATCGCCCGCATGGAGGCCGAAAACGAGCTTGTCTTGCCGACCGCAACCGGGGGACTCGCGGAGAGCTTCGAGCGGCTGTCGCGCGACGAGGAAATCGAGCGCGAACTCGAGGCCCTGAAGGCGGCGCACCTTCGGGAGCGGCAGGGGCCCTAGTTTCCCTCCTTGCCGTTGCCCCGCGCCGCGGCATGCTCTATAAATCGGCCGGGGGAGTCAGACCCCCCGAATCGGGAGGGAGGGGCCGTTTGAAATTCCTGGTCGACACAACGGGGTTGGTGGTTCTGGGCGGGCTGGTCGCC
Source organism: uncultured Desulfatibacillum sp. (assembly GCA_964596545.1). Lineage (GTDB taxonomy): Bacteria > Desulfobacterota > Desulfobacteria > Desulfobacterales > SpSt-501 > SpSt-501. The sequence continues at coordinate 4,643 of CAZQUP010000086.1, read as the reverse complement.
GTGCTGCTCCTGGCGGCGGCCCGCTGGTTCAGAAGCGGCCGACAAGATCCGGGCACGCGGGATGAAACCGTCTCCACCGCGGAGATCGAGGCCGCCATCGAGCGCTTGGAGAAGCGGGTGGCGGCGCTGGAGATCCTGCTCTCCGAATCCCGGAAACCGGAGGGGCGGCCGTGAGCCATGATCCCGGAAGAAGCTTCCACCGTTCGCGGCAGGGCGCAGTCTTCGGCGTCTGCCGCGGGCTGGCCTCCTTTTTCGAATTCCCGGTCTTCTGGGTGCGCCTCTTCTGCGCACTGTTGATCGTCTTCACCGGGTTCTGGCCGGGGCTGATCCTCTATCTTCTCGCCGCGCTGTTGATGAAGCCCGAGCCTGTCGCCGGCGCCGGGCCCACCGGCCCACCCCCGCCCGGGCCTTCGCGGGACGATTTTCGAAGCCGGCTTGCGGATCTCGAACGGCGCATCCGCGCCATGGAGGATCGGGTCACTTCGCGGGAGTTCGATTGGGAACGCCGGCTGCGCCACCGGCCCTGAAGGCCCTCAGGCGGCTTGCGCCTCGAGCTCGTCGAGAAGCTCGGCGGAGGTCATGACCCGCAACAGCGGGAAGAGCGGATTGCGGCGGTAGACAGAAACCAGCGCCTCGTGGCGCTCGCGGGAGGCGGCGACGGCGGCGTCCTCGAGAATCACCGCCTTGAAATCGTGGCTCAAGGCGTCCAGCGCGGAAGCGAGCACGCAAAAAGGTGTGGAAACCCCGCCGAGCGCGCACAGCGTCACCCCCTTGCCGCGGAGCCACGCCGCTAGATCGGTTCCGAAAAAAGCCGAAAACCGCCTCTTCGGAAGCCAGAGGTCGCCTTCCTGGAAATCGAGCTCGAAGGCGATCCGCGACCCCTCGGTGCCGCGAAGGGAGTAGGGCTCGAGGGCGCCGCCGAAAAGGAAATCCCCCGGCTCGAAGGCGTCCGTCGTGAAGACGACCGGCCAGCTCGCCTCCCGGAAACGGCCGACCAGACGGTTCAACACCGGAACGATCGACCGCGCCGACGGGGTGATCGGAAACCCCCGGCGCTCATCCAAGGTGTCGCGCTCCATATCGATCACCAGGAGCGCCGGCGTCTCCAGCGCTCGACCGCGGGCAACCATCGGAATTCTTCCCGAGGAAGGAGCAAAGAAAGGAATGGCGCGTGCACGATCCGGCGGAGCGAAATCAAAGGATCGACTTTAGCCTACACGCGACGACAAGGCAATCCCCGGCCTACGCCGCCGTTTCCGGCTGCGGCCGAAACCTTGCGGACGGTTCGGGGAAGTGAAGGAAGCGGACTCAGATCCGCTCCAGCACCTCAAGCGGCAGGCAGTAGGATTCGGCGGCCGAAAAATTGTGTACGCTCGAGAGTGTGTCGCTGAGCACCGTCTGGATGCGGTCCAGGATCTGGCAGCTCTCCATACACCCGGGAAACGAGGAATACTTGTCGCAGCCGCGACAGGGACTCTTCACGAGGTAGCCGCGGTCGTAGTCGAAATTCTGGGTCAAGGCTCTGGCGCTTCTCATCTTCAACCGTCCTTTCCGGAAACAAACGCCCCGCTTCCCATCCTGATCGTATCCATCGGCGCTTCGCCGGAATCTTGATCCGATGGCTGCTACAAAACTATACAACTATCGTGCCAGGACCGGTAAAATCATTAACTACAAGTATTTGCTGAATTTTCTATTTTTGCCGCCGAATCCGTAACAGGGGGAAAAAGGTTCCTCCGGGCGTTTGGCGTCAAAAATCCGTCATTGTCGTCCTGAGGAGGCTTTCGAGGCTTTCCCGGAAGGCTTTTCCCCGGGAGCAGCCACCCCGCCGAGGCGATCCCGGCCGCGCAGCCACCAGGCGACCCACAACGCGGCGGAAAGAGCGGCGAAGCCGTGGAAAAGGTGACCGTCGGGAGCGTTCAATCCGAGCGCCCCCCAGAGCATCGTCGTCCAGAAGAGCAACTTGCGCCGCATGCATCTCCTTGCCGGGATTTCCGCCTTCGCGGGTCTCATCGGAATTATCGGCGAAGCAGCGGCGGATCTTGAACGCGCTCCCCGGAAAGTCGACGCCGAAATTTCTCAAGGTCCAGAGCCCTCCGGCCGATATCGGTTTTCAGGAGGACACCGTGAAGCCGGTCCGGAAAATCGCCTCCGTGATCGAGACCTGGCAAGCCGACCCCAAGCTGCCGCGGCTGGATGAGGCGCTGCTGCGCCAGGCGGTCGGGCTCCGGGTGCTCTCGCTTCTCGGCTGGGACATTTTCAATGTCGAGGAGGTGCAGCCCGACTTCCGCACCGGCGGCCTCCCGGTCGCCTTTGCGCTCTGCTTGGACGGGCTGCCCCGGATTCTCTTCGAGGTCCGGCGTGAAGAAGGAGAGCCGGCTGGGCTCCACCGTGCCTTGCTGGATGGAGCCCGGAAAACCGGCGCCGAGCTCGTCCTGCACACCGACGGACGGCGATGGTGGTTCTTTCTGCCGGCCGCCGCAGAGACCGCCCCCGCGGCTCTGCTCGGCCGCCGCGATCTGACGCGGGACCCGGCCGAGACGCTGGCGAAAGAGCTTGTGGCCCTCTTTTCCCGCGAGCAGGTCGCCTCCGGGGCCTTCCTCGCCGAGGCCGAGCAGCGCCACCGCGAGCGCCGACGCGCACGACTTCTCGAAGCCCTCCCCCAGGCCTGGGAGCAGCTCCTCGTGGGGCCGGACCCCCGACTCGTCGCGCTCTTGAGCGCAGCGGTCGAGTCCCTTTGCGGCCAGGCCCCGGAAGGGCCTTGGGTGGTCGATTTTCTTCGCCGACACGCCGCGCCGGAAACGCCCCGAAGCCCCGAGAGCATCTTCCAGCGCGATTTTGAGGGCGATGAACGCAGCGACCGCCCGACGCCGGAGGCCGCCTCCCCGGCCGAGGGAGGCATCCGACGGCGCAAGCCTGAGTTTTTCAGCGGACAGAGCATCCGCGCCTTCACCTTCCGCGGCAAAACGGTGGCCGTGAATTCCTGGGAGGAACTTCTCGTGCGCCTCTGCCATGAGTTCGCCGCCGCGCATCCTCAGGACTTCGAGAAGGTGCTCTGGATGAACGACGGGGGGCCGCAGCGTTTTTCACGCTACTCCGATCAGCTCAAGATCCCGGAGAAAATCCGCAAGACCGCCATCTACGTGGAAACGCGCCTTTCCCCGGAGGAGATCGTGCGCACGGCGATCGATCTGCTGCAAAGCTTCGGCTATGCCCTGGACGATCTCATTCTCACCACCGGGGCGGCCGAGCCCGAATCCCGGCCGGCCCACGGCTGACGGCTTCTCGGCGGGAGGGGTTCCCCCTTGACAAGCAGGTCCCGGCGGCGCACACAAAGCCGCCATGGCCGAAACCTTTCTTTTCTACGACACCGAAACGAGCGGGCTGAGCCGCTCGCTCGACCAGATCCTCGAATTCGCCGCCATCCGCACCGACGACGGCCTCCGGGAGCTCGAACGGGTGCGGATCCCCGTGCGTCTCCGTCCGGACGTCATCCCCTCGCCCGCGGCACTGCTGGTCCATCGCCTTCGACCGGCGCGGCTCACCGAAGGAATGAGCGAGTACGAGGCGATGCGCGCGATCCATGCCCTGCTCACCCGCCCGCAGACCTGGAGTTTAGGCTACAACTCGATCGGCTTCGACGATGAGTTCCTGCGCTTTTCCTTCTATCGCAACCTTCTTCCCCCCTACGAGCACCAGTTCGCCCGCGGCTGCCGCCGCCTCGATCTCTACCCCGTCACCCTGCTCTACTGGCTCCAGGGAAGCGGACTGCTTTCCTGGCCGCACCCCGGGGGGTGCCTTTCGCTCCGGCTCGAAGACCTGTCCCGCGAAAACGCCCTTTCCGAGGGCCGCTCCCACGATGCGGGGGAAGACGCCGCCGCCTGTGTGGCGCTCGCCCGCCGCCTCGCCCGGAACCCGGCTCTGTGGCGCTGGGCGCTCGCGGCCTTCGACCCCGCGGTCGACGCCCAACGCATGGAACGTCTGCCCGTCGCCTTTCGAAGCGCTCGGGGAGAGCATCGCCTGGCGCTTCTCCTCTCGGGGGAGTGGGGCGGTCGATCCGGCTTTCTCGCCCCCGTGCTTGGGATCGGCTTTTCCGAGCCTTATCCACGGCAGAGCCTCTGGCTCCGGCTCGACCGCCCCCCCTGCGGTCCGGACGAAGAGGAGAGCGGGCTCAAGACCGGAGCCTGGGTCGCCCGCAAGCGCCTCGGGGAGCCGGGGATTCTTCTTCCGCCCGAGGAGCGCTTTCTCGAACGGCTGGGCAAGGAGCGCCGCGGGCTCCTCGAGGAGCACCTGGCCTGGCTGACGGCGCATCCCGAAGCCTTCGTCGCGCTGGTCGAACGCCACCGGCGGTTCCGTTACCCCCCCGTGCCGGATCTCGACCCCGACGCCGGTCTGTATCAGAACGGATTCCTGCCGCGCTCCGACGAGGCTCTCTGCCGCGCCTTCCACGAAGCTTCCTGGGAAGAGCGTCTCGCCCTGACCGGGCGATTCTCAAGCGCGCAGACCCGTCTGCTTGCCAAACGCCTGATCTTCCGCAACGTCCCGGCGGAACTGCCGCCGGGGCTTGAGCGCGAAGCCGAGGAGCATTTGCGCCGCATCGCCCGCGGTCACCCGACGCGCGACCACACCGGCCGCCCCCGTCG
>CAZQUP010000085.1:0-11690 GCA_964596545.1 uncultured Desulfatibacillum sp. | reverse complement strand
CCGCTGGGGGGCTCGCTCGCACGAGCTCGCCGCCCGCGCCCGCAAGGAGGGCTTTTTCCGCGACGAGATCCTCCCCATCGAGGCCGAGCAGGAGGACGGCTCCCGGCTCACCGTGGATACCGACCAGTCCATCCGCGAGGAGACCACCCTCGAGAGCCTGCGCGAGCTGAAGCCCGTGTTCAAGAAGGACGGGGTGATCACCCCCGGGAACGCCTCGCCGTTAAACGCCGGCGCCTCGGCCATGGTCCTGATGTCCAAGGAGACGGCCCGCAAGAAAGGGATCCGGCCGCTTGCGACCCTTCGCGCGATCGGCTTTGCGGGGGTGGATCCCACGATCATGGGCGCCGGGCCGGTGCCGGCGAGCCGCAAAGCTCTCGAAAAGGCGGGTCTCAAGCCCTCGGAGATCGACTTCTGGGAAATCAACGAAGCCTTCGGCGTGGTGGTGCTGAACTGCATCCGGGAGCTCGGCATCGACCCCGCGCGGGTGAACGTCATGGGCGGGGCGATCGCCATCGGCCATGCCCTCGGTGCCACCGGCATCCGCCTGGTCGGAACGCTGGCGAGGATTCTCCACGTGAAAGGCGGTCGTTTCGGCTGCGCCAACGCCTGCGTCGGCGGTGGCCAAGGGGTGGCGACGGTCCTTGAAAAGGAAGACTACCCCTGGTAAGCCCGAAGGCGGGTACGCGGGCGGCACGAGGCGATGAATCCACCGGAGCCGGCGGATCCGGACGATGTTTGCCTTTTTCCATGAAACCCTGAGGGATCCGCTTTCCCGCCTGGCCGAGCTCAGGCGGAACAGCGGTCGGCCGCTGATCGGGGTCACCCCCGCCTATTTCCCCCGGGAATGGATCCACGCCGCGGGGGGTCTTCCCGTGTCTTTCTGGGGCGCAGCGCTTCCCCTGTCGCGGGCGGACGGCCTGCTCCCGCCTTACTGTTGTCCCGTTTCGCGCTCGATCCTCGAAATCGAGCTCGCCGGGCTGACCGCGGAGCTCTCCGGATGGGTCTTCACCTCCCTTTGCGACACCCTTGTCAACCTGCGGGAGATTTTCCGGGGAGTCTCCCTCCGGCCCACCCTTGCTTTCCCGATTCCGCTGGCCAGCGACCCGGACTGCCGCCGGGCGCGTCTTGCAGCGCTGATTCCGGAGGTCTTCGAGAAACTCGCCCGGATGACGGGAAAGGCCGTCACGCCGGATGCGCTCGCCGCCGCCGGCCGGCTCTACGGCGAAATCCGCATGCTGCAGCGCCGGCTCTACGAAACCCGAAGGAGCCGCCCGCGACTCATCGGTGCGCGCGACTTCTATGCCGTGATCCAGGCCGATTTTTTCCTCGATCCTGCGGAGTACGGTATGCGCCTCGAAGCGCTGCTTGCCGAGCTCGCAGAGGCGGCGGAACAGAAGGAAATTGGAGCGCCGCAAATCTTCTTGAGCGGGATGGTCGCCCCGCCCGCGGACGTTTTGGCCCTTCTTGACCGCTTGGGGATGCCGGTGGTCGATGATGACTTCGCAAACGGCGGGCGCAGCGTCTCGCGGCCGGTTTTTTCTCCGGAGGATCCCGTGGGAAGCCTTGAGCAGGCCCTTTTCGGCGGACGCCCCTGCCCCTGCCTGCACGTCCCCGGAATCGACCGGGCGGCGGTTTTCCCGTCGGCGGTCCGGGAGTGCGGAGGCCAAGGGGTGCTCTTTCTTCCGGTGCGCTGCTGCGAGCCCGATGCCTTCGAGCGGCCGGCCCTCAACGCCGCGCTGGCCGCGGAGGGGATCCCGGCGCTTACGCTGGAGATGGAGTTCGAATCCCTTCCCCACGAAGCGCTGCGGACCCGGCTCGAAGCGTTCCGGGACCTCCTGGAGGAATCCGGCCGATGACCCGTCTTGCCAGCTTCGCGCGCCTGAAGGAGCTGATGACGCTTCACTACCTCGAGGCGAAGACGACGAAGGAAAAACCGATCATCTGGCTGACGAGCGGCGCTCCGGTCGAATACGTCGTCGCCGCCGGGGCGCTGCCGGTTTACCCCGAGAACTACGCCGCGATGTGCGCGGCAGGCCACCAGGCGCTTCGCCTTATCGAAGCCGCCGAAGCGGAAGGGTTTTCCCCCGACGTCTGCTCTTACGCGCGCACGGACTTCGGCCAGGACCTTTTGCGCGGCGGGCCTGCGGGGGGGCTGCCCCCGCCTTGTGCGCTCGTCTGCGCGACCAACATTTGCCGCACCGTCGTCAAGTGGTTTGAAGCGGTCGCCCGGAAATACCGCGTGCCGCTCTTCGTCGTCGATCTGCCCTTTCTTCACGACGGGCTCACGCGTGATGCCGTCGCCTACGCGCGCCGGCAGTTCGAGGCGCTTGCCGGTTTCCTGGCCGAGCGGACCGGACGGCCCTTCGAGCGCGAGCGGCTTTTTGCCGCCGTCGCTCTGAGCCGCGAAACCACCGACCTCTGGCGTAAGACGCTCGATCTTTGTCGAAGACGGCCTGCGCCCATCACCGCCCTCGACGCCTTCGTCCACATCGCGCCCATCGTGACCCTGCGGGGCACTGCCGCTTGCCGCGATTATTACGAAGCCCTCTTCCGCGAGATCGAAGGGCGCGTCGAACGCGGGGAAGCCGCCGTCCCGCAGGAGCGCTACCGCGTTCTCTGGGACAACCTGCCGATCTGGGACCGGATGCGCTGGTTGGAGTCCTTTTTCACGGAACGCGGCTTGGCGATCGCCGCCGCGACCTATCCGAGCAGCTGGGCGGGGGTCGACCCCGCCGCCGTTGCCGGGAGCGATGACCCCCTTGAGGCTCTTGCCGTATCCTATCTCCGTTTGTACATTCATTCCGGCTTCGCGAAACGGGCCGAAACCCTCGTGCGTCTGATCGAGGAGTTTTCGCTGACCGGATTCATCATGCACTCGAACCGCTCCTGCAAGCCTTACTCCGTCGGCATGTATGGGCTCCGGGAGGAGGTTTCCCGTCGAACAGGGGTTCCCGGGGTGGTGATCGAGGCCGACCAAAACGATCCCCGGCAGTTCACCGAGGCGCGCACGATCACCGCGCTCGAAGCCTTGATCGAGTCCATGGAGCCGCTCGCCGGCTGACCCTCACCCCCTCCCGGGCCGGCGCCTGCCGCGGAGTGCACCGCCAACGCCCGCCGGGAGCCCGAGCCGATGGCCGCCTTCTCCGAATACGAGCGTTTCGATGGTCTGGGGCTGGCCGAGCTCGTCCGCCGCAAGGAAGTGTCTCCGGCCGAGCTCCTCGAAGCCGCCCTCGAGCGCATCGCGCGGATCAACCCCCTTATCAACGCCGTCGTGACCCCCATGGAAGAAGCGGCGCGCCGTGCGCTCGCCTCTCTGCCCGAGGGGCCTTTCCGCGGCGTGCCTTTTTTGATCAAGGATCTTCTCTCGGTCTGCGAAGGAGCCCCGCTCACCTTCGGCTGCCGCGCGCTTCGCCGTTTCGTTCCCGACCACGACGGCGAGCTTGTGCGCCGCTGGCGCCGGGCGGGGTTGGTGATCTTGGGCAAGACGAACACCCCCGAGTTGGGTCTTGTCGCCTATACCGAGCCGGAGCTCTTCGGCCCCACACGCAATCCCTGGGATCCCGGACGCACCCCCGGCGGGTCGAGCGGCGGCTCGGCGGCCGCGGTCGCTGCCGGGATCGTGCCTTTGGCCGGTGCCGGCGACGGCGGAGGATCGATCCGCATCCCGGCCGCCTATTGCGGGCTTTTCGGGTTGAAACCGAGTCGCGGCCGGACCCCGACCGGCCCTGACTTCGGGGAGATCTGGCAGGGGGCGGTCGTCGAGCACGTGATCACGCGCAGCGTGCGCGACAGCGCAGCGGCGCTCGATGCCGTCTGTGAGCCCGAAGGCGGCGCTCCCTATATCATCGCCCCGCCCACACGTCCTTATCTCGAAGAGGTCGGCCGCGATCCCGGAAGGCTCCGGATCGCCTTCAGCACCCGCTCGCCGATTGGGCTTTCGGTTCATCCCGAACACGAAAAGGCGGTGCTCGAGGCCGCGATCTTTCTGGCCAGGGCGGGCTGCGAGGTCGAAGAGCGGGAGCCGCCGCTGAACGCAATCGAGCTCGCCCGAAGCTATCTTACGCTCCTTTACGCCGAGGTGGCCTCCGACCTGCAGGACATCGAAAGGTTGCTCGGCCGCAGGCTTTCGCGTGCGGATGTGGAGCGGCCGACCTGGATCCTGGGAAAGATCGGGCGGATCGCGCCTGCGGCGGACTTGTCCGCGGCCAAGCGGCTCTGGGGTCGCGCCGGCCGGGTCATGGGGAAGTTTCACGAAACTTGGGATCTCTATCTCACCCCCGCCACCGCCCACCCTCCGGCGCGCATCGGCGAGCTTCGCCCCGCGCCGCGCGAGATGCTCGCCCTGCGTGCCGTCGACCGCCTGGGACTGGTGGGTTTGGTGCATCGCCTGGGATTTTTGGAGACGATCGCTTTCCGTAACCTGGAGCGTACGCCTTTCACCCAGCTCGTCAATTTCACGGGTCAGCCGGCGATGTCGGTTCCGTTGTTCTGGAGCCGCGAGGGGCTTCCCCTCGGAGTGCACTTCACGGCCGCGATCGGCCGCGAAGATCTCCTTTTCCGCCTGGCAGGCCTACTCGAGGCCGAGCGCCCCTGGTTCGAACGGCGGCCGCCGCCGGCCGCTCTTTCCCCATGAAAGGAGGGCCGTGGCCATGTACAGCCGGATTCTCGTGCCTCTCGACGGCTCGGCGCGCGCCGAGCGCATCCTGCCGCATGTCGAGGAGATCGCCGCCCGCTTCGGCTCGCGCGTCATTCTGCTTCAGGTGGTCGAACCGATCGTCCCCGTGAGCAGCGCCGAGGTCTACATCCCCTCGGGGGATCAGCTCTCCGAGCGCCTGAGCCGGGCGAAGGAGTATCTCGAGGCGATCCAGGCCAAAATGAAGCTTCGCGGGATTCCGGCCGACATCCATCTCGTCAGCCAGGCGGTCGTGGACGGAATCTGCGAGGCCGCCGGGGTCCTGAAGGCGGATTTGATCGCCATGGCAAGCCACGGCCGGACTGGCGCCGCGCGTGTGTTCTACGGCAGTGTCGCCGCAGGGGTCCTGAATCGGGTCGACCGGCCGCTTCTGATCATCCGCTCGCGATCCGCCTGAGAAAAGCGGGGCTCAACGTGCGGCGGGCTTTTCGGGAAGCCTGAGGCAAAGAAGCATGGTGAAGAGCGGAACGACCGGCAGCCAGAAAAGCACGGTCTCCAGCCCGTAGAGGTCCGCCAGGCGGCCGATGACCGGCGTCAGTACGCCCCCGATTCCCAGCGCCAGACCCATCATGAGGCTCGATACCATGGAGCGGCCGTGGGGGGCGAGGTTTTGGCCGAGGGTCACCCCGAGGGGGAGGGTCGCCATGGAGAAGAAGCCGGCGAGGAAGGCGCAAGGGTAGATCCAGTCCCCCCGCAGCCAGAGCGAGCCGAGAAGGGCCGGGGCCGTAAAGAAATGGCTGGCGAGGAAGATCGGGCGGTGGCGGAAGCGGTCGGCGAGGCTTCCGGCGATGAGGCCGCTCAACGCTCCGGCCATCGTGAAAAGCGCGGCCACGAGTCCGATGGCGACGAGGGGATAGCCCTCGCGGGCGTAGAGCACGGGAAAAAAGGTGATGAAGGCCTGGCTGACGAAGGCCCGCAGCACCATGACCACCCAGAGGTCGGCGACCGCTCGCCGGGAGGGGCCGAGCGCTGCGCGCAGCGACTCGACAAACCCCTTGCCGGCAAGACCCTCGCCTTCAGGGCGCGGGACCATGCGGAAGAGAACGGCCATGAGCGGAAGCCCGATCCCCATCGAGTAGAGGGTTCCCGGCATCCCGAAGGTGGAGACCAGAAGCGTGATGAGCACCGGCCCGACGCCGAAGGCCATCGTTCCGCCGGCGTTGAAGATGGACATGCAGAAGCTGAAGTTCCGGCCGGCGTAGGTCGAGATCATGCCGGCGACGGGCGGGTGAAACAGCGACTGCCCGATCGAGCCCAGGGCGACGAAGAGGAGCAGGACCCAGAAGTTCGGCGCCACACCGACGAGCGGGATGAACACAAGCGAGAGCAGGGGGCCGCCCAGGATAAAGAGGCGCGTGCGGTAGTGGTCGGCGTAGTAGCCCGCGATCGGCTGCACGATGAACATCAGAAAGCGGTTCAACCCCGCGATCACCCCGACCTGGGCGAGCGACAGGGCGAAGACCTCGGCAAAGGCGGGAAGAAGGGGGCTGACGAAGGAGGCGTAGAGATCGCCCGTAAAGTGAACGAGCCAGAGGGCGAAGATCACGCGCACGTTGGTTCGCGGGGCGGGATCCGATAGCGGGGGGTTCGGTTTCAGAGGTCAACAAAAACGCTCCAGCCCGACGACTGGAGCGTTTTCCTATTCTTGTGGTCGGGACGAGTGGATTTGAACCACCGACCCCAGCGTCCCGAACGCTGTGCTCTACCAGGCTGAGCCACGTCCCGACTGACGCGCCTTATGTAAGCGATTGGGCTCGCGATGTCAACCGCGGCGACTCTTTCCCCGCCGCGTCGTGGAGGAGACGGCGGAGAGGGCTTTTTTCCTTCCCCGCGGGACGGAGCGCGCGAAGGGATTGCGGCGGACGATGGTCTGCTCACGGCCAGGTCCGACCGAGACGATGTCGATCGGAACGCCGCAGAGCTCTTCGATTCGTTCGAGAAAGCGCCGCGCGGGCCGCGGCAGCCGCAAAAGGCTGCGCACCCCCGAGATCGAATCCGCCCAGCCGGGGAAGGTCTCGTAGACCGGCGTGCAGCCGGTCAGCACCCGCAGGCTCGCCGGGACGACATCGAGCCGTCGTCCTTCGAATTCGTAGTGCGTGCAGACGTTGAGGGTTTCCAAACCGTCGAGCACATCGAGCTTGGTGATCGCTAGCCCGGTCACCCCGTTCAAGCGCACGGCGTTTTTCAACACCACGGCATCGAGCCAACCGCAGCGCCTCCGGCGACCGGTGGTCGAGCCGAACTCCGCTCCCCGTTCCTGGAGTCGTTCTCCGATCTCGTCGGTCAGCTCCGTCGGGAAAGGCCCCAGTCCCACCCGGGTCGTGTAGGCCTTGACGATGCCGATCACGTCGCTGATGTGCCGCGGTCCGATTCCCGTGCCGCAGCAGGCATTCCCCGCGATGGTGTTGGAGGAGGTGACGTAAGGGTAGGTTCCGTGGTCGATGTCGAGGTGGGTTCCCTGGGAGCCTTCAAAAAGCAGACGGTTTCGTTTGCGCAGCGCCTCCTCCACGAAGACCGAGGTGTTCGTGACATAAGGGGCGAGCCGCTCGGCATAGGAGCGGTATTCCTGGAGGATCGCTGCGGCGGAAAGCGGCTTTTCCTGGAAGTAATGCTCGAGGAGAAAGTTTTTTTCCTCGAGGGCGGCGGTGAGCTTTTCCTGGAATGCCTCCCAATCGAGAAGATCGACGAAGCGGATGCCGCGCCGGCCGATTTTGTCCTCGTAGGCCGGGCCGATGCCGCGGCCGGTCGTGCCGATCGGCTTTCCGCCGCGCCGGGCCTCGCGGGCGAGATCGATAGCGCGATGGTAGGGCAGAATGAGGTGGGCGAGCTCGCTGATCTTGATGCGCTCGGGGCCGGTGGCCATGCCCCGCCCGGCGAGGAAATCCATTTCCTTGACCAGCACTCCGGGATCGACGACCATGCCGTTACCAAGAACGCAGATCTTCTGCTGCAGGATGCCGGAGGGAACGAGGTGGTTGATGAACTTTTCGCCCCCGATCACCATCGTGTGGCCGGCGTTGTTTCCGCCCTGGAAGCGGACGACCACATCGGCGAACTCGGCCAAGAGATCGACGATCTTGCCCTTGCCCTCATCCCCCCATTGGGTTCCGATGACGACGACGTTGGCCACGAATCCTCCTTTTTCCCATCCCCCTCAGGCGCGCCGGGAGCGGAAAAACGCCTGCAACAGCGCGCGGCTGGGATCCTCGAGCACCCCGGAGACGACCTCGATGCGGTGATTGAGCCGGGGGTCGGACGAGAGATCGCAAATCGACCCCGCACCACCCCACCGGGGGTCGGCCGTCCCGTACACCAAGCGCCGGATGCGCGCGTGGACGAGAGCCCCCATGCACATGATGCAGGGCTCCACGCTAACATAGAGCGTGGTGTTTAACAAACGGTAGTTGCCCAGGATCCGGGCTGCGGCGCGAAGAACGAGGATCTCGGCGTGCGCCGTCGGGTCGCAGCGCTCGATCGTGCGGTTGCGGTCGCAGGCGAGAATCCGGCCCTCCTCGCTGACGAGCAGGGCGCCCACGGGGACTTCTTCCGCCTCCGCCGCGCGGCGCGCTTCCTCGAGGGCGAGTTCCATGTAGGCGCTCTGGTCCAACGAGAACCCCTGGCCGGGAGGATGAATCCGACGCGGCGATTGCAAACCGTTTCCCTTTACCGCATACTGGGCTTGTTCTCAATCACCCGCCGTCATTTCTCCGCAGAAGGCAACCGCGGCAGCGGTGGTTTACACATTTCCAGGAGGCGAGGCCATGAACGCAAAATGGGGGGTCGTCGTGGTCGATCTCCAAGGGGATTTCACCGAGGCGAAGAGGGGGGCTCTTGCCGTCGCCGGGACCGACGTGGCTTATCTCGAAAGCGTCCGCACGGCCTGCCGGTTCTTTTCCGAACGCGGCTTCCCCCTCTATGCCACTCAGGACTGGCACCCCGCCGACCACGTTTCCTTTTTCACGAACCATGCCGGGAGAAAACCTTTCGAGGTGATCCAGATCGAGGGCCGGGATCAGGTCTTGTGGCCGCCGCATTGTGTCCAGGGCACGGCCAACGCCGAGATCCTTCTTGATCCCGGGCTTTGGCGCGCGGTCGTCAAAAAAGGGATGGACCGGCGCTTCGACAGCTACTCCGGGTTTCGCGACGACGGCGGGGCCGAGACGGGCCTTGAACGCATCCTCAAAACGGACAGTCTCGACCATCTGGTGGTCTTCGGGCTGGCGATCGACTACTGTGTGAAAGCGACCGCCTTGGATGCCGTGCGGGCCGGATTCCGGGTGACTCTGATCGAGGACTTGTGCCGCGGCGTTGCTTCGGATTCCACCGCCGCGGCGGTCGCGGAGATGAGAACGGCGGGGATCGAGGTCGCAGCGGATCTTCAGGCGGCCCTAAGCCGGATGTCGCCCGGGCGCAGTTGACATCCGGAGCGCCTTCCATTAAAGAGATTTCGTTTTCGCCTGCGCCCGTAGCTCAGCCCGGATAGAGCGCCGGACTACGAATCCGTAGGTCGCAAGTTCGAATCTTGCCGGGCGCACCAGTTCAATTGAGGGGTTACAGATTTCGGTCTGTGGCCCCTTTCGTTTTCTGCGGGATTTGTGTGGGAATCTCTGGAGAAATTCCCGTCCAGCACCTCAATTGCTCTTCGTTCCGAGTCCCCGATGGAGTGAAGGTATAGCTCCGTCGTGGTGCGGTTTTCGTGACCAAGGAGGCGTTGGATGGATCCGACCGGCACGCCTGACTGCTCGAGTTGAGAGGCGCCAAAATGCCGCCAGGCGTGAAACCTGAAATACCGCACGCCTGCCTTCTCACAGAGCACTTCCATCATCCGGTTTCGGTCCAGATAGGGACCAACTACCGTTTCCTGTTTTTCCCGGATCCTATCGCGGTGGCAGAATAGCCAAGGATTTCGTTTGTCACGGGTTTTCAATCGAACATGACCGCAGCTCGTAAAGCTTGTCCGCCATCGGCACTTTCCTTGGCGTTCGCTGCCACCCCGTTTCCTGCGGGTGTAAAGGACCACGTGGCGTTGCTCCAGGGTGACGTCTTCCCATGAGAGCCGGTTGATCTCGGTCATCCTGCCCAGGGTCAACGCCATCGTCCACAGATCGTCCTGGGTGTCAGAATCAGCGGCCAGGATGACCTGAAGCACATCTTCCCGGGTAGGCACCTACTTGATGCGCTTGTCTACCGGAAAAAACTGAATGCCACGGGTCGGGTCGAAAACGATCCAGTTTCTCGTCGGGTGCATGCCGTAGTTGAACACGGCACGAAGCGGGCGCAAATCTTTGTTGGCGGGAAACGTCGAGATCCGCTTCACTTTCTTGATGAGGTAGGACTCGATCATTTCCGGTTTGATCTCGGAGCACTTCAGGTCCTTCCACTCCTTGACCCACTGTCTGGCTCCATGAAGATGGTCGGTGTAGTGCCGCTCCGAGCGGTAGAGTTAAACGTGATCCAACCGCCGGTCGATTAACTCCAAAAAGGCAATGTCGGTTGGCGTCGCCGCCGCTGTCTGTTGCACTGCTGGTCTGGTCAAGTCCTCCCTTCGTTTGGCTTCCGCCTCTGTTGTCAACAAATCGAATTGTCCGGAGTTGTAGCAAAGGAATTTTCCGCTTTTATTGAGCCGTGGGGTGTCCGAGCGGGCGCAGCCCGAGCAGATACCCCACGGAACCCCTGCGGCGGACCTTAGGCAGCGGCTAATGGCGGGAAGCCTATTGCAGCCCCCTGGGAATCATAGCGCCCCCGGTAGCGAGGGCCGTGAAAAACCCCCAACCCCCCATCCGGGTACCGAATTCTATGCCGGCAGGTAGACCTCACGAAGATACCGGTTGGCCGCCCTGCCTATCGCTGATCCCCGCCAAGGCCAGCTCCTTCACCCACCGATCCTGGTGCGTCTCAAACGCTCGCTCACTTCGCCCTCGGGCCTGCGGGGAATAGACCGGGATCATCTCAATGCCTAACTGCCGCATCGCCCGACCAAACTGCGTCAGATCGCGCTTATCCACCTTGCCGCCGGCTTGCCCCGTGTAACAACCGTGACTCCCCCGGTCGGTGGATAACGAACAAAACACCACCCCCCCCGTCTCGATCACCTCCCGGACCCCTTGAAAACGGGAAGCCGTACCCTCCTCATCAACAAAAAACATCGAATAGTGCTCGTGGGTCGCATCGTCCATCCTTACAATCCGATCCCGGCACTGGCCTGCTACCCATCGATGCCGGCTGCCATCCTGCTGCAGCATCATCCCCGGACAGGCTGCCGGCAATCGCCTCTTGCGGTGCTTGCCCCGACCCTTCTCCTCCTTGACCCACCCAGACCCCCGAAGCCGACTCTTCACCCAACTGCAGCTGCGCTGACCCCATCCCGTCGATCCCCTGCATAAAAATGCCGCACGTTCCACCCCGCATGATACCGCTCCTACCGCTCTGAGAGCCGCATCACTTCGTCCACCGGCGCCCGCCGCTGCGATACCTGCGTAATTCTGGATTGTGTGAGAGAACACGGTCCGTTTTTGTCTGCAATCTTACTTTTTTTCAGGCTTACAATAAGCGCGCGTGCATTGTGATATAGCGTCGCTGTAACAGGCCTCCTTGTGGCTTTCCATATCTTGAGGACAATATCTAGTTAGTGAGCGGTAACAATCGCGATACCCAACATCATCTCTGCAATTAAGCGGAATCAAAACATCTTGTGGAAATTGAGGATTTCCTCCGCCGCCCGCGCTGGGGATCTCTACTTTCGGCGCTTGCTGGGGTTTGTTGCTTCTCGCTAATAATTGAGGGTTGGAAAAAGATAAGAAAACCAAAATCAGAAAGAGACCAACTGCAATCCTATTCATAACCTGCCTCCTTGAAAGCGCCGGTCACGCCGGCAGGTTGTGGTGAATGAAAGTTTCCCACGTTGAAGGTGTAGGCGGGCGGTGGACCCCGTTGTTTGGACATCCTGATGGGTGGGATAAGCTCTGAATCGGTTTTTGGTTTTTTGTAATTTTATTGA
>CAZQUP010000084.1:0-11714 GCA_964596545.1 uncultured Desulfatibacillum sp. | reverse complement strand
CCAAGGCCGAGGAGGTCATCCCCCTTGGCGAAAAAGAATTCGCCGACTTCTGAACGGTGGCGGTCGAAACGCAAACTTCCGGGCGGGGTCTTCCCGCCCGGAAGCGGCTTGCGGCGCCGCGGCATGTCAGGCTTTTCCTACAGTCGGATAAGGCGATGCCCGATAGACGGCAGCCGTGTGTACGATAGTATGGATCGGCGACAAAGCGGAACCCTCTTCGACCAAGCCGGGTGAGCTGTCCATGTCTGTCCGTGCGCTCGCGCTCGGGATCCTGATTTTCCCGTGGTGGGGGCTTTTAGCCGCCGCGGCCGGGGCCCAGGCGGTGTCTGCGTCCGCCGGGCCCGCTGGACGCGAGCCTTCGATCCTCGTCCTCAATTCCTATCATCCCGGGTATCCCTGGTCCGATCGTGAAATCGAGGGCTTCCGGGAAGGCCTGCGGGAGCGGTGGCCGGGCCTCTCGCCGCGCCTTGAGCACCTCGATGGAAAACGCTTCCAGGATTCCGCCACCCACGAGGCGCTCGAGGGTTTCCTGCGTTTCAAATATCGCGCCCTGCGTCTCGATCTCCTGGTCGCCTTCGATGAGCCGGCGATTCGTCTCGCGATCGGTCTGCGGCGGAATCTCTTCCCCGAAGTCCCGCTTTTGTTCGCCGGTTTGTACGACCCCGCGATGTTGCCTCTGTTCGAGGTGCGCGGCGTCACCGGCGTGATCGCGAGCATCGACATCGAAGGGACGATCCGGCTCGCCCTGAATCTTCACCCCCTTGCGCGCCGTGTTTTCGTGCTCCACGACGACACCGAATCCGGCCGTGCCCTGCGCCGGCAGCTCGATGCCGTCCTGCCGCGGTTTGCGGGGCGGCTGGAGGCGATCTTTCCTCCCCCCCTCACCTTCGAGGAAGCCGCCGCGCGGATCCGGAACCTCCCGGAGGAGGCCTTCGTTTTGATTCTCTCCTTCGTGACCGACCGTGCGGGACGCACCCTGGGCCAGAAAGAGGGAACCGCGCTGCTCACCGCCGGAGCGCAGGTCCCGGTCTATGCCTTGACCGCGGAGCGGCTGGGGCACGGAATTCTGGGCGGGATGCTGCTCGACGGCCGCGAGCACGGCCGCAAGGCGGCAACACTCGCCCGCCGCGTGCTCGAAGGAGAAGATCCGGCGGAGATTGCCCTGGACGACAGGCCCTCCTCCGTCCCGATGTTCGATTTCCGGCAGATGAAACGCTTCGGGATCGGAGCCGATGCCCTGCCGGCGGGGGCGCGGATCGTGAACCGGCCGCCCTCGTTCTACGAACGCTACCGCAATGGGATCCTCGCCGCCGCCGCGTTCGCCCCGCTTCTCGGGATCTGGGTCTTGCTCCTTCTGGCCACGGCCCGAAGGAAGCGGCTTGCAGAAAAGCAGCTCGCCCGCAGCGCGGAGCGCTTCCGCCTGCTCTACGAGAAGGCGCCGCTTCCCTACGTCGAACTCGACGCCGACGACAGGATCCTTGCCGCCAACGAGGCCTTTTTGAAGAGCCTGCGATTGGAACGCACGGATCTCGCAGGGCGCCGTTTCGCGGACCTGGTCCATCCCGAGTGGCAGGATCATTTTCGGAATTCCTTTCGTCGCCTCCTTTCCAGCGGGGAAACCGCCGGGCTGGAGTTCGAGCTTCGCCGCACCGACGGGGGAAGCCTGCTCGTCTCTTTCTTCGGTCGATCCCTCCGCGACGATCCCGACGGGGCGTCGCGGGTTCACGGCATCCTCTGGGACATCACAGCGCTTCGCCGCGCCGAGATTGAGATCGAATCGCAGCGCCAGACGCTTGCGGCCGTCTTTGAGAGTGTGCCCCACATTCTCATGCTGGTCGATCGCGAGGTGAGGATCGCGCGCATCAACCGCGCCGGCGCCCTGCGGATCGGCCGCCGGCCGGAGGAGATCGAGGGGCTCTATTGCGGCGATGCCCTCTTCTGCGTTCATGCCCTCGAAGGCCCCTGCTGCGGGGCGACCGCCGCCTGCCCGGAATGCGTGGTCAGGCGGCTCGTCACCCGAAGCTTCGCGACCGGCGAGACGATCGAAAACGTCCCCGGCAGGCTTGTCCTGCGCGCCAACGGCGGGAAAAAGGAGTTCGACGCCCTGATCTCGACCGCCCGGGTGACGGTCGAAGAGCGGGATCTCGTTCTCGTGAGTCTCGTGGACGTGACCGAGACGCGGCGCATGGAGCGCGAGCTGCAGGCGAGCGAGGAACGGCTGGGCCGGCTGATCGCCGCCGCCCCCGACGGGATCTATATCCAGAGCGGGGGCGTCATCCGCTTCGCCAATCCGACGGCGGCGCGCATCTTCGGCGCCGCCGCTCCGGAAGATCTCGTCGGGCGGTCGATCCGCGACCTCGTTCATCCCGAGGAGCACGAGGTTCTCTCCGCGCGGCTGGCGGCGATCGATGCCGGGGTGCCCGTTCCGCCGCGCACCTTCCGAATGGTCCGTCTGGACGGAAAATCCGCCGAAATCGAGGTCTCCTCGGTCCGCTTCCGCTACCGGGGGATCGATGCGGTGCTCGTGTTCGCCCGGGATGTGACCGAGCAGAAAAAGCTCGAGCGCGGTCTCGTCCAGGCTCAGAAGATGGAGGCGATCGGAACGCTGGCCGGGGGAATCGCCCACGACTTCAACAACATCCTGGGCGTGATCGTCGGCAACGCCGAACTGATGACTTTCGATCCCGGCATTCCGCCCGCCGCCCGCGGGCAGCTCGAGCAAATTCTTGCCGCCTCGCGCCGTGCGAAAAGCCTCGTCCGCCAGATCCTCGCCTTCAGCCGCCACGGCCGCGAGGAGAAGCTCTTGATCAACCTCAAGCCGATCGTCAAGGAGACGGTCGAATTTTTGCGCTCCTCGGTCAAACCCGCGGTCCGCATCGAGCACTTCGTCGCCCCCGACGCCGGATGCGTCTTCGCCGACCCGGCGCAGATGCAGCAGGTGGCGATGAACCTCTGCACGAACGCCGTGCAGGCCTTCTCCGAGGAGGGGGGCGTGCTGCGCATCGAGCTCGGCAACGCCGAGCTGAGCGCCGCCGATCTCGCCGGCGAATCCGGCGCCGTCCCCGGGCGCTACGTCGTCCTTACGGTCACGGACACGGGCTGCGGCATGAGCCCCGAGGTGATGGAGCGCATCTTCGAGCCTTTCTTCACGACCAAAGGACCCGACAAGGGGACCGGCCTCGGCCTGGTGGTCGTCCACGGCATCGTGCGCGCCCACGGGGGGTTGATCAAGGTCTATTCCGAACCCGGCCGGGGCTCGACCTTCAAGGTCTTCCTGCCGCGTTCCGAAGGGGAGGCCGAGGCCGCCGCCGAAGCGATCCGCCCCCTGCCGACGGGCTCCGAGTCGATCCTCTTGGTGGACGACGAGGCCCCGCTCGCCGATCTGGCCCGCAGCCTGCTCGAGGGGCTGGGCTACCGCGTCGAGGTCCGCACCGCGCCCCTCGAAGCGCTCGCCGCCTTTCGCGCCGCGCCCTTCCGCTACGACCTCGTGATCACCGATCTCGCCATGCCGCAGATGAACGGCCTGCAGCTGGCGCGCGAGCTTTTCCTCATCCGCCCCGGGGAGCCCGTGATCCTCTGCACGGGATTCGGGGAGCCCGAAGAGGAGCACAAGGCGCGCGCCTCCGGCATCCGCGCCGTCCTCTACAAGCCCCTTCTGGGGCGCGAGCTCGCCGAGGCCGTGCGCCGGGTCCTCGACGAGGGTCGTCGCTCCTGAGCCCGGACCGCTTTAGATGCGGATCCGCCGCAGGGCCGCAAGCAGCGGCTCCACCGCCGCGCGGTGCTCGGGGGGAAGAAGAAGCCGACGCAGCGGACGGTTCGGGATGAGATCCGCGGAGTCGGCAAACGAAAGATCCCGGCTCCCCGCCGCCAAGAGGACCGCGAGCACGTCGAGCAGATTTCCGCTTGCGCCCGCTGCATCGAGCTGTTCGATCCCCTGAAGGAAGACCGTGTTCACGGCGAGAACCTCCTCCCCCATCTGCGCCGCTGCCTCGGCCGTGCAGGTCTCCGCGGACACGAGACAGCGGCAGTGAAACGGGCGCAGGGCGTAGATCGAGCACAGATCCTCCACGAGCAGCGGGCATGCGGCGGAGGGCGGCTCCTCGGCCGGGGAAGGCTCCTCGAGACCTGCGGCCCAGAGCTCGGCCAGGCCGTTCAATGTGATCCCGGGCCGGAGACGCGGCAGACCGGCCGCCGCTTGCAGCCGCTCCTGCAGGCGTTTTCGTTCTCCGGGAGCGAGCGCCCGTAGGATCGCGCGCCCCTCGAGCGTCGTCACCGTAACCCGCGTCGTGCAGCAATGACGGCATCCCTGGCGGCAGGCGATCCTCCGGCCGCGAAGATAGCCGTCGTAGAGGGCGTAGATCCGCTCCAGAGCCTTCAGGCGGCGCTCTTCGTCCATCGGTTTCTTCCCGGACTCCGCGGCGGCGGCGATGCCGCGCGGTTTTTCGCCTCACCCGTCGGCGGAATCCCTGAATCCTTCGAGCGCGGCGAGGGCCTCTTCCGGCGTCACCGCGAGAAGGCAGTCGGGGGCGGCGCAGTTGCCCGGCTCGGTCTCGAAGCAGGGCCGGCAGGGAAGGGCGGGGCGCAGGATGCGCACCGCCCTTCCCCGCGGCGCCCAGCGCACCGGATCGCTCGGCCCGAAAAGAACCGCACTCGGGATGCCGCACCAGGCGGCGAGATGGCTCGGTCCCGAATCGCAGCCGAGGTAGGCCCCGCCGCGGCGCAGGCAGGCGGCGAGTGCGGGGAGATCCCCGGGCCGCTCGAGAGCGTGGCCCGCGGTCCGAATGATGGGTGCGAGGTCTTCCTCGGCCGGCCCGGCGAGAAAGACGGGCTCTCTTCCTTTTTCCCGCAGGCGCTCGGCGACGGCGAGAAAACGATCGAGCGGCCAGCGCTTGCGATGGCTTCCGGCGCCGGGGTGGATCCAGACGCGCACCCGCAGGCGCTCGGGGCCGGCTAGAGGAGAAACGGCCGGCGTTTCTTCGTCTGCGAGCAGCCCTGCGGCGATCAGTCGTTCTCGGGCATGATCGGCCACGTGCACGGCCGCCCCGGCCGGAGGCCGCGGGGCCACGGCGACGAGCCGCCCCCCGGAGAGGCGGCTCAAGGGCGACAGAAGCCTCTCCGAAGCCGAGAAGGCGATCAGATGGGTGAATCCGCCGACCCAGCCCGAGAGCCGATCGTCCGGGCTCTCCGAAAACAGCCCCGCCGTCCAGGCGGACTCGACCGCGTGAGCCCTGTCCACGAGCCCCTCGGCCAAGGCGAGCCGGCAAAGCGCCCTCTGGGCGATGAGCTCAAGGGGCCGGTAGCGGCGGCGCAGGGCGGCGATCAGGGGAAAGAGGCAGACGAGATCGCCGAGCGCCCCCTGGTGCAAGAGGAGCAGCGAAGGGGTCGCCGGAGCGGTCATGCGGCGGGCGCGGTCGTGACGGGTGGGGCTTCTTCCGGCGCTTCGGTCCCGGCGGGGGCGCCGTTTTCGCGCTGCACGGGGAATGGTTCGGCGCGCCAGATGTCCCGATTGTACTCGAGGATCGTACGATCGGAGGAAAACTTGCCGATGCGGGCCACGTTCAGGATCGATTTTTTCGTCCACTCCTCGGGATCGCAGTAGAGGGCGTCGATCTCCATCTGCGCGCGGTGGTAAGCCTCGAAGTCGGCGAGGACGAAGTAACGGTCCTCGTGGAGGAGGAGCTCGACGAGCGGGCGGAACAGGCCGGGCTCCTCCGGGCTGAAAAACCCGTTTTGGATCAGATCGAGCGCTTGCCGCAGGAAGGGAAGCCCCGCCAGGACTTCCGCCGGCCGGTAGTGCGTCCGCAGGGCGGCCACTTCTTCGGCGGTCAGCCCGAAGATGAAGAAGTTCTCCCGTCCCACCTCTTCGAGGATCTCGATGTTCGCCCCGTCGAGGGTGCCGATCGTGAGGGCTCCGTTCAAGGCGAATTTCATGTTGCTGGTGCCGGAAGCCTCGTAGCCTGCGGTCGAGATTTGCTCGGAGACATCCGTGCCGGGGTAGATCACTTCGGCGAGGCTCACGCGGTAGTTGGGGAGAAAGACGACCTGGAGGGTTTCGCGGGTCGCCGTGTCGCGGTTGATCATGTCGGCGACATGGCAGATCAGGCGGATGATCATCTTGGCCGTCTTGTAAGCCGGGGCGGCCTTGCCGCCGAAGAAGAAGACCCGGGGGTGCATCCGGAAATCGGGCTCCTCTTTCAGCTTGAGCCAGAGGGTCACCGCATGCAGGATGTTCAGCAGTTGACGCTTGTACTCGTGGATGCGCTTCACCTGGACGTCGAAGATCGCCGCCGGATCGACCCGCTCGCCGGTCAGCTTCCGGGTGAGCCGGGCGAGGCGCTTCTTGTTCGCCTGCTTGATCTCGCGCCACTCGCGGCGGAAGTCGGGGTCGTCGGCGAGGGGCTCGAGTCCCCGCAACTGCGTCAACTCCCGCACCCAACCGTCGCCGAGATGGCGTCGGATCAGGGCCGCCAGGCTCGGGTTCGAGAGCAGCAGCCAGCGCCGCGGGGTGATGCCGTTGGTCTTGTTGTTGAAGCGGCCGGGGTACATCTCGGCGAAATCCTTGAGCTCGCGCTCGCGCAGGAGCCGGCTGTGGAGTTCGGCCACCCCGTTCACCGAGTGCGAGCCCACGATCGCCAGATGCGCCATGCGGACGCGCTTCTCCGGTCCTTCCTCGATCAGCGAGAGGTTGCGCTTGCGTTCGACGTCGTTCATGAAGCGGATGGCGACGTCCTTGAGGAAGCGTCGGTTGATCTCGTAGATGATCTCCAGGTGCCGCGGCAGAAGCCGCTCGAACATGGAGACCGGCCACTTCTCGAGCGCCTCGGAGAGCAGCGTGTGGTTCGTGTAGGCGCAGGTGTTCGTCGTCAGCTCCCAAGACTTCTCCCAGCTCAGACCGTAGCTGTCGAGGAACAGCCGCATCAGTTCGGCCACGGCGATCGAGGGGTGCGTGTCGTTCATCTGGATCGCCACCTTGTCGGGGAAGGCGTCGAAGTCGTCGTGGTTGACGAGGTAGCGGCGGATGATGTCCTTGATCGAGCAGGAGACGAAGAAGTACTGCTGCTTGAGCCGGAGCTCGCGGCCTTCGTAGAAATCGTCGCTCGGGTAGAGGACCTTCGAGAGGTTTTCGGAGATGTTTTTCTCCTCGACCGCTTTGAGGTAGTCGCCGTGCTGGAAATAGTTGAGATCGAACTCTTTCGAGGCCCGCGCCGACCACAGCCGCAGCGTGTTGACGGTATTGTTCCCGTAGCCCGGAATGGGGATGTCGTGGGGGATGCCGACCACGTCGCTTGTGTCCACCCATTCGCACTTGAGTCCGCCGTCGGGGAGCCGGGTATGCTTCACCCGGCCGTAGAAATGTACGGTGAAAATGACTTCCGGGTGGGGGATTTCCCAGGGCGTGCCGTAGCGCAGCCAGTTCTCGGGAAGCTCGACCTGCTGCAGGTTGCGGATCTCCTGGTCGAAGATGCCGAACTCGTAGCGGATCCCGTAACCCATGGCCGGGATCTCGAGGGTGGCGAGCGAATCGAGAAAACAGGCCGCCAGCCTGCCCAGGCCGCCGTTTCCGAGCCCCATGTCCGGCTCCTCGGTGGCCAGCGCCTCGAGATCGATCGCCAGCTCCTCCATGGCCTGTCGGGTCTGCTCGTAGATCCCCAGATTCAGCAGGTTCTGCAGCAGCACGCGGCCCATGAGGTACTCGGCCGAGAGGTAATAGACCCGTTTCACGTCGGCCTTGTAGTAGCCCTGCTGGGTCTGGATCCAGCGCTCGATCAGCCGGTCGCGCGCCGCGAGCGCCAGGGCGAGGTAGAGGTCGCGCGGGGTCGCCGTGTACTGGTCCTTGCAAAGGGAGTACTGGAGGTGGCTGGCGAAGGAGAGCAGGAGGCTCTGGGCGTCCATGCCCTTGCGAAACCTTCCCCAGTGCTGGAAGAGCTTGCTCTGCTTCACGCCGGGCCTTCCTGTGGACAAGGATTCGAATTTCAAGCCTATCATGGAGTCCGGGGAGGGTCAAATTTCGAGACCCCGGCTCCCCCCGCGGTTGCCGCGGCGGGAAAATCGGGTATAGAGGGGCGAGACGGGATGCGGGCATCCCCCGGAAAAGGAGAGGCCGACGCGCATGACCGAGTTGCCGCCGCTGAATCCGCAAGAGTGGCCGGAGATCGAGATCACCCCGCGCGCCGCCGAACGAGTGGCGGCGGGGCATCTCTGGGTCTTCGCCAACGAAGTCGTTTCCGAAGGCCCCCGGGAGCGTCCGGTTTTCTGGTGCCGCTTCCGGGGGGGCGGCACGTTCGTCGGCTGGGGCTATTGGAACCGCCGTTCCCTGATCGCCGGCCGGCTTCTGGTCCGCGGCGAGGAGGGGGAGGGGCTGGAGGCGCTGCTCGAACGGAGGCTCCTCCAGGCGATCGGCCGCAGGCTTCCGCTCGCCCCGAACCGCGCGGCGCGGCTGGTGTTTTCCGAGGCCGATTTCTTCCCCGGGCTCGTGGTCGACTACTACCCGCCGTATGCGGTCCTGCAGAGCCACACGGCGGGCGTCGACCTCGTGCTTCCTCTGCTCGAGCGCCTTTTGCCTGCAGCCGTGGAGCGCGCCTTGGGCGTGCGGCTCGCGGGGCTCGTCCTCCGTGCCGATCAGCCGGTGCGCGATCTCGAGGCCGCGGAGCGCTTCCGTCGCGTGGTCTTCGGGGACCCGCAGGACCTGCGTGCGGCCTGGGTCGAGGAGGAGGGCGTGCGCTACGCCGCCGACCTGCTCGAGGGTCAGAAGACGGGTTTTTTCCTCGACCAGCGCGAAAACCGTCTGCGCTTCGAGGAGGCGGTGCGCGGGGTGCCCGGAGCCCGGGTGCTGGACCTTTTTTCCTATTCCGGCGGATGGGGGCTGCGGGCGTTGCGGGCGGGGGCGGCGCGCGTGGTTTTCGTCGACGAAAGCCGCGAGGCGCTCGATCTCCTTGAGCGCAGTCTCGAGGCGAACGGTCTTCCGCGCGGGCGCACGGTTCTGTGCCGTGCGGACGTCCTGGGTTTTCTCGCCCGCGACGCCGGGCGCTACGAGTTCGTGGTGAGCGATCCCCCGGCCTTCGCCAAGTCCCGCAAGACCCTGCCCCAAGCCCGCCGCGCCTACCGGAAGCTCAACCGGCTCGCCTGGCGGCGGCTGGAGCCCGGAGGGCTCCTGTTTGCGTGCAGCTGCAGCCGGCTGGTCCCGGAGAACGAGTTTCTTGCGATTCTCGCCGCCGCCTGCAGCCGCGGGCGGGAAGCCGCCCATGTCGTCTTTCGCGGCGCGCAGGCCCCCGACCATCCCGTGCTCCTTTCCATGCCGGAGACCGCGTATCTGAAGTGCATCGGCCTGCAAAAGGTCCTCTCCTGAGCCGGACGAAAAAGGAGCCCCTTCTTTCCTTTTCCCTTGATTTTGATCGGGAAGGCTCTTAGAAAAGAGCGTTTCGTTGAAGCTTGCCCATACGGCAGGCCGCCTTGAAGCTTCGAAAAGGATCAGGGAAACCCCATGAATTCAGGAGACCCGGGCAGTAGTCCGAGCCACCGAAGCCCGCGGGGCGCAAGTCCCGCTGGGCCGCCGCCCTCGCCGTACCGGGTTCGAAGCGCCCCCGGATCGGCCCTTCCCCGCTGATCCTTTTCCCGCGGGGGGTCGCCACCGGCCGTTTCGGATCCCATCGCCGGTTCCGAGGCGGCAAGGAGACCCCCGATGAACACCGCGCCGCAGATCGTTCCCGAGAACGCGGCTTCCTGCCGTATCGAGGATCGCAAGGAAGTCGAGTCCCTGCGCGAGATGCACCCGGCCGACATCGCCGAGGCGCTCGAAGCGGGCGGTCTCGCGCCGGAGGAAATCGTCGAGACCCTCGTCAAGGTGGGCAATTCGCTCGCCATCGAGGCGTTCGCGCATCTCTCGCTCGAGACCCAGAAGGCCTGCCTCGAAACGGGCCGCACGCGCACGCTTCTGCAGTTCGTCGAGAACCTGGAACCCGACGACCGCGTCGATCTCCTCAAGCGGGTCGACGAGGAGGTGCGCGAGGCGATCCTGCCGTTGATCGCC
Organism: uncultured Desulfatibacillum sp.; assembly: GCA_964596545.1. Lineage (GTDB taxonomy): Bacteria > Desulfobacterota > Desulfobacteria > Desulfobacterales > SpSt-501 > SpSt-501. Next base: position 1,687 of record CAZQUP010000084.1, on the reverse strand, counting down.
CAGGCCGAACGAAACGAGATCCGCCGTCTCTGGAATTATCGGGAGGGTACGGCGGGCGCGGTGATGACCACCGAGTACTGCAACCTCGCCCCCGAGATCTCCGTGCGTGAGGCGCTCGAGACCCTGCGGCTGCTCGCCCCGAACAAGGAGACGATCTACCACATCTACGTCACCGACGAGCGGCATCGCCTCGTGGGAGTGCTTTCGCTGCGCGATCTCATCCTCTCGAAGCCCCAACAGCGGCTGCGCGAGATCATGGAGGACAACGTCATCTCCGTCCCCCACGACCTGGACGTCGAGGCCGCGGCCGACCTGATCCAGAAGTACGACTTTCTGGCGCTTCCGGTGGTGGACGACGAAACGCGGCTGCTGGGCATCATCACCGTCGACGACGTGATCGACATCATCGAGGCCGAAAACACCGAGGACTTCCACCGCATTTCGGCCGTCGTGCCCTTCGAGGAGGAATATTTCCAGCGCTCCATGCCGCGGCTGTTCTGGAGCCGCTTCTGTTGGCTGGCGATTCTTCTGTTCACCTCGCTGATCTCCACCACCGTCATGGAGTGGAATGCGCCGACGCTCCAAGAGATGGTGGCGCTCGCCTTCTTCATTCCCATGGTCGTGGGCACCTGCGGCAACGCCGCCACGCAATCGGCGACGATGGTGGTGCGGGCGCTCGCGCTGGGCGAGGTGCGGCCGCAGGACTTCCTGCGCGTCTTCGGCCGCGAGGTCTGGATGGGCGTCGCGCTGGGGGGGGCGCTGGGGCTGATCGCCTATTTCCGCGTCTTTCTCCAGGACCACAACCTGGTGCTGGCGGCGATCGTGGGGGCGGCGCTTCTGGCCACGCTGCTCCTCGCCAACCTGGGCGGGGCGCTCATCCCGCTGGCGCTCAAGCAGCTTCGCCTCGACCCTGCGCTCACGGCGGGACCGCTCATGGCGACCCTCATCGACGCCATCGGGATCACGATCTACTTCCAGATCGCCGTACTCTTCCTGAGGATCTTTCGGTAGGAAAACGAGGCCCTGCGCTGCCCGGCGGGGCCCCGCGGCGGTTTTCTACAGCCGCCGGGCCCATTCCCGGCGCTGGCGCTTCTTCCAGTCCTTGCGGTGGTAGAGGTCGCTCACAAGGAGCGGGACGACCAGGGTCGCCTCGGCGTAAACCATCTGCTCGTAGGTCGTGTCCACTTTGCCCCAGGAGGAGGCTTCCTTCAGCGTGGAGCTCGAGCAGGCTCCGTCGCGGACGTCGGCGACGGTGACCTGGACGGCGTACTTGTGCATGGGAACGGGTTTCCCCAGCATCTCGGCGCAGATCACCGTGTCTTGGATGAAGTTCTTGGGAACCCCTCCGCCCACGATGAACAGACCGGTGGTCTGGGCCTCCATCTTGATTCGGGTGAGCTCCCGGAAATCGCGCACGGAATCGATCGTGAGGTGGTTCTCCGGCCGCTCCGCCTGGTGCTTCACCAGGCCGAAGCCCGCACTCGAGTCCGTGAAGGCCGGGCAAAAGATCGGCACGTGGTGGCGGTAGGCGAGCTCGACGAGCGAGCCCTTCTTGACCGCGTGGCGCGTGAGGTAGCGGCCCATCTCGCGGATGAATTCGCGGGAGGAGTAAGGCCGCGGCGGCAACGCGTCGGCGATCTTCTGGATCGTCAAATCGCAGACCTGAAGCTCTTCCTCGTCGATGTAG
>CAZQUP010000083.1:0-11892 GCA_964596545.1 uncultured Desulfatibacillum sp. | reverse complement strand
CGCTTCATGGACATCCTCCATGTGGCGGCGCTCTTGAACGCCGAGCCCTCCGACGTGGAAAGCCGGATCCACATCAACTTCTCGATGGTCCTGAACCTTCTCCTCTCGCACAACCCGGCGCAGATCGAAGATCTTCTCCGGCGCTCTTTTGCGGCCTTCCGCCGGGGAAGGTCCATGCGGCGCAGCAACGGGCGGCTCGAGGCGGCGCTGCGGCTCTGGCACGAGTTCGAGCAGCACCTCGCCTTCCTGCGCGAGCACGGTTACGTCGACCGCGAGAGCGCCCTCACCGCAGACGGTCTCTGGGCCTCGCGGCTGCGCGTCGACCAGCCGTTGCTCATCGCCGAGGGTTTCCGCCGGGCGGCGTTTCCCCGAAACGACCCGGCGCTTCTCGCCGGCTTGATCGCCACTTTTGTCTTCGAGAAGGAGATCGAAGGGCGCCTGTCGGAGAAGCTCATCCCGCGGCCGCTCGCCTCCGCTTACCGCCGGCTTGCGCTTGCCCTTTCGCCCTTCGTGGAGGAGATGCTCAATTCCGGCTTTGAGGCGCGGCCGTTTTCCATCCGACCGGCGGCCGCACTCTATGCTTGGGCCAAGGGAGCGACGTGGGAGCGGACGCTCGAGATCTGCGAGCTCGAGGAGGGGGATCTCGCCGTGCTGATCCTGCGCACGGCGGACAACCTGAGGCATGTCGCCGCCCTGGCCGAAGTCTTCCCCGAGCCCGCGGCCGCCGCCGCAGAGGCGATCGCGGCGATCCTCAGGGACCCGGTGGTGGATGCCCTGTAGACCTCGCTGCGGCTTGCCCGGAAGGGATGATTTCGGCCAACTTGAGCGACAGCTGCTCGAGGTTGAAAGGCTTCTGGAGGAAGCCCCGGCAGCCGCGGGCGAGAATTTCGGCCGCCCGGCCGTTGATGTTGAAGCCGCTCGCAAGCAGCACCTTCACCCCGGGATCGATCGCCCGCAGCCGGTCGAACAGCTCCCCGCCGCCCATCCCGGGCATGATCATGTCGAGAAGGACGGCATCGATCTCCTTCGACCGCGCGGCGAAAACCTCGAGCGCCTCGGCGCCGCTTCGGGCGGTGATCACGGTGTAGCCCAACTCGCGGAGCATCTCGCCCGCGATCTGCACGATCGTCTCTTCGTCATCGACGAGCAACACCGTCCCCTCGCCGCGCCGGATCACCGGGCCGCGGGCCGGCTTTTCCCGGTCGGCCGGCTGCGCCGATGCCGGGAGATAAAAGTTGAAGGTCGTCCCGCGGCCCACCTCGCTGTAGACATTGATGTGGCCGCCGTGCCCCTTGATGACCCCGTAGACCGAGGCGAGGCCCAATCCGGTCCCGCGGCCCATCTCTTTGGTTGTGAAAAAAGGCTCGAAGATCCGGCTCAAGTTCTTCTTTTCAATCCCCACCCCGGTGTCCGTGACCGAGACTTTGACGTAGCGGCCGGGCTTGACTTGATAGGGTTGCGAGTAGGTTTCATCCAGGCTCACGGCCTCGGTCGCCAGGCTGAGATCGCCCCCCTCGGGCATGGCCTGGACGGCGTTCACGCAGAGGTTCATGAGGACCTGTTCGATCTGCCCCCGGTCCGCCTCGACCGCCGGCAAATCCGGACTGAGGCGGAAGTGCACACGGATGTCTTTGCGGGTGCGCGCAAAGAGGTTGCCCGTCTTTTCGATCACGGCGTTTAAATCGGTGGCGCGAACATCCACCCGGCCGCGGCGCGCAAACCCGAGGAGCTGACGTGAAAGCTCGGTTCCGCTCTCGACGTAGGCCTCGATGTTTTTCACCTTCTCGAGGCCGGGGTGGCCCTCGGGCAGCCGCATTTCCAGGAGCGAAGCGTTTCCCTGAATCCCCATAAGGATGTTGTTGAAGTCGTGGGCGATCCCGCCGGCGAGCGTTCCGATCGCCTCCATCTTCTGCGCCGCCTGGAGCTGCAGCTCGAGTTTCTTTCTCTCCTGCTCGGCGAAGATCCGCTCGGTCACATCGCGCACCACTCCCCGGAAACCCGCGGCCTCCCCTTCCCCGTCAGCGATCAGCGACAGCGAAAGCTCAAGCCTACGCTCGCCGCCCTGCGGGCCCTGAACGACACAATCGGAAAGCCTTTTCACCTCCCCGGAGGAGCGCACTTGATCGAAGACCTGCCGCAGGCGCACTGCCGACTCGGGGTTCATGAACTCGGCGGCATGCCGGCCGAGGACCTGGATCTGCCCGGCGGCAAGCATGCGCACAAAGGGGCCGCTCGCAAAGGTCAGGTGGCCTTCGAGATCGGTCTCGAAATAGCCCTCCTCGATGCTCTCGAGGATCGAGCGGGATTTTGCGGCGCTTTTTCGGATCGCTTCCTCGGCCTGTTGCTCGCGGCGGACCGTGTAATGGATGTGCGAGCCGAAGATGGCAAAAAGGCAGAGGACGAGGATCCGGGTCAGCGTGTTGAAGCGGTCGGGCCCCAGCAGGTGCTGGATGAAGTTCGCCTCCGGGTCGAGAAAGAAAAACATGAAGGATTCGCAAACCCAGTAGAGGCAGGAGATCACCACCGTGCTGATCAGAATCGACCTGCGCCGCATTTAGGGGACGTCCATTCTTATATTACTTCAGGTCTCGAGGATCGAAAGCCCTTTCTCTTTTACGATCTTTTCGCCGCGGGCGATGGACTGGGACACGGTCGGCTGGGCGAGATCAAGCCTCCGGCCGAGTTCCACGGTGCTGATTCCAAGCTCGCGGTTGGCCCAGTAACAGAGAACGCTTCGGGCCTCCACCGTGCGCAGGTAACGCCCCTTGCGCAGCACCTCCTCCACGGGCATGGAGAAAAGGCCGGCCACGCGGTCGGCAAGGCGTTCAAAATCGAAACCCAAGGCCTTAAGCCGGCTTCGCCGTTCGATCTGTTCCTTGGCCGACTGGAGAACCCCCGCGACGAAATCGGCATCCCCCAGGATACGCTCATCGCCGCGTAGCTTTTGCCCCAGGCCGCGAAGCGTTTTCACCGCCTGCCAACCTCCGAGGCTGCGCACCAGCCCGCCGCCGACCAAATCCGGCCGCCGCCCTTCATCGATCCCCTTCGCCACGAAATCGCGGTAGCGCTCGCGGGCCTTGGCGGTGCTCGATCCGAAACGCTCGAGGATCTCCTTCACCGCCTGCCAGTCGTTTTGGTGGACGCCGAGGACGGCTCCGTGGCCGCAGAAGGGGTATTGCTCGAGTTCCTTTAGATCGGAAACGAGACCTGCCCGAAAAGGGTTGAGGTGAATGTAGCGCACGAGTTCCAGAAAATAGGGCTCTTCCTGGCAGAGGATGGAACGGTAGCGGTTCTGGAAGAGGTGGCCGCTTCTATCGTTTCTCAGGTTGAAGCGTACGGCGTAGCCCGTGAGCAAGCGCCGCATGAGGTCGGACAGCGGACGCTCGCCCGTGCGCAAAAGGAGATGGAAATGGTTGGGAAGAAGCGCCCACGCGTAACAGCGCATCCCCGTCTCGGGCAACAGGGTGCCCAACCTTTCGAGCAGATCCTCCCGATCTTCGTCGCCGCGAAAGATCTTGCGGCGCTCAAGTCCCCGCACAATCACGTGATGGAGCACCCCGGGGGCGTCCAACCTTGCCCGACGCGGCATACGCTGTCCTTCTTAACGACCTGGGGTTAACGAGATAATAAAACAATGGACGTCCCCTACTAACAAGGGCAATGAACGCTGTCAAGTAATAAGTGAATGGACGTCCCCTTAAGGTATTTAACTTTTTATACAGTATAGGGTAATTTTTTATCCAATTAACTAACTCTTAAACACCTGATTGATCGTTGTGGAAAACCGGGTATATTCATAACATATCGTTTATATTATCTGATATATTTTTTTTAAATCATGGCCAAAATTTTGCATTATAAGGATAATAGACTTATCTTGAATGGCGTCAGGCGAGCTCAAGAAGGGATGAAAATCCCAGTGAAAGATAGCCCCGCTTACGCCTTGGGGGGGATAAGACAAGACAATCCTTGGTCAAAAGCCTGGTCGGGGATAGTCGAAGGGCAGCGTACGAAGGAAAAGAGAAGACTTCGCCTTTTGCGGAGAGAGAAGGAGGTACCGGGAAACGCAAGAAATGACTAATCGTCAAACTCAAACGAGGGAATTTAATGATATAAGAATGGACGTCCCCTAGGACTATAGGAGCGAGAAATGAAAAGATTTTCATTGTTTGTGGCGCTGTTAATGGTTTTCGGTGTTTCGGCTGCGAATGCCACGTTTGTTGGTCCTTCATCGTGGAGTGGAAGCTGGGGAGGCTCCACTATTGACTACAGCATTCTCCAAAATGGCAGCCAGTGGACTTATCAATACACTTGGTCTTCAGGAGAAAGTGGGAAAGCGCTCAGTCATATCATCACCGAAGTTTCCAAAAATTTCACAATAAACAACATTTTTCAGGGAACAACCGCTGGATGGGATCTTGGCTTTTATGATGAAACTCAAGGTCAAAGCAATCCGGGGTTAACCCCTGGTATTTTTGGGTTGAAATGGAACACCACCAATGATCCCCTAACTTTTTCCTGGACCATCGTAACCGATCGCGCACCGATGGAAGGAATTATTTACGCCAAGGACGGGGTTGTTCGCGTGGAAAATACAAATGTCGATGTCTGGGCTAAATACAATGTGCTCGTCCCCGACACCGTCTCCGTCCCCGAGGCGGCAACGATGCTGCTTTTCGGTCTCGGCCTGGTCGGTATCGCCGGGATGAGAAGAATGATTAACCGCAAGTAGCTTTCGAGCAGTGAAAACTGAAAAAGGCGGGCTCTCAATGAGCCCGCCTTTTTTGTCGGCTTTTGGTGCCGGAGGCCGGAGTCGAACCGGCATGGGGTTGCCCCCGGAGGATTTTGAGTCCTCTGCGTCTACCAATTTCACCACTCCGGCACAGCTGCCTCTATAAAGAATCGCCCGGCCGCTGTCAACGCGGCAGGCCGCCGCTCCGCAAAACTCCTCGCGCCCAAAAAACGCTCCAGCCGAACGCGCCGCCTCTCTTCAGCCGATCTCCTTGGCGACCGCGAGGATCTCCGCCTTGGGAACCTCGCCCTCGCGGATCACGACCGGTTTTTCGCCCGTCACATCGACGACGGTCGAGCCGACTCCGCCCTTCAAAACCCCGGCATCGAGGATGAAATCGACCCCTCTTCGGATCCGGGGATCGAGATCGGGGATCCGAGCGCATCCGGGGCTCCCCGAAAGATTCGCACTCGTCCCGGTCAGCGGACCTCCGAAAGCGGAAACGAGCGCCGCGGCGACGGGATGCCCGGCAAGGCGGATCCCGATCTTTCCCGTGCCGGCCGTGAGGGGCTCGGGCAGCCCCGCCGCCGCCTCGAGGACCAGGGTGAGTCTCCCCGGCCAAAAGCGCTCCATCAGCGCCCGCGCAAGCTTCGGGATCCGCGCCGCCAGCCCCTCCAGCTCCTCCGGTCGGTGGATGAGAACCAGCAAGGCCATCGTCGCCGGACGCCGCTTCAGCGAAAAGACCTTCTCCACCGCCGCGGCGTTGCGCGCATCGGCGCCCAGACCGTAGAGGCAGCGCGTGGGATAGCAGACGACTCCGCCCGCGCGGATGATTTCCGCAGCGAGGGCGATCGCCGCCGGCTCGAGCTTGCGGGGATCCACCCTGACGAGCCTACCCTGGCTCCTCGAGATTCTTTGCCTTGCGCTCAACTTCGGCCGCCATTTCCGCTTTCATGCGCTCGAGCTCGGAGGCAAGACGCGGATCCGAAATCGCAAGCATCTGCACGGCAAGGATGCCTGCGTTGCGGGCCCCCGATTTGCCGATCGCCATCGTGGCCACGGGGACGCCGGGCGGCATCTGCACGGTCGAAAGCAGCGCATCGAGCCCCTGGAGAGCCGAGGAGTCGATCGGAACCCCGATTACCGGCAGGGTCGTGTGCGCGGCGAGCACGCCCGCCAGGTGGGCCGCATGGCCCGCACCCGCGATGATGACCCGGGTTCCCCGTTTCGCCGCTTGTTCGGCCAAGGCCGCCGCCCGCGCCGGGCTCCGGTGCGCGGAGGCGACCGTCATCTCGTAGGGCACATCGAATTTTTTGAGCACCGCCGCCGCTTCCTGCATGACCGGCAGATCCGAATCGCTTCCCATCACAATCGCCACCGAAGCCTTCCCCGCCTTGCGCGCCATCGCCTTCCTCCCGATGTCTTTTCGGTAATAGAGGCCCTCCCAGCGGACCCTGGCCGCCGCCCGGTAGGCCTTCTCGATCGCCTCTTCCACCGTTTCCCCGAGTGCGGTCACGCCGAGCACCCGGCCGCCGTCGGTCACGACCCTCCGGCCCTTCCTCTTCGTCCCGGCATGAAAAACCCTGACCCCGGGGATGCGGTTCGCCGCCTCGATGCCGCGGATCGCGGCCCCCTTGGCGTAATTTCCGGGATAGCCCTGCTGGGCCATGACGACGCAGACCGCCGCCCGGGGGTCGACTTCGATTTTGCAGGAATCGAGGTTGCCGCCGATCGACGCCTCGATCAGGCTGACCAGATCGTTCTTCACGCGCATGAGGATCGGTTGCGTTTCCGGGTCGCCGAAGCGGGCGTTGAACTCGAGCACCTTCGCCCGATCGCGCTCGATCATCAGCCCGGCGTAAAGCACCCCGCGGTAATGCCGTCCCTCGGCCGCCATGGCGCGCACGGCCGGAATCATGATCTCCTCCATCACGCGTCGGTGCATCAGCCGGTCGACCACAGGCGCGGGCGAGTAGGCGCCCATCCCCCCGGTATTGGGACCGCGGTCGCCGTCGTAGATCGCCTTGTGGTCCTGGGCCGAAGGCAGCGGAAGCACGGTCTTGCCGTCGGTCAAGGCGAGAAAGGAGGCCTCCTCGCCCGCCAGGCACTCCTCGACCACGACCCGCGAGCCGGCCTCGCCGAACTCGCGCGCAACAAGGATGCGCCGGATCGCCGCGCACGCCTCTTTCAGGTCAGTGCAGACGATCACCCCCTTGCCCGCGGCCAGGCCGTCGGCCTTGACGACGAGCGGGGCGCCGAGTTCCGTCGCGAAGGACTCGGCCGCCCGGGGATCGGTGAAACTCCGGCCCCGCGCCGTGGGAATGCCGTTTCGCAGCATGAACTCCTTGGCGAAAGACTTGCTCGCCTCGAGTTCGGCGGCGTTCCGCCGCGGCCCGAAAATGGAAAGACCCTCCTCCTCGAAGCGATCGACGATCCCCGCGGCAAGCGGCCCCTCGGGTCCGACGACCGTGAGGTCGATCGCCTGTTTCCGCGCAAAGGAGAGGAGGGCCTCGATCTCGCCGGCGGCGATCGGCACGCATTCGGCAAGCTCGGAAATCCCCGCGTTCCCGGGTGCGCAAAAGATCTTCGCAACCCGCGGGCTCTGCGCGATCTTCCAGACAAGCGCATGCTCGCGGCCGCCTCCTCCCACGACCAGGACCTTCATCGTCTCTTCCCCTTCCCCACCGGTTTTTATCCTTCGGCCGCCCTTTGCCCGGCCGCGGCCGCGATCTTCCGCTCCAAAAGCTCACGCTTCCTTCGCGCCAGCTCCTCCCGCCCGATGCACGCCGCCGCGGCCCCGGCATCGAGGGCGATCTCGGCGAGGTAGCATTGTCCCTCCGGGGTCAGCTGCAGGTCGATATGCGCGTAAGGGAAACGGCCCCGCTCCATGACCGCGCGGCAGAAGCGCTCGGCCGCCGGGTCCACCGGAAACGGCCGACCCGTTCCCCCCGCGGCGAGGTTGGCGCGGAAGTCGAACGGGTTCTCGCGGAGGTAGGCCTCGACATACTCCCCCACCACGATCACGCGCACATCGGACACGCCCGCCAAAAACGGCTGCAGCACAAACGGGAAGCCCTTCTCCTCGAAGGCGACCGTGTTGTAAAGCGCCTCGGCGCTCTCCCAGCGCCTGACCCCGTGGCCGCAATGCATCCCCTCCTGCTTGCTCACCACCGGGCCGATCCCCAGCCGAGCGTAGTCGGAGACGGCCTGAAGCAGCTCCGCGCGCCGTCGCACGGCCCGGGTGTGCGGGGCCATGAAGGAAGAAAGAACCTCCGCCTGAGCGCACTTCGAGCGGCTCAACACCTGACACAATAGCGAGGGAACGAAGCGCACCCCCCGTTCGGCGAGGTCGATCCCGAGGGGCCCCGAGAGAAAGGAGCCCGGAAGCAGCCCCGCCGCGACATCTCCCGGCCCGAGCTCCGGGAGTCGGGCGCGGATCGCCTCTACCCCCCGGGCGATCATGAGGTCCTCCTCCGCGGGTCGCGGCCCTCGAGGCTGAGCTCGATCAACCGGTCGAGGAGCCCTCCGAAGTCCATTCCCGCCGCGGCCGCGGCGCGGGGCAGAAGGCTCGTCGCCGTCATGCCGGGGATCGTGTTCGTCTCGAGGACGAAGATCTCGCGGCCGCGGAGAATCATGTCCGTCCGGCTGTAGCCGCGGCAGAAGAGCGCACGGTGGGCGGCGACGGCAAGGCGCCTGCCCTCGGCGGCAAGCGCGGGGTCGATCCTCGCCGGGCAGATCTCTTCGGTCGCACCCGCCGTGTACTTGGCGGCGTAATCGAAAAACTCGTAGCCGCGTCCCGGAACGATCTCGATCAGGGGCAGCGCCTCGAGCTCTTCGTTGCCGATCACCGCGCCGGTGATTTCGAGCCCCTCGATGAAGCGCTCGAGCATCACTTCGCGGTCGTGGGCGAGCGCGGCGCAAACGGCGGGCGGAAGGTCTTCCCTGCGGCGCACGATGCTCACCCCCACGCTCGAGCCCCCCACGACGGGCTTGACGACAAGCGGCAAACCCAGGCGCGCGATCACCCGATCGGCATCGAGGGGATCGGAGCTTTTCAAAACGATGTCCTCCGGCACCGGGATCCCCGCCTCGCGGTAGAGGCGCTTGGCCGCGATTTTGTTCATGGCGACCGCGCTGCCGAGAACCCCCGATCCCTGGTAGGGGATGCCGAGCAGATCGAGCAGGCCCTGGATCGTCCCGTCCTCGCCGAAAGGGCCGTGAAGCAAAATGAGCGCCGCGTCGATCCGGGGGGCCTCTTCGACGAGCCGGGCGAGGTCGGATCGGGGGTCGTAGCAGGTGACCTCGTAGCGCGAGGGATCGAGCGCCGCGAGCACCTGGCGGCCGGAGTTGAGCGAGACCTCGCGCTCGGCGGAAACCCCGCCCGCAAGGAGCGCGATACGCAAACGCCGGGGGGAATTCGATTCCAACGACGATTCCATAGGTTGGGCACCGGACCGGTTTCCGGCCGGGGTGAAGAGGCGGGCGCCGGGCGTGCCGGGCTGACCGTTTTGGGCTACCCGCGGCGCCTGCCGTCCTCGATCCGGCGCACCACGCGCTCGAGGTAGCGCTGCGGGATCTCCAGGGCGATCGGCGTGCGGCGCAGGCTGTTCGCCTTGAGTACAAGGAAATTGAGTTTCTTCAACGCGCGGTATTTCTCCTCGGCGTCGGGCATGGCGGAGAGAAGCTCCTCGGTTTTTTCGATCTCGCGGCGAAGCTCGATCTCGGGCGGAAGACAGTCGGCGTTCTTGAGGATCCTGTAGGCAAGGCGCAGCTCCTCGGGAACGGTCGCGTCCTCCTCGAGCCGAAGCGGCTTTCCGGCGCCCTCGAGGGCATCGAAGGCGCCCTCTTCCATCGCCCGTCGGATCCGCTCCTCGACGATCTTCTCAAAGCCGGTGATCATGTCTCTTGTTTCTTCCCTTTAGACAAGCCAAGCGCCGGGCCGTTTATAGCGGGAGGAGGAGCCGGAGGCAAGAGCCGAAGCCGCGAAGCGGAAAACTCGTGGTGCAAGCGGCGCTCTTTCCCCGGCTACCGATGATCGCCACCGGCAATACTACCGATTATGTATTTTTTTACATAGTCGGACTGGGCTCAAGAGAATATGGCCTAATGGATCTTATTACAAATACTTGAATTCAATTATTATATTAATGTTATGGCATTTTGCTAGATATTGGCGCGCATCTTGCTTTAGGCAGGGCGAGTGTCTGGGCCTATGAAACATAACCGAAAGGAGGCCATCAGGAAACCATAGAAACGGTAGTCGCCGTAAATGGAAAACCCCAACCCGAACCGGAAAAGAAAGGATTTTGATCCATGAAAAGAGTCGTTTTAATCACAGCGGCGATTTTCTTGTTGGCCGGAACCGCGCTTGCCCTGCCCGTGCCTGTGGTGGATTTCGCTTCGAGCGCCTTCAGCGCTGTCCACAATCAGCCGACGGCAACCGTGGCTTACGGCGGAGTCAACTATACCTTCATCGCCTATCCTCAAGGAGCCAAACTGACCTGGAATCCCGGACCGGTAGGCGGCGTGGATGGGATCGGCATTAATGACGATGAAATCTCCGGCGCAATTCTCAATAAGAATGATGAGCTTTTGAAAATCGGTTTTTCGAAACCTCTGTATGTCACCGGCATCTACATCACCGATCTTTTTAAAGAGAGTGGCTATCTAGAGCAGGGGCTATACAGCTTGCAGTACACCTCGGGCGTATGGAGCGACTGGATTTCTTTCCAGGCCGATCCTTCCCAAGTTGCAGGCACAACAAACGGGGAGCTCTTCATCGCTCTCTTCGATCCGACGAATCTGCTTGGATTGAAGTTCACGACTCCCGATTATTGCAATCCTCTTCTTGATCCGAGAAACGATTTTTCCGTCCGCGGCATCAACGTTCCCGAGCCCACGAGCATGATGCTTCTGGGTGTGGGCCTGATCGGGATGGCGGCACTGGGCAGGAAGAAGTTCATCCGCTGAAACATTGCTCTACAATCAAAAAAACAAAAAAGGCGGGATGCTTCAAAGCACCCGCCTTTTTCTTGTTCTCTATGCGGGTTTTTTCCCGGCCGAAGGGAGCGCCGGCCGGGACTTTCTTTCCCGCCCATGAAAAAGGGCCCTCTCGTTGCGAGAGGGCCCTTTCCGGTTTCCGCGATGTGGTGGCGATGCAGGGATTTGAACCCCGGACTCTGCGGATATGAGCCGCATGCTCTGACCAGCTGAGCTACATCGCCACAAAGCAGGGCTATAGTGCGTTAAACCGCTCGCATTGTCAAGCCGAACAGGCGTTGCGCTCAAGCCGGCCGCAGGCCGCCGCGCGTCAGGCGGCCCCTCATTTCGTGGATCCAGCGGCCTCCACGCTGTACTCCTCGAGGTTTCCGGGCAGCCGGTCGAAGACGACCATGAAGGGCAGGCTCGCCCCCGGCTTCACCCCGACGTTGCGGTTCTGCTGCCCTTTCTGGTTTTTCAACTGCTCCGCGATCGCGGCCATGTCCTTGGACGCGAGATCCTCCTTGCTCAAGGTGTTTCCGGCCCAGACGGTGCCCGCGCGGACGACGTTCTTGTTCTTGTCGTAGAGCTTCGCCGTCACCTTGATGAAGCTCCGCGGGTGATCGTAGTCGTTTCGCACCTGACCGCGGATGACGACGATCCGGCCGGCGGAGGCGTTCTCCACGTACTCGGCCTGCACGGTGTCGGCGACGGGACGGATTCTCAAGGCTCCCGCCTCGTCCGGCGGGGCCACCTGGAAGACCTTCCCCAGGAAGGGCACCTCGAGATCGGCAAGAAAAGGAATCTCAAGCTCAGTGAGGAAGGGCACGTTCAGACCGAGCTGGCGCGGAACGATGAGCGCTGCGGCGGCGACGACCACGAGCACAAGAAGACCGTAGAGGAGCCGTTTGACCAAGCCGCCGGTGCGTCGCGGTTTGCGTTTCTTTTGCTCTTCGGCGCCGAAATCGGCCTCTTCCTCCTGCGGCTGGGCTTCGAGAACGGCGGTCGCCCCCCCGGCAGAGGCCGAAGCGGCGGGGGCAAAGGGGTCGGTCGAAGAGGCTCCCTCGGAAAAACTCTCGGCACGGGCCTTCGCCGCGGCGAGCACGGCCGCGGCACCGGCTGCGGTCGCGGCGACGGCGGCAGCGGCCCCGGCAGCCGGTTTTTCTTCCTCCTCGGCAAGC
>CAZQUP010000082.1:7841-11964 GCA_964596545.1 uncultured Desulfatibacillum sp. | reverse complement strand
CCGGTGGCCAACGTCGCCCGGATCGAGCTTTTGGAAGGCGCCGCCGCAGGGGCCTCCGGTAGACGACCGCGGACCACCGGCTCCCGTATCTCCGCCGCGGTCGAGCCCGAGGCGGGAAGGGGGGGAAGCGGCTTGATCACGACCGTCCGCCCGCTGCCGGCAGAGGTTCCGGCGAAAGCGGGCCGCAGGCCGCTTCCCTCGGGGAAGGGGCCGAGGGCCCCGCTCCCGATCAGGGCCCCCACGATCAGGGGCCCGGCGAAGCGCAAGGCAAGGTGGCGGCGGGAAGGTCCCATGGCGGGTTTTCTCCCATTCGGGCGGCGGCGTCCCCGAGGGTCCGGGGGCAGACCGGTTGCACCGTTTTCTCATAGCCGATCGACCGCGAAAGGTAAAGCGGGCCGTGAACAAGGGCGCCGCAAAAGCCTGTCTTTGACGCGGCGGATATGATAGTTATGATTCCGGCAATGAGAAAAACTTTTCCTCATCTTGCCGTCGCTCTGGGGATCGCCTGGGCGGCCGTGTCTCCCGCCGCGCACTCGGCCGCGCGACCGATGGAGGTCGCCCATCGTCTGGAAGTCGAGCTCCATCCGGCCCGGCGTCTCCTGGTCGGCCGCGATGACCTGCGCGTCACCGGGAACGGGCGCGCCCAACTCGTCTTCTCGCTTTCCGAGCGGGCCCGGGATCTGGCCGTGGAGGTCAACGGTCGGCCGCGAAGCTTCACCTTCCGGGGGTCGTCTCTGGAAGTGCCGCTTGCCCCCGAGGAGCGCGACGCCACGGTCGACGTCCGCATCGCCTACCAGGCCGTCTTCGACGACCCCGCGCCGGTCGGCCCTTTCCCGGCCGACAACCCGGGATTCGGCGTCTCGGCCCTGATCACGGAACAGGGCGCTTTTCTGCTGCCCGGCGCGGGATGGTACCCGGATCTGATCGATGCCCAGGACCGCTTTCCCCACATCCGCATCCTGGCGCCGCCCGGAATGCTGGCCGTAACCTCGGGACGCACCCTCGGTCACGAAGAAGCGGGGGATAGGAGCATCTCCCGCTGGCAGGCCGAGCGGGTACCACGCGGTCTCGCCCTCGCGGCGGGCCGGTGGCGGGTGCGCACGAAGGCCGTCGGCGAGGTCTCGGCCGCCGTCTATTTCACGGAGACGAACCTCGACCTCGCCCCCGCCTATCTCGAATCCGCGGCGACCTACCTGCGGCTCTATGGGGAGCTCTTCGGGCCTTATCCCTATGAGCAGTTCGCCGTCGTGGAGAATTTTTTCCCCACGGGATACGGCTTCCCCGCTTTCACCTTGCTCGGGGGGTCCATTCTCCGCCTGCCCTTCATCCGCGAGCAAAGCCTCGCCCACGAAATCGCGCACTGCTGGTGGGGAAACGGCGTGCTCGTTGATTTCGAGCAGGGAAACTGGTCCGAGGGGCTCACGACCTACGTCGCCGACCATCTGCTCGCCGCCCGCCGCTCCGAGGAAGAGGCGCGCGAGACGCGCCGGCAGAGCCTGCGCAACTTCGCCACCCTGGTGCCCCGGGACAAGGATTTTCCGCTGGCGCGCTTCACCCATCGCCACGACCCCGTATCCCGCGCGGTCGGCTACGACAAGGCGATGATGGTCTTCCATATGCTCCACCGGCAGGTCGGCGAGGAGGTCTTCTGGGGGGCGTTGCGCGACCTCTTCGCCGCCCGCCGTTTCCAGCCGACCGGCTGGGATCACCTCCGGGAAGCCTTCGAAAGACGGGCCGGGGTCGGGCTCGCCGGGTTCTTCGACCCGTGGGTGGGACGTCGGGGGGTTCCGGAGATCGAGCTTAAGCGGGTCGAGCGCACTCCGACGGCGGAGGGCGGATGGAAGGTCTCCGGCCGTCTGGGGCAGTCGGGCGTTCCCTTCCCCGTGGATCTCGACCTCGCCGTGAAAACCGCGGCCGGTACGAGCACGCACCGCGTCGCGCTTCGCGGCGGGGAGACGGAATTTGCCTTCGACGTTTCCGGGGAGCCTCTCGAACTGCGGCTCGATCCGGACCACCACACGCTGCGGCGGCTTTTCCCCGAAGAAATCCCCCCCACGGTCAACAGCCTGCGGGGAAGCCCGGCGGCGACGGCCATCTGCGGCCCGCAGGAGTCCGAGGGCCTCGCCCGCACGTTGGTCGAAGCGCTCGGACTGCGCGACTGGCGTTTCCTTTCCCATCCTCCCATGAACCCGGCCGCCTGGAGGGATCGGAACGTGATCTTTCTCGGGATCCCGGACGACGGGCGGTGGCTCGCCCGCCTTCCGGAGACGAACGAGCCCCCCGCGTACGCCTTGCATGCTGCCGCGCATGCTGCCGCTCCGGAGGACCTTCTCTTCGTGGTGTCCGCCCACCCGGCGGCGGAGGACCGCGTGGTCGCCGTCTTCTCCAACCCCGCCTCGCCCTGGGCCTTTCGGGCGGCCGCGCTTCTGCCCCATTACGGCCGCTACAGCCGTCTCGTCTTCCGGGAAGGACGGGTCCGCGAGCGGCGGACCTGGGAGACGACGAACGTCAAAGGAACGTACCGATGGAGCTCTTCGGCCAGCGGGCGCTCCGCCTCCTGATCGCGACGGTGCTGCTCGGCGGGACACCGCTTCCCGCGGCCGAGGAGCCCGCCGTCCCGGGGCACCTGGATCCGGGGACCGTGCGCCTCGAAGACGGCGGTTTTCTGCTTCTGGACTTGAAAGAATGAAGTTCTGCAGCGCCTGCGGCCATCCCGTACAGCTCGCCGTTCCCGCGGGCGACGACCGCCCGCGCCATACCTGCCCTGCCTGCGGCGCCGTCCACTACCAGAACCCCCGGGTCGTGGTGGGAGCGATCGTCGAGCGGGAAAACCGCATCCTGCTCTGCCGGCGCGCCATCGAGCCGCGGCTCGGCTGGTGGACGCTCCCCGCGGGCTATCTCGAGAGCGGGGAGACCCTCGCCGCCGGGGCGGTGCGGGAAACCTGGGAGGAGGCGGGAGCCCGGATCGGGGAGCTCACCCCCTATCTCATGTTCAACATCGCCCACATCGGGCAAATTTACCTCCTCTTCCGGGCCCGCCTGCTCGAGGAGGGCTTCCGCCCGGGACGGGAGAGCCTGGAGGTGCGCCTGGTCCAGGAGGAGGAGATTCCCTGGGAGCGCATCGCCTTTCCGGTGATCGGCGAAACCTTGAAAACCTATTTCCGCGACCGCCGCCGAGGAAGCTTTCCTTTCGCCATCGGCGACATCCTGCCGGCGGCGCACCCGGAGGGGATCCGTTGATGGGCATCCGGAGGCATGCGGCGTGGTTTCTTCGTCTCAAGCCTCTGCCGGCGCTCGTGCTTTTCCTGGCGCTGGGAGTCGCCTGCGGCGACGGTCGGGAACCCTCCGCTCCGGCCGCGGCCGTCGAGGGCGAAGGCATCTCCTTTTTCGGCATCGGCCGCGATTCGCGTTACAGCGAAGCCATGCGGCGGGAACTCGCGCGAATCCTCGGCCGCGAGGCGATCGAGCGTCGGAGTCTGCTCGACCTGGAAATTCACTCCCGAGGCTTCTTGAAAGATCACCTGCCTGAAATCGACCGCCTCCACCGACGCCTGAACGACCCCCCCGGCGAGCGCGTCGACCACGAGGTGATGCGCCTGATGTTCCGCTACGCCCGGCAGGCCGGGGCGCCTTTCGATCTCGTCGACCTGATCTTCGACGGCCCCACCAACAAACCGCTTCTGTTCCGCATGCGCTTCCGGCGCGACGAAGTCGGCACCGTCGCGTCGCTCCGGGAACGCTACGGCGAACCGGAAGTCGTGCCGTGGAAGGGCGAGCCCGGGGAATCCTGGCTGTGGCGGCGGGGGGAGGATCTGCTGGTCCTTTCCTTCGTCCCGGATCAATTCGGTCAGCCGGTCCACCGGATCGACATCTATTTCGTCGCCAACCTCGAAGAGGCCGCCGCCCGGCGCGGGCAGGCGCGGCGGGGGGGACGGGCGCCGAGCCCGCCGTCCCCGTTCTGAACCCCGGGAGAGTCCGTCGCATGACCGCCGTTCCCCCCCCCTCCGGACACCGCTCCAGCGGAATCCTTTCCCGTCTGCTGGAGATCCTGCTTTCCCTGCTGGACCGTCTGGCCTTCTGGCGACGCTATTCGGCGCGGCGCTTGGCGAAAATCCTCGCCGCC
>CAZQUP010000082.1:3377-7690 GCA_964596545.1 uncultured Desulfatibacillum sp. | reverse complement strand
AGGCCGACCTCTCGGGGGCCGTCCTGCAGCGCGCCGAGCTGCGCGACGCCGACCTGCGCGAGGCCAACTTGAGCGAGGCCGACCTGAGCGAGGCCGATCTGACGCGCGCCAACCTGATCATGGCCAATTTGAGCCGCGCCGCCCTCGCCCACGCGACGGCGCGTGACGCCAACCTCTTCCGGACCTATCTCAACGGCGCCGATCTGACCGGCGCCGACCTGCGCGGCGCGGACCTGCGCGAGGCCAACCTGAGCCAGGCGGATCTGAGCCACACCGACCTGAGCCATGCGAATTTCATCATGGCCAACCTCAGCCACGCCCGGCTGCAAACCGTGGACCTGAAACACGCCCACCTCTTCCGCGCCTACCTGCGCGGCGCCGACCTGCGGCGCGCCGATCTGCGCGGCGCCGATCTCGCCGGGGCGAACCTGCGCGAGGCGAATCTGAAAGACGCGCTGCTCTCGCCGGAGCAGCTGCAATCCGCCGTCCAGGACGAGCACACGATACTTCCCGACGGAAGAAGCCCCTCCGGGGGCTGACGGCCGTGATCCCGCGCCGGCCGCGGGTCCGGTTTCGATTTCTTCAAACCCTGGAAAGGATCGACCATGAACCGCCCGCTTCCCATCATCGCCTCGATCGCCGCCGCTCTCGCCCTCGCCGCCTGCGCGGGCGAGAGCCCGGCACCTTCCTCCCCGGATCTCCCCCGTTTCGAACAGAAGATCAGCTACATCTTCGGCCGGGAAATCGGCCAGGGGCTGCGCGATTCTCCGGTGGCGGTGGACCTGGATGCCTTTCTCCTCGGCCTGCGCGACGCCATGGCCCAGAGCGCCTCGCGCCTCGCCGCCGAGGAGGAGCAGCAGGTGCGGATCGCCTTCGCGGCCAAAATGCAGGAAGAACTAACCCGGCGCACGACCGCGCTTGCCGAGAAGAACGCCCGCGAGGAGGCGGACTTCCTCGAACAAAACCGTTCCGCGCCCGGGGTCGTCACCATGGAAAGCGGCCTGCAGATTCAGGTGCTGCGCGAAGGAAGCGGCAAGGCTCCCCAGGCGACCGATCGGGTGCGGGTCCACTACCGCGGAAGCCTCCTCGACGGCACCGAGTTCGACAGCTCCTACGCCCGCGAGGAACCGGCGGTCTTCGAGCTCGGCGGCGTCATCCCCGGCTGGGCGGAAGGGCTGCAGCGGATGAAGCCCGGGGGCAAGTACCGACTGTGGATCCCCTCGAAACTCGCTTACGGCGCGGAGGGGGCCGGGCGGGCGATCGGCCCCAACGCCCTGCTCGTCTTCGAGGTCGAGCCGATCGAGATCCTGAAATAGCCGCACCGCGAGGCGCGGTGCTTGCCAAAGCCGACGAAGACGACTACTTTTCCACGTCCGGATGCCCGCAAGAGGAGTGACGAGCGAAAGGAGGTCCCATGAAGGAGAAACGCAATCCGCATCTGAAGGTTCAGGAACTCTGCGACTGCTACGCCACGACCGACCCCCTGCGCGAGATGTCGGCGATCGACCGCGAAGCGGACCGTGAAGAAGCCGCTCTCAAGTGGCTGGCCCTCGCCGCCCTGCACGGGGTGAACCAGAACGCGGAATCGATCACCCTGCGCCGGGACCGGGACGGCTCGTTCCGGGTCTTCGCCAAGTACCGCGTGACCGAGCTGCCCGCCCCGGGCCGGGAGGTGGGGGAGAAGATTCTCGCCGCCGTGCGCGAGATCACGCACCTCGAGGGGAAAAAGGGCAAGACGCCCCTGGCGCTGGGGATCCGCAACGACAGTCTCGAGCTCAACATCAAAATCGAATCCGAGGACGGCGCCGCAAAGGTGAAAATCCGGTTCCCCGGTTGAACCTCCGCCGGAGTCCCGCGCCCTCCTTCGGGGCTCCGGCGCTTCCTCCACGGCTGACGGACGGGATCTTCCATGACGGACGCACCGAACAAGATCATCTACTCGATGATCCGGGTAAGCAAATATTACGACAAGCGCCCGGTTCTCGAGGACATCTCCCTTTCCTACTTTTACGGCGCCAAGATCGGCGTTCTGGGCCTCAACGGCGCGGGCAAGAGCTCGCTGTTGCGCATCTTGGCCGGCGTCGACCGGGAGTTCGTCGGCCAGACGGTGATCTCGCCCGGCCTGACCGTGGGGTTGCTGGAACAGGAACCCCGGCTTGACGACGCGAAGACCGTGCGCGAAGTCGTCGAGGAGGCCGTCCAGGAAACCGTCTCCCTGCTCGCGGAGTTCGAGCGCGTCAACGAGAAACTCGCCACGCCCCTCTCCGAGGAGGAGATGGAGAAGACGCTCGCCCGCCAGAGCGCGATCCAGGAAAAGCTCGACGCCCTCGACGCCTGGGACCTCGACGCCCGCCTGGAGATGGCGATGGACGCCCTGCGTTGCCCCCCTCCCGAGACGCCGGTGCAGCGGATCTCGGGCGGCGAGCGACGCCGTGTCGCCCTCTGCCGCTTGCTGCTGCAGCAGCCGGACATCCTGCTCCTCGACGAGCCCACCAACCACCTCGACGCCGAAACCGTGGCCTGGCTCGAGCGGCATCTGCGGCAGTATCCGGGAACGGTGATTGCGGTCACCCACGACCGCTACTTCCTGGACAACGTCGCGGGCTGGATCCTTGAGCTCGACCGCGGCCGCGGCATTCCCTGGAAAGGCAACTACTCCTCCTGGCTGGAGCAGAAGCAGGCCCGCCTGGAGCTCGAGGAAAAGGCCGAAAGCAAGCGCCGCAAGACGCTCGAGCGCGAGCTCGAGTGGATCCGTATGGCACCCAAGGCGCGGCACGCCAAGTCCAAAGCCCGCATCGCCGCTTACGAAACCCTGCTCTCCGAGGAGCCGGGCCGGCGGGTGGAGGATCTCGAGATCTACATCCCGCCGGGCCCCCGGCTGGGAAACCTCGTCGTCGAGGCGCACGAGGTGAGCAAAGCCTATGGCGACCGCCTGCTCATGGAAGGGGTGAACTTCCGCCTGCCGCCCGGCGGCATCGTCGGCGTGATCGGCCCGAACGGCGCGGGGAAGACCACCCTGTTCCGCATGATCGCCGGTCAGGAACAGCCCGACCGCGGCGAGATCCGCATCGGCGACACGGTGAAGCTCGCCTATGTGGACCAGAGCCGCGAGAGCCTCGACCCGGAGAAGACGGTCTGGGAGACGATCGCCGACGGCCGGGACGTGATCGAACTCGGCAAGGTTCAAATCAAGTCCCGCGCCTACGCCGCGCGCTTCAATTTCTCCGGCGCCGAGCAGCAGAAAAAGGTGGGCCAGCTCTCGGGAGGCGAGCGCAACCGCGTGCATCTCGCGCGCATGTTGAAATCGGGAGCGAACGTGCTGCTTCTCGACGAGCCGACCAACGACCCGACGTGAACACCCTGCGCGCGCTTGAGGAGGCCCTCGAGGCCTTCGCCGGCTGTGCGGTGGTGATCAGCCACGACCGCTGGTTCCTCGACCGCATCGCCACCCACATCCTCGCTTTCGAGGGGGATAGCCGGGTCGTCTGGTTCGAGGGCAATTACTCGGAGTACGAGGCCGACCGCAAACGGAGGCTCGGGGCCGAGGCGGATCAGCCCCACCGCATCAAGTACCGTCAGCTCACCCGGTAGGCAACCCCAGGCCCCAGGGCATGGCCGAGGCGATCTCGCCGAGCGTCCAGGGCGGGGACTGCGGGGTGACGAGCCCCGGCCAGGGCCAGCCGACGGGAGGCGGCAGGCGGAACCGCAGGGGTTCGCCGCGCGTGGGATGAAGCAGTTCGAGCTCCTGGGCGAAAAGGGCGATCGCCCCGGGCGGCGGGGAGGGCCGCGCGCCGTAACGCACATCCCCCACCACGGGGCATCCCAGGCGCGACAGCTGCATGCGGATCTGGTGTTTGCGTCCGGTCTCGAGGGCGACGGCGACCAGGCTGCGGCCGCCGCGCGAGCTGATCAGACGATAGGAAAGCCGGGCCTCCCGCGAGGGACCCCGGGCCGCTTCGACGGCGCGGCCGCCGCGCGGAAGCGCATCGACGAGCCGGCCGCCATCGCGCGGGGGTCGGCCCTCGACGACGGCGAGGTAGGCCTTTTTTAGACTGCGGTTGCGGATCTGCTCGCTCACCCGCGCCGCCGCCTTGGAGGTGCGCGCGAAGATCATCACCCCGGCCACGGGGCGGTCCAGGCGGTGGACGAGGCCGAGAAAGGCACGGCCCGGCTTGCCGAAGCGCTCCCGCACCCAGCCCTTGGCGAGATCGAGCAGGCTGGTCTCCCCGCCGCCGTCCCCCTGCGAGAGCAGACCCGCCGGCTTGTAAAGCGCCAGCAGGTGGTTGTCGAGGTGCAGGACGGGCCAGAGTGTA
>CAZQUP010000082.1:322-3309 GCA_964596545.1 uncultured Desulfatibacillum sp. | reverse complement strand
GAACCCGGCCGCGGCGAGATGGGAGAGATCCTGCGCGGCTGCGGCATCCGGTTGCCGGAGCCCGCACTCCATCTGCTCTGGGCCTACCACAGCCTGATTCGGGAAAACAACCCCGAACTGAACCTGACCCGGGTGCGCAATTTCCGGCGCATGGTCCTGCTGCTCTACGCCGACGCCCTGCTGCCGGCGGATCTGCTCGATTTGCCCTCGCCGCTGCTCGACCTGGGAACCGGGGCGGGCATGCCGGGGATCCCGCTCAAGATCTACCGGCCGCGGCTCGAGGTCCTTTTGGCCGAATCCCGCGCCCGGCGCGTCGCCTTCCTCGAGGCGGCGATCGCCCGCCTCGGCCTGGAAGGGATCCGCGTCGTTCCCGGCCGCCTGACCGCGGCCTTCGAAACCCCGGTCCAGGGCGTGATCACCCGCGCCGTCGAGCCGATCGTCGATACGCTCGCGCGGATCTCGGGCTGCCTGGCGCAAGGGGGGCTGGCGATTTTCATGAAAGGGCTGCACGGCGAAGCCGAGATCGAAGCCGCACGCCGGCGGTTCGCGGAGCAATACGCGCCGGTCGAGAACCGTGCCTACACGATCCCCGGGACTTCCCACTTGCGGCGGCTCATCGTCTTGCGCCGGCTCGACACGCCCCTTCCGGAGCGTCGGGCGCGGGCGCTCGGCCGCAACCCGCCCCCCCCGCTCACCAGCCCGCAAAACCCGGTGTTCAAGGAATTGAAAAAACTGCTCGCCTCCCGCGGCATCCGCAAGAGCGGGCGCGCGCTGGTCGCCGGGGAAAAGCCGGTGCGCGAGATCCTCGCTCGGCATCCCCACCTCTGCCGCGCCTGGGTGGGAACTCCCGAGATGTGGCCGCCGGAGCGTGCCTCCGAACTCGAGTGGATCCGCCTCACCCCCCCTCTGTTCGCCGGGCTCGACCGCTTCGGAACCCGTCGGGGGCTGCTGTTGATCGATGTGCCTGCGATCGCGCCCTGGACTCCCGAGGAGGGCTTCCCGCGGGGGGCGAGCGTTTTGATTCCCTTCCAGGACCCCGAGAACGTGGGCGCCGCGGTGCGCTCGGCCGCGGCCTTGGGAGCCAACCAGGTCATTTTTTTACAGGAAAGCGCTCACCCGTTCCACCCCAAGGCCCTGCGCGCCTCGGCCGGCGCGGTGCTCGAAATTCCGCTCCGCTCCGGACCCGCCCTCGCCGCGCTTCCGACCGAGCTGCCGCTCGTGGCACTCTCGGCCGAGGGCGAGGACCTCGAGGCGGTCCGTTTCCCCGAGGCCTTCGGTCTGCTCGCCGGGATCGAAGGCCCGGGGCTGCCCGGCGCACTTCGCCGGCGCGCGGTCCGCATCCCCATCCGACCCGGCGTCGAGTCCTTGAACGCCGCCGCCGCGCTGGCGGTGGCCCTCTACGCCTGGCGCCGCCGGAAAGGCTGACCGCCGTGGAAAGCCGACTTCCCGAGAGCGCCGCCGACCCCGCCGTCCCCGGCGGCGTCTACCTCTGCCGGATCGGCGGGGGAGTCTCCTGCGGGGCCTGCTGCGGGCTCTACAACCGCCGGGGAATTTCGCGGCCGCGGCTGGAAGAGATCCTCTCGCGGCGGACGGAGCGCTTCCGCCGCATCCCGCGGACGGTTGCGGCGATCGACGCCTACGCCCGCGAGGAGGAGCGCCGGGAGGTCGGACCGCCTCGCTGGGCCGAGGTCTACCGCTGCCCTTTTCTCGGCTTCACCGGCGAAAACGCCGCCACCCCGGGCTGCCTCCTCCACCCCCGGTCGCAGGGCAACGCGGGGGTCGACTACCGCGGGCTGTCCTTCTACGGGGGGCTTGCCTGCCGCGACTACTTCTGCCCCGCCCACCGCACCCTGAAATCCCCCTGGAAGCGCATTCTGCGCGCCGCGGCCGCCGACTGGTACGCCTATGGCATTCTCGTCACCGAACATCGACTGCTCGGAAACTTTTTCGGGATCGTGGAAGCCCGTCTCGGCCGCCCCCTCGAGGAGACGGACGAAACGGCCGCCCTGCCGGCTTTCCGCGATTTCGCCGCGCTGGCTCTCGCCTGGCCCTGGCGCGATCCGGCGCGGTCGGATCCGGGTCGCGATCCGTTCGATGACGGATCGGGCATCCCGCCTCCAACCGCCATCGCTCATCCCGGCCCTCGTCCTTCGCCTCTTTCGCCTCTGCTCGGCGAACTGCACTCGCAATTCCGGACCAACGCGGAGCTTCACGAAGCCGAAAGTCGGCTCGAAGCGGCGCTCAGCCGCCTCGCCGAGGCGGTCGGCGGCGCGAAACGCGGCGGGGAGTCTTTGGCCCTCTCGACGGCGGTTGCCCCGGGCGGGCCCGTCGTGCTATAAGCGCCCGCAACTCTCAAACCGTCGTCAGAACCTCAGGAGGATCGCATGGGAAAAGGCGACCGCCGCACGCGACGCGGCAAGATCTGGCGTGGGACGAACGGCAACGTCCGGCCCAAGAAGAAGAGAAAATCTTTGAAAGAACCTGCTGCGGCCTGAAGGTCACCGCATCCTCGGCCAAGAGCCCCCTTTCCCGCTGCGCACCGGCCGCCTCGACCGCCGGGTCGGAACCATGAACGGCAAACCCGCCAATCCCCGTTGCGCCGACTGGGACATCGACAGCCAGTTTCTCGACCGCTGGTCGCCGCGGGCCTTTGCCGAAGAGCCGCTCAGCGAGCGCGAAATCCACACCCTCTTCGAAGCCGCGCGTTGGGCTCCCTCGTGCTACAACGAGCAACCCTGGGTTTTCGTCTACGCGGCGGACGAAGAAGGCCGCCGACGGCTGTGCGCATGCCTCGTGCCCAAAAATCAGACCTGGGCCCGCCGCGCGCCGCTTCTGCTCTTTATCTTGAGCCGCCGGCGCTTCCGCGCGGGCGGCCGCGAAAACCGCCATGCCGCCTTCGACGCCGGGGCGGCCTGGATGGCCCTGGCCCTCCAAGCCCGCCGGCTCGGTCTTTACGCCCACGCCATGGCGGGATTCCGGCTGGAGGA
>CAZQUP010000082.1:0-312 GCA_964596545.1 uncultured Desulfatibacillum sp. | reverse complement strand
TCGCACAGATCAACGTCGACACCGTCGACGGACTGGAGGAAGCCTGCCGCGTGCTCGGGGTCACGCCCGAGGACTGGCATGTGCTCGCCGCCGTCGCCGTGGGACGAAGAGGCACCCCCGCGCATCTGCCCGAGGATCTGCGGGCGATCGAGTCGCCCAACACGCGCAAGCCGCATGACGAAATCGCCTTTTCGCTGGCGCGCTGGGCGGCGGAAACCGGCCGGGGGACGCCCGCGGCGGACAGCTCTTGACCCCCCCCGGTCCAGGCACCTTTCGGCCGATCCGCAGATGGCTTCCGCCCTTCCGCCGCTG
>CAZQUP010000081.1:2612-12349 GCA_964596545.1 uncultured Desulfatibacillum sp. | reverse complement strand
GCCGCCAGCGCCTGCCGTGCCCGCTCACGCTTGGGCTCGAACGCGTTCCCCGCGCGCCGGGCCCGCCTTTCGAAGAACGAGATGCGCCCGTCACCGCCGTCGCGCGGGGGCGGGCTTTCTGTTTCACGGGGATCCCGGAGCGCGCGACGGAACGGCGCCTTCCTCAGCGCGTCAGCACCCAGACGGCGGCGGCAACCGTGACCAGAAGCGTCAGACCGATCGGCAGGCTGAGAGGCGGGCGGTCGAGGTGCGGGTCGAAGGGCCGCTCGGGCCGAGCGAAGAAGCGGACGGCCGCAAACGGATGGACCGAGAGTTCGGCGATGCGCCGAGCGAAGGCGAAGGCGAGGCGGTCGGCGGCTTCGAAGACCGCGTTCACCCCGTCGACCGCCACCCGACGCACCCGCGGGGCCGGGGCGCGGAAACACCAGTCCGTGTCGAGCGAGATGAGATCATGCGGCACGAGCTTCGCCCGCATCCACCAGAAGGCGAGGAAGGTAAAGACAAGAATCTGGACGGCTTCGGAGAGGTGCAGCGTCGTGTAGGGACGATAGTTCATGGCGAAGGGAAGTTCGCGGTAGAGGGCATCGGGGAAAACCCCGTAGGCCAGGCAGAGAAAGGAGGTGAGCGCCATGGCGGCCTTCATCCCCCCCGGCAACGGTCGGCGGGGAAGGGGCTCCTTTTTTTCGTGGAACCACGTGAAATAGGGGAGCTTCACGCCGACCGAGAGAAACGTCCCCACCCCCGCGAGCAACAGGAAAAGATGCGCGATCCCGTGGCCGCCCTCGTGGGCGGCGTAGACGATGATCGATTTGCTGATGAAGCCGTTGAACAGCGGAGCACCCGAGATGGAGAGCGCCCCCACCATGTAGAAGATGAACGCCCCTTTGAGCTCGGGGTAGAGCCCGCCCAGCCGGTGGAGCTTCCCCGTCCCCGTGGCCTGAAGCACCGCGCCGGCCCCCATGAAGAGAAGCGCCTTGTAGAGGATATGGCTGTAGGCGTGCGCGGCGGAGCCGTTCAGAGCGAGTTCGGTTCCGATGCCCACCCCCGCCACCATATAGCCGACCTGGCTGACGATGTGATAGCTGAGGATTTCCCGGATGTCGTTGGCGAGAAAGGCGTAGACGACCCCATAAACGGTCATCAGCGTGCCCATCAGGAGCAGGACGGGCCAGCCCGGGAAAAGGACGGCAAGGACGTAGACCGCGGCTTTGGTGGTAAAGGCGCTCAGGAAAACCGCCCCGGTCACCGTGGCGCGGGGGTAGCTGTCCGGCAACCAGGTGTGCAAAGGAACCATGGCCGCGTTGATCACGACGCCGGCGAGGATCAGCCAAGCCGCGGGCGTGGCGGCCCCGGGGGCGAAAGCGGCGAGCGCGAGCGACCCGGTCTCCTTGAGGTGCACCAGGATCCCGCTCATGAGCAGGCTGCCGCCGAGAAGGTGGTAGAGCAGGTAACGCATCCCGGCTTCCCGGGATTCCGGGTCGCGCCGCGCCCAGATCAGCCAGGTCGACCCGGCGGTCATCACCTCCCAGCAGAAAAGGAGCGTGAAGAGATCTCCCCCGCAGGCGACTCCCAGAGCGCCGCCCGCGTAAAGGAGCGCCGCCCCTTGCTGACCCGTCTCGCGCAGGTGCAAGGAATAGATGCCGCCGAGCGTCGCGATCAGGGCGAAGATGATGGCAAAAACCCGCCCCAGGCGGGTGAACTCGAGCACCAGGAGCTCGTAGGGCCCGAAGGAGAGGCGGAAGGAGGCGCCGACGGGCAGGGTGAGCACGAGGGCGAGGGCCGCCGCCGGAAAGACGCAGCAGGCCGCCGGCCGCAGCCGCCGAGGCAAAAGGGGAAGGAGCGCCATTCCGCCCCAGAGGATCCATGCCGGGGGAAGTTCAATCCCCATCATCGCCGTCCGTCCGCTTGCGGTCGTCTTTGCGTCGGTAAAAGTCCGGCCCGCGGGAGATACCGATCTTGCCGAGTCCCTTGGCGACCCCCATGAGGAAAAGACACCCCAGGGCGCCGAAAAGCGCAAAGGAGCCGGGAATCGCCTCCCAGCCGTGTCCGGGGTCGGCGACCTGAGCGAGGATGCCGGCCGTTGCCAGCCCTGCGAGAGCCGCTTTCTGCCACCGCCTCATGGCCCGCCTCCGGCGAAGGGGACGCCCTCCGGAAAAACCGCTCTCGTGCCGAGCAGAACGAGGTCGAAGAGGTGGACCAGTGCGTTCGGCCGGAAGCCGAGGAGGAGCGAAAGCGCCGCCGCCAAGCACAGCGGCACCACCATCCAGGCCGAAGCCTCGCCGTGACCCTCGAGTTCCCTGCCGCCGTCGCGGAAAAAGGCCCGGTGCACGATCGGCAGGAGATAGGCGGCATTCAGAAGGCCGCTCATCAACAGCACGGCGAGCGCCGGCAGCCGCCCGGCTTCCACGGTCCCCAGGCATAGGGCGTACTTGCTGAAAAAAGCGTTCACCGGCGGAAGCCCCGAGAGTCCCAGCGCCCCCACGGCGAAGGCGGACATGGTCCAGGGCATGACCCGGCCGATCCCGTTGAGTTGGGAGACTTCGGTCTTGTGGAGGTTGACGTAGATCGCCCCGGCGCAGAAAAAGAGGGCGATCTTCGTCGTGGCATGGGCCGCCAGATGCAACAGGCCGCCGCTGAAGGCCTCGGGAACGAGCATCGCCATCCCCAAAACGATGTAAGAGAGGTGCCCGATCGTGGAGTAGGCGAGGCGGATCTTGAGATTGTCCTGCCGGAGGGCGATCAGCGAGGCGAAGAGGATGGTCGCTCCGGCGAAGGCGGCCAGGATCGCGTCCAGGCCGTGGGTTTTCATCAGGGAGGGCCCGAAGACGAAGCCGACGACGCGGATCACGCCGAAAACCCCCGACTTGACCACGGCCACGGCGTGCAGCAGGGCCGAGACCGGAGTCGGCGCGACCATGGCCGCCGGCAGCCAGCTCTGCAGCGGCATGATTCCGGCCTTCACCCCGACCCCGGCGATGAAGAGCAGAAAGAGCATGCGCAGGTCCGCCGCCTCGAGCGCCCGGTCCGCCAGCAACCCCCCGGGGCGGAAGTCGAGAGTTCCGGACAGGTTGTAGGTCCAGGCCACGGCGGCGATCAGCACCACTCCGGCGCTCAGGGCGTAGACCAGGTACTGCCGACCCGAGCGCAGAGCCTCGGCGGTTTCCTTGTGGATGACCAGGGGATAGGTGGCGATGGAGAGGATCTCGTAGAAGATGAGGAAGGTGAGCAGGTTCGCCGAGAAGGCGATCCCGAGGGTCGCCGACAGGCAGACGGCGAAACTCGCGAAATAGCGGGTCTGGCGCTTCTCGCCGGCCCCGCGTACGTAGCCGATGGAATAAAAAGAGGTGAGGATCCACAGGCTCGAGGAGACCAGCGCAAAGACCATCCCCACCGGGTCGGCTTTGAGGTGGAGCGCAATTTCGGGGGAGACCTCCAGCAGACGGCACTCCACCGTACGGCCCGCGAGCACCTCGGGCAGAAGGGCGAGAACGATCAGGGCTTTCGCAAAGGCGGCGGCGAGCGTCCAGAATTCCCTCAGGTTCGGCCGATCGCGGCTCCAGAGGATGAGCGGCACCGCGGCGAGCGAAACGCCGACGGCCAACAGGGGCAACGCCGAGGAAACGGATTCTTCCATCCGGTTTCTCTCACATCCCGCCCGGGATCATCGGGCCGATCAAGCGGTCGACGATCCAGGTGTTCCCCAGACCGATCACGAGCAACCCCGAGGAAAGCGCCACCGCGGGAAGCAGCATGGCCGGCGGGGCCTCGGAGCGAACCCCGGAGGTCGGCCTTTCCGCCGGCTCGGTCTCCGGAGGCTTGAGGTACATCCGCTCCAAGACGCGGAAGAAATAGACGGCGTTCAGCAGACTGCTGAACAACAGCACCCCGAGAAAGAGCCAGCGCGACTGCTCGATCGCCGCAAGGGCGAGATACCATTTGCTGAAGAAGCCGGCCGTGGGCGGCAGGCCGATCATCGAGAGGGCGGCGAGGGCGAAAGCCGCCGAGCTCCAGGGCATGGCCCGGCGCAAGGCGTTTGAAAAACGCGGGATCCGGCTGTGGCCCAGGCGAAGACGCAAGCTTCCGCTCACGAAGAAGAGGCTTCCCTTCATGCAGGCATGGCTGAGGACGTGCAGCACGGCCCCGGTGAAGCCCAGCGCGGAGTTCAGCCCGACGCCGATCGCGATGTAGCCCACCTGGGCGATGCTGCTGTAGGCGAGCATCCGTTTGAGTTCGCTCTGGCAGACGGCCAAGATCGAGCCGTAGATCACCGCCGCCGCTCCGAGGTAGGCCAAGAGCGAAAGCAGCGGAAGCCCGCTTCCCTTTTCGCCGGCCCCGAGGAGGTAGAGCAGCACGCGGATCAGGATGTAA
This sequence comes from uncultured Desulfatibacillum sp., assembly GCA_964596545.1. Taxonomy (GTDB): domain Bacteria; phylum Desulfobacterota; class Desulfobacteria; order Desulfobacterales; family SpSt-501; genus SpSt-501. The sequence continues at coordinate 7,981 of CAZQUP010000081.1, read as the reverse complement.
CCGGCGACCTTGGTGCCGATCGGGGCGATGAGGGCCGTGGCCGCCGAGGAGGCGTGCGTGTAAGCGTCGGGCAACCAGCCGTGCATCGGGAACAGCGCCATTTTCAGGGCCGCCCCCATGAAGATGAGCAGCAGGCCGACCGCGATGGTCGCCGAAAGGTCGGTGACGGCGAGCATCCGGGACAGATCGGCCATGTTGAGCGTGCCCAGGGTCATGTAGAGGAAGGCGAGGCCCAGCAGGTAAAAGGAGGCCCCGACCGTCCCCATCCCGAGATAGCGGAAAGCGGCGTAAGAGGCGGGCCGCTCGCCCACGGCGATCAGCGCGTAGCCGGCGAGCGCGCTGATTTCGAGAAAGACGTAGAGGTTGAAAAGGTCCCCGGTGATCACCATGCCCGAGAGCCCCGTCAGCACGAGAAGCGCAAGCGAGGAAAACGGCATCAGACGCTCGGGGAGCTCGTGCTCCACGCTGCTCCGGGTGTAGACCACGGCGAGCAAGCCGATCCCCGAGATGACGACCTCCAGAAAAGCCGACAGCGGATCCATCACGAACTCGATGCCGATGGGGGGCATCCAACCGCCGAGATGGTAGCTGAGGGTCCCTCGCTGCATGACGCCCGCCAACCCGCAGAGAGCAAAGACGAAGGCCACCGCCGCCGCCGCCAGCGCCATCCCCCAGCCCGCCGCCCCGCGACGCCAGCCGATCAGCGGGACGAGCAGCGCGCCGAAGAGATAGACGACGGGAATCAGGATGCAGATCTGAGGGCCGATCATGCCTCGTCTTTCAACCGCTCGAGCAGGAGCGGTTCTTCGATCGTCTCGTAGTTCCGGTAGATATCGATGATCATGGCGAACGATACCCCCAGGGTGACGACGGCGACGACGATCGCCGTCAGCATGAGGCAATGGGGCAAGGGGTTGAGGTAGAGATCGGGGTTTTCGACCCCCCGGCGGGGATCGAGCACGGGGACGGTGCCCCCGTGCTTGAAAGCGCTCGATACGTAGAAGAGGATCACCGAGCTTTGCATGATGGACATGCCGATGATCTTCTTCATCAGGTTGCCCTTGAACAAAATGGCGTAGAGGCCGATGAGAAACAGCCCGGCAAGAAAAAAGTAGACGTAGTGGCCGCGGATCAGTTCCATCATTTCGGCATCCGCATCCTTTCCGGCCCCTCCCGGGAGATGGGTTCCGCCCCGCCGACGGATCGCCGCCTGCGCCCTTACTCGAAGGTCGCGAGCACGCTGCTTTCGGTGCGACTCTCCACGATCTCGTCATAGATGGCGATCAGCGCCATCATCACCCCCACGGTCACCCCGGCCTCGATCAGCAGGATCCCCAGGTTCCGCAAACCCGGGGGGTCGAGCCCCGGAATCGGGAGAAACCCGTAGTTGAGAAACTCCCCTCCTCCCAGCAGTGCGGCGAGCCCCGTTGCGGCGTACATCAGCACCCCGACCGCGCTCAGGCCGACGGCGATGCCGGTGCGAAACACGACCTGACTCATCTCCAACCCGAGGGCGAGCCGTCCGAGCATCACGCTCACGGCGAGCAGCACTCCCCCTTGAAACCCCCCGCCGGGGCTGTAGTGGCCGTGAAAAAAGACATAGAGCCCGACGAGCTGGATCACGGGCATGAGCCCGCGGATCGCCACCTGGATGATGGGGCTGGTCGAGGCCTCTCTCATGGCGTTCTCCGGCGCAGAATGAAGAGCACGGCGATCGCCCCGGTGAAGACGACGAGGGTTTCGCCGAGCGTGTCGAAACCGCGGTAGTCGGCCAGAATGACCGTGACCATGTTGGGGGTACGGGCATGCCGGTATGCGTTCTGGATGTAATAGGCCCCCGCCACGGGGGCTCCGGTGGCGTTGACGGCAAGGTGGCTCGGCGCCTGGATTTCGCCGCGCGGCGGCAGGCCGGCCACGGCGACCGCCAGCACGGCCCCCAAGGCCAAAAGGAGGAGCCGGTTGAGGGTCTTCAATCCAAGGTCCTCCGTGTCGTCCGGAAGATCGCCAGAATGTTGAAGATGCCGACCGCGCCCGCGCCGACCACGGCCTCGGTGAAAGCGACGTCGATCGCCCCCATAGAGACCATGAGCGCCGCGGACATGAAGCTGAAAATGTTCAGGGTGACCACGGCCGCCAGCAGGTTCTTGAGCTGCAACGCGGTAAGCGCGGCCACGACCAGGATCACCAGAAGCAAAATTTCGATCTGCCAGTGCACGGTCTTTCCCCTCCGCCTCAGGTGCGGGTCCACGGCTTGAGGCCGTAGGCGAGCGCGCGGCGAACCATGTGGTGGGTGGCGACGGGGCTTGTGAGCGCAATGAAGATGCTGATGAGGGCCAGCTCACCAAGGTGAACCCCTCGTAGACGATCAGGCCGGCGATGAAGAGCATGACGCCCAGCGTGTCCACCTTTCCGGCGGCGTGGGCGCGGGTGTAGAAATCGGGCAGCCGGATGATGCCGATGCTGCCGATCATCATGAAGAAGACCCCCCCGATGATGAGGGCCCCGGAGAGCAGATTCGCCCAGAACTCCATCCGTCTACCTCCTTCCGGCCGTCTGGGTGCGGAAATACTTGGACATGGCGATAACCCCGGCGAAGTTCAGGATGGCGTAGCCCATGGAGATGTCGACGAACATGTCGATGCGGTCGTAGAGCACGCCGACCAGAAGCACGAGAGTCAGGGTCTTGGTGCCGGCGGCCGAGGCGCCGAGCAAGCGGTCGCCCACGGCAGGCCCCCGGTAGACTCGGTAGAAGGGGATCAGGAGGATCACGGTCAGGGCCAGGGCCACGCCGAAGAAAAACGATTCCATCGCCGACTGGCATCACTCCTTCGAGATCTGGACGTCGAAACAGGCGTCCGAGCTGTGATACGCTTTCAGATAAAGCCGGGCGACGCGGCATTCCATGTCTCCGGAAACAAGCCCGTCGGCGACTTCTTGGTTCAGCGCATGCACCATGAAGCGGTCGCCTTCGATCTCGACGGTGATCGTTCCGGGGGTCAGGGTGATCGAGTTGCCGAGGATGACCCGCGCCTGGACGTTCGCCTGGCGCGAGCGGAAGTAGACGATCCGCGGATCGATCGGCATCCGGGGGTGCAACACGACATAGGCGACGTAGATTCCCGACTGCACGATCTGTCCGAGAAGCCAGAGAAGATAGAAAATCAGCCGGTGCAGAATGATCGGGTGTTCCGTGGCCGACTCCCCGGGAGACAACGGCAGGAGATGGATCCGGTGGTTGAGCAGCAGCACGAGGGCGACCGAGAAGACACCGTAGGCGAGATGCAGGGCGTCGAACATGCCGCTCAACACAAGCCAGAGGGCGAACAGGAGCACAGCTTGGATCGCCCGCGCCCGGAAGAGTCGCCACCGCGCCCCGGATGAGGAGGGGGGAGGCCGTGACAGATCCTGCGCTGGGGGGGGAGGATCGGCTTCCATCCGGCCGCACCGCAAGGGAATCTGAGGTTTCGGGGGCTCCGCCGCAGCGAGAGAAGGAAGCGCGGGGCTCCGTGTTTTCGGAGACCTGTTCTTGGCACAGCATTCGACCCTTGTCAACCGGTCGACCCCCGGATCCGCAAAGAAGACTCCAAAGGGCTTTATCCCCCGGCCGGAGACTGGTAAGCAGGAGGCACGTTCCGTGATGCCCCTCTTCTCCGGGAGAAAAGCCATGGCCGACCGCGCCGCACAGGAAGTTCTCGAGCTGACCCGGGAACTCATCGGCTTCCGCACCCTCGCCTCGCGCCCCGAGGAGATCGCCCGCGGCATCGCCTTCCTGGAAGAGGAACTCGCCCGCCGCGGGATCTCCTTCCGGCGGCTCGAGCACGAAGGGATCCCCTCGCTGCTCGCGACCCGCCCGGACGGCTCGGTGCCGGTGCTTCTGCTGTCGCACCTCGACGTCGTCGACGCTCCCGAGGCCCTCTTCGCCCCCCGGATCGAAAACGGGATGCTCTTCGGCCGCGGCAGCCTGGATGACAAATACGCGGTCGCCCTGTCGGTCGTGCTCGCAGGCGAGATGCGACGGGAGCTCTCCGCCCGCGGCTGCGGCCCGGAGGCGCTCCCCCTGGGGCTGCTCATCACCGCCGACGAGGAGACCGGGGGCCGCCGCGGCGCCCGGGCCTCCCTGCCGCACGTGCGGGCCGAGTTCGCGATCGCCCTGGACGGCGGGAATCTCCGGAAGATCGTGGTCAAGGAAAAGGGGATTCTCCGGCTCAAGCTGATCGCCCGCGGCAAGGCGGCGCACGGGGCGAGACCCTGGCTCGGGGAGAATGCGATCGAGCGGCTGATCGCCGACATCGCCGCGTTGCGGCGTCACTTCGCGCTCGAGACCCCCGATCACTGGCAGCGCACGATGAACCTGAGCCGGATCCAGGGGGGCAAGGCCGCAAACCAGGTGCCCGACGAGGCCGAGGCCCTCTTCGACATCCGTTACACGGAGCAGGACGACGTCGACGCCCTGGTGGCGGCGATCCGCCGCGACATCGAAGGCGAGCTCGTCGAAGTCGAGCGCGAGCCCCTCTTTCTCGGGGGCGGAAGCCCCTACCTCGAGCGCCTGCGCGCGATCGCCGGCTTCCCCGAGCTCGGCGCCGAGCACGGAGCGAGCGATGCGCGTTTTCTCTCCGCGTTCGGCATTCCCGGGATCGTCTGGGGCGCCGACGGCGACGCAAGCGCCCACGCCGCAGACGAGCACCTGCGGATCGACAGCCTCTTTGCGCTCCACGGCATCCTGCGGGAGTTTTTTCTCGGCCTGCTGCCCGCGCCCTGAACCTCGACTTCGTTCGGCATGCCGGTCCGCGGGAAGAGCGGCGGGCGGAGCGTTTGCCTCAGGCGACCGCGCGAACCACCGCCGGACACGAGCCCCTTGCCTTGCGGGTCCGTGGCGTTTCTTCCGGCCCCGGGCTCAGGGGACGACCCAGAGGGCGGCGTCTTCGAGCCCGCCGAGCACGCCGTGGGCGACCCGGCCGCCGAAGACGGACCCGCCCGAGCCGCTTCGGCCGAGGACGATCGTGCCGCACTCGCGCTGCCGCGCTTCCCGCAGAATCGTCGCCGCGATGTCGCGCCAGACCGTCGCCGTCGCCGTCTCCACCGCCCCGGAAAGCCCCGCCTCGGAAAGCCGCCGCATCGCCGCGGGGAAGAAATGCTCCATGCAGCGCCGGTCGCCGCGGGCGACGACCTCTTCGAGGTCGTGGGGGGCTTCGGCCGCAAAGTCGATCGCACAGACGTCGCGCAGGCGCGGGGCGACGTGGAGGAGCACGATCCGGGAAACCGCCGCGCCGGAGAGCACGAAGGCCAGGTGATCCACGGCCCGAAGGGCGCTCTCCGAGCCCTCGACGGCGGCGAGGATCCCCGCCCCGGAGGGGGTTCCCTCCACGATC
>CAZQUP010000081.1:0-2594 GCA_964596545.1 uncultured Desulfatibacillum sp. | reverse complement strand
CACCGGGATCAGCCGCGAATGCTCCAAAAGATGCCGCGAAACGCTTCCTCCGAAGATCTCCTCGAGGCGGGAGACCCCGCGCCGGCCGACCACGAGTGCATCGAAGAGCCCCCCCTCGGCGTCATGGAGGATGTCCCGCGCCACCCCTCCGCGCCGCGGCCGGCTCTCGAGTTCGAGCGCCTCGGGGGCCAAGCCGGCGCGCAGCAGCACCTCGCGCGCCTCCTCCAGCAGGCGGCGGCCCGCGGACTGGTGTTTGCGGCACAGCGCCGCCAGCCGCACCCGCGCCAGGGGGTCGCGGCCCGCCTCCTCCGCCAGGAAGGCCGAAACCGTAGGCTCGATGTACAGCAGCCGCACGCCCAGATCCGGGACGGTTGCCGCCAGCCGGCCCACGTAGTCGACAGCCGCCCGGCAGCCGGCGGAGGCGTCGATGCAGAGCAGGATTTTCTTCGCGTGCATGGGCGGGGACCCTTTCGAACGGACTTTTCTTCGCCCGGCTACTGTGGTAGTCCTTCGCCGGTTATCACGTCGTCCCATCCGGAGCAAGCGCCTGCATGAGCCTCGCCCCCCGCAAACCCGCTCGCGTGCAACTCTTCGCCACCTGCCTGGTGGAAGCCTTTTTCCCGGAGACGGCGCTCGCGGCCGTGGAGCTGATCGAGCGGGAAGGGGTCGCGGTCGTCTTTCCCCCCGGCCAGAGCTGCTGCGGCCAGCCGGCCTACAACGCGGGCTTCCGGGAAGAGGCGCGCGCGGCCGCCCGCCGCCAGATGGCCGCGCTGGCGGGCGATCTCCCGGTCGTCGTCCCCTCGGCTTCCTGCGCCGGCATGATGAAGCACCACTACCCGCGCCTGTTCACCGACCCCGCGGAGCGCGCGGCCGCCGAACGCTTCGCCGGCCGTATCGTCGAGTGGAGCGAATTCCTCGTCCGTGTGCTCGGGGTGCGCCTGCACGACACGGGCCCGCCGCTCAAGGTGACCTGGCACTCCTCCTGCCACGCGCTCAGAGAGATGGAGGTCGTACCCTGCGCGAAGGCGTTGCTCGCCGGGCTCGAGCGGGTCGAGCTCGTCCCCCTGTCCCGCGAAACCGAATGCTGCGGCTTCGGGGGGATCTTCTCCGTCAAGCACCCGGCGCTCTCCGGAGCGATGGCCGCCGACAAGCTGGCCGACATCCAGGCCACGGGAGCCGAGCGGGTGATCGCCGGCGACTGCGGCTGCCTGCTCAACCTCCAGGGCGCGATCGAAGCCCGGGGGCTTGCCCTTCACGCGCAGCACCTCGCCGATTTCCTGCAGGAGCGGACCCATGGCGGATAGCGCCTTCGAATCCCGGATCGAGCAGGCGCTGGAAGACGAGGCGTTGCGGCGCAACTTCGCCTCCGCCCTCGGCGCTTTCGCCGCCCGGCGGCGCTCCGTCTTCCCCGACGCCGACGCCCTCGAGCGGCTGCGGACCCAAGCCGCCGCGATCCGCGATCGCGCGCTCGCCCGGCTGCCCGAGCTTCTCGAGGAACTGGAGTCCCGGCTCACCGCGAACGGGATCCGCGTCCACTGGGCCGAGACCGCGGCCGTGGGCTGCCGCCTCGTGCTCGAAATCCTCGAGGCGCACGGCGTGCGCCGGGTCGTGAAGGGCAAATCCATGGTCTCCGAGGAAATGCACCTCAACGCTTTCCTCGCCCGTCACGGGATCGAGACCGTGGAGACCGATCTCGGCGAGTTCATCATCCAGCTCGCCGGGGAGAACCCCTCGCACATCATCGTCCCCGCCGTCCACAAGAACCGCGCCCAGATCGCGCGGCTGTTCCAGGAGAAGATCGCCGGAGCCCCCTACACCGAGGAGGTGACGGAGCTGAACGCGATCGCCCGGCGCACGCTGCGGGAGCGCTTCCGCGAGGCGGGGGCGGGACTGAGCGGGGTGAACTTCGCGGTCGCCGAGACCGGAACCCTCTGTCTCGTCGAAAACGAGGGCAACGGCCGCATGTGCACCGGCGTGCCGCCTTTGCACATCGCCGTGATGGGGATCGAGAAGGTCATCGAGCGCCTGGAAGATCTGCCGCCCTTGTTGCGGCTGCTCACGGGCTCGGCGACCGGGCAGCGCGTGACGACCTACGTGAACCTGATCAGCGGCCCGCGGCGAAATGCGGAGCCGGACGGACCGCGCGAGGTCCACCTGGTCCTGCTCGACAACGGCCGCTCGGCGGTTTACGCCGACCCCGAGCTGCGCGCGACCCTGCGCTGCATCCGCTGCGGCTGCTGCCTGAACCACTGCCCCGTGTACGCGCGGATCGGCGGACACGCCTACGGCACGACCTACCCCGGCCCGATCGGCAAGGTGCTCACCCCCCAGCTGCTCGGCATCGACCGCGCGGGCGAGCTGCCCTTCGCTTCCACCCTCTGCGGGGCCTGCGAGGAGGTCTGCCCGGTGAAGATCCCGCTTGCGCAACTGCTCAGGCGGTTGCGCGCGGAAGCCGTCCGGAGTCCCGCCCCCCGCGGCGACCGGGCCGGATCGGGCCGGCCCGACCCGCTCGAACGGCTCGCCTGGTGGGCTTGGGGGCAGGCGGTGCAACGGCCCGCGATCTATCGGGCGATCCTCGCCGGCGGGCGGTGGCT
>CAZQUP010000080.1:0-12531 GCA_964596545.1 uncultured Desulfatibacillum sp. | reverse complement strand
ACCAACAGTGCATGTACGCCAAGGGAAACCAGGTCCCCGCGGTCGCCGATCGTCCCACGCCGCGGGCAAACCGCCTGCCGCCGCCCCCGCCTTACCGCCCGGGCGCGGCCGCCCCGCCCCCGCCGCCTCCCTATCCCGAGGCTTCCTCCCGCGTCTACTGAACTCATCCGTCGCCCCTCCTTCGGACGACGGGGACACTCAAAGCGGCGCTTGCGGAGAACCCTCTGTCTCCGGGTCCTCCAGGAGCGCCGCGAGAACGACGGCGATCGCCTCCTCGGCCTGTGCGGCCGGGATCCTGACCGAGGCCGCCGTGCGGTGCCCGCCGCCGCCGAGGCGCGCAAGCAGCCTTCCGGCGTGCACGGAACAGCCGCGGTTGACGATGCTGTGGCCGACATGCAGGGAGACGAGCGAGCGGTTTTCGTCCGCCCAGCGGATCCGCAGGCTGACGACCGTTTCCGGGTAAAGGCAGTAGACGAGGAAGCGGTTTCCGGCCACCGGGGAGCCGGCGTCGCGGAAATCGCTCACCGCGACCCGGCCGACTTGTCGGGTACAAAGACGAAGCCGTCTTTCATATTCGCGATTCTCCGCGAGCACCTCGCGGCAGGCCTCCCCGACGAGCGGATCCGCCGCCGCACGCGCGAGAGATCCTTCGCGCAGCAGCCGCACGAGGCGATTCCAGTAGGCTTCCCGTCTGCCCCGCTCGGGAGAGAGCGTCAGGGAAAGGAGCAGCGGAAAGCAGTTGCCGGGATCGCAGATCTCCTTGCAGGAAAGCTCCGCCGCATCGATCCGGTCGGCCCAGGCGACGAGTTCGGCGTAATCCCGCGAAAAGCGGCCGGCGAAATGCTCGAATACGTTGCGCGCGGCCGAGGGGCTCAGGCGGAAAAGTCCCGGTGGGGGCGGCTCGATGCGGTTGGTGGCGTGGTGGTCGAACCACAGGAGGCCGGCCGGATGCCAGGGGAGATTGGCGATGACGTCGCCGGGGCGCACGCGGGACGGATCGGCCGAGACCTCCTCGGGTTCGAGCCAGGCGATCGCCTCCGCCTGCTCGAGGACATCACCGAGCAGCGCAGCGCAGACGATGCCGTCGAAGTCGGGTCGGGTGACGATGCGCATCAGGAAGGCGGGCGGCCGCCGCGGCGGCCGCCTCCGCTCACCGGCCGCAGACGAGGGCGACCTCGACCCGCAGATTCCGCGGCAGACGGGCGGCCTGGACGGTGACCCGCGCGGGGGGATCGGCCTCGAAGTAGGAGGCGTAGACGCGGTTGAAGGACGCGAACTCTTCGAGGTCGCTCAGAAAACAGGTCGCCTGGAGAGCGTCGACCAGCCGGAAGCCCGCCGCCTCCACGACCGCTTTCAAGTTTTCCATGACCTGACGCGTCTGCTCCTCGATCCCCCCCGCGACCGGCTCACCGGTCGCGGGGTCGAGGGCGAGCTGGCCCGAGACGAAGAGGAGATTTCCCAGACGCACGGCCTGGGAGTAAGGTCCGATCGCCTGCGGTGCCCGGGCGGTGGAGACGATCTCCTTCACCGTTCACCTCGCTTTCCGCACCGCCTCGGTCAGGACGGGGGCGAACTCGAGCAGGTCGGCCACCACCCCGACGTGGGCCACCTGAAAGATGGGCGCCTTGGGGTTCTTGTTCACGGCCACGATGAAGGGATTGCCCTTGAGGCCGCCCAGGTGCTGGAAGGAGCCGCTGATTCCGAGGGCGAGATAGACCTTGGGCTTCACCGTCTTGCCCGAAGTGCCCACCTGGCGGCTCTTGTCGAGCCATTTGGCGTCCACGACCGGCCGCGAGCAGGAAACCACCGCCCCCAGAGCCTCGGCGAGTTCCTCGGCCACGGGCAGGTTCTCCTTGTCGCCGATGCCGCGGCCGACCGAGACGAGCACCTCCTCTTTCGTGATGTCGACATCGCCCACCTCGGCGGCGACGACCTCGAGGAAACGCCGCCGGGCGGCGATCCCCTGGACGTCGCCGGAGCGGTCGATCCCCCGGCCCGCCGCGGAAAGCTCGCCGGCCGCCGGAAAACAACCGGAGCGCAGCGTGACCACCGCGCCGCCCGCAAGGTCGCAGGCGACGTGCGTGCTCACCTGGCCGTTGAACTCCTGGCGGACCGCGCGCAGCACCGTTCCCTCGAGCCCTTCGAAGGCGACGATGTCCGGCAGATAGGCGGCGTCGAGTTTGACCGCAAGCCCCGGGGCGAGGTCCATGGCGAGCGTGTTGTGGGTGAACAGCACGATCGCGCCGCGCGGGAGCACACGGGCGAGCAGCGGCCGCAGGATCTCGGCGTTCGGATAGGCGAGATCCGCGTGGGCGAACTTCCAGACCTCGGGGAAAAAGCGGGTCGCTTCGGCCGCCGCCGTCTCGAGGCCCTCCCCGGCGCCGGCGACGAGCGCGGTGACGGGGGCGCCGGGGAAGATCCGAGCCGCGGCGGCGGCCAGCTCGGGGGCCGCGTCGTCGATACGGGAATTCGCGTGGGGGATGAAGGCGAAGACCTGCGCTGCCATCACTTGAGCCCTCCTTTGGCTTTCAGCAGATCGACCAGCCGGGCGGCGATTTCCTCGGGACTGCCCTGCAGGATCTCGGCCCCGGCGCCGGCGGGCGGCACGAAATAGTCAAGTTTGCGCACTCGGCAGGCCGCGCGGCCGACCCGCGAGGGGTCGAGCCCCAGATCGGCGGCACCGAGCACGGGAATCTCGACCGAGGCCACCTTGCGGATGCCGCGGATCCCGACGTAGCGCGGCTCGTTGATTCCGGTCTGGATCGAGAGCACGCAGGGAAGCTCGATCTCGCTCAGCTCCTGGTTTCCGCCCTCGATCTCCCGGCCGATGCGGAGCTTTTTTCCCTCGAGGACCTCGATGTGGTTGACCAGCGAGGCGTAGGGCCAGTCGAGCAGCGCGGCGAGCATGCCGCCCACCTGCCCTGCGCCGTCGTCGGCCTGAGCGCCGCAGAGGACGAGGTCGTAGGCGCCGCGCTCGACGGCGGCCTTGAGGATTTCGGCGATCCCGCGTCCGTCGGAGCCTTCGAAGGCGGCGTCGGTCAGCATCAGCCCCTGCTGGGCGCCCATCGCCATCTCGCGCCGCACGACCTCCTCGGCGGCGGCGTCGCCGACGGTCGCCACCGTCACCGTGCCCCCGGTCCGCTCGGCGATCTGGATCGCCTCCTCGACCGCGTAGTTGTCCCACTCGTTCACCGAGTAGACCAGATCCTCCCTCCGGATGTCGGTCCCGTCCGGTCGGACTTCGATCTCGTTTTCGGCCGTGTCCGGAACCCGCTTGACGCACACCAGAATGTTCATGCCGTGCCTCCCTGTCCGTTCGCCGTGCTTCGATCGCCCGCGCGCGCAAGGCGCCGATCGACGAGTTCGCAAAGGTCGACCGCCTCGAGTTGCCCCTCCAGGCCGGCCACCTTGATCGCATCCTCCAGGTTCACGAGGCAGAAGGGGCAGGCGGCGACGATCAGCTCGGCGCCCGCCGCCTTGGCCATTCTCACGCGCACGACCCCCATGCGCATCTCTTCCTCGGGCTCGTAGAAGAGCATCAGCCCCCCCCCGCCGCAGCAGAAGGAACGGTCGCGGCAGTCGCCCCCCATCTCGACCCGGCGCAGCCCGGGGAGCAGGTCGATCACCTGCCGCGGCGGGTCGTAGAGGCGGTTATGGCGTCCGAGGTAGCAGGGGTCGTGATAGACGCAGGTGCGCACCCCGTCCGCCGCGGGAGCAAGCGCGAGCCGCCCCGCGCGCAGCGCCTCCAGGATCACCTCGCTGGCATGCCGCACCGGCGGAAGATCGCGGTAGTCCTTGCGCAGCGCGTTGTAGGCGTGGGGGTCGGTCGTCACGATCCAGCGCGCGCCCGTCGCCCGGATGGCCTCGGTGTTGTGCTCTTTCAGGCTCTGAAAGAGCATCTCCTCGCCGAAGCGGCGCACCTCGTGGCCGGAGTCCTTCTCGTCCTTGCCGAGAATGCCGAAGTCCACCCCCGCGGCGCAGAACACCCGTGCCGCGGCCTGGGCGATCTTCTGCATGCGGTCGTCGTAAGAAGTGATGCTGTCGACGAAGTAAAGCGCCTCGGCTTCTTCGCCCCGCTCGAAGCGCTTCACGAGGCACCCCTCGCCTACGCCGAGCGCCCAGTCGCCGCGCTTCTTCTCCATTTTCCCCCAGGGGTTGCCGCGCTTTTCGATCGCCGCAAGCGGCTTCTGCAGGGACTGCGGGACGAGCCCGTCGTCCACCATGCCGCGCCGCAGGTCGACCATCTTGTCGATGTACTCGATGCCGAGCGGGCACTCCTCCTCGCAGGCACCGCAGGTCGTGCAGGACCAGATCTCGTCTTCGGAGTAAATCCCGCCGATCAGCGGCTCGGGCTCCGCGGCGATCCGACCGTGCACGGGATAGCGCCGGAAGCAGAGATCGCGCGCCTTGATCGAGATGAAGCGCGGGGAGAGCGGGCGCCCGACGCGGTTGGCGGGGCAGCGGTCCGAGCAGCGGCCGCAGTCGGCGCAGGAGTAGAAATCGAGCATGTGCTTCCAGGTGAAGTCCTCGAAGCGCTTGACCCCGAAGGAGTCGAGTCGGTCGAGCCCCTCGTCGCCCACCCCGTATCGGACGGGTTTCACCGTGCCGGGGTCGAGCCGCATGAAGAACACGTTGAACAGCGAGGTGACGACGTGAAAGTGCTTGCCGAAGGGGAGAAAGCAGAGAAAAAAGAAAAAGGTGAGGTCGTGGACGGCGTAAGCGGCGAGATGGATCGCCTGCAGCGTCGCAAGCGGGGCGGGGGAAAGGAGTTGTGCGAAGACCCAGGGCAGCGTGAGGGGAAGAAGGCCGTGCCCCGCCCGGTCGAGCTGCCGCTCGGCGGCGATGAGGCTCGCCTCGAACAGCCCTTCGCTCAGGAGCAAGGTGGCGATCAGCCCGAGAACGAAAACCGCCTCGGGGGTGTGGTCCTTGCCGTAGCGCGCGGGGACGGCGTAGCGCGCGGGCCGGAAGACGAGCCGGCGCACCGCGAGGATCCCCACGGCGACGAAGACGGCCGCGGCGGCGATGTCTTTGAGGACCCGATACGCCGCACCGACCCCCCCGCCGAAACCGGGCAGCACGAAGTCCTCGACGAAGCCGAGCACCACGAGCTCGAACGAACGCGCTCCCAGGATGAGAAAGCCGAAAAAGACGACGATGTGAAGCACGCCGGCCAGGAAATAGCGCGGTTGGCGCGCCTGGGCGAGCCACAGGCGGAAGACGGCCGCCATGCGCTCCCCCCAGCGGTTGAAGCGGTCGTCGGGAGCGGCGCGCCGCAAGGGCTCGAGCCGGCGCCGGATGATCCAGGCGAAAAGGCCGATGCCGAAAAGCGGAATCAAAAGGAAGAGCAGGCGGGCGGGAACGCCCGCCAGCGTGGCTGCCGCGGGGGGAACGAGGACCGGTTCCATGCATCTCCTTTGCCGGGGCCGGTGCGCGCCGGGCCGGGATCGCCCGCAAACGGGTCGAGGTGCGTCTATAGCACGGACGGCGGGGGCGGACAACGGCCGCCCGCGCGCGCCTCATTTGCCGCCGAAGGACTCCTCGGCCGTTTCCACGGCCGCCGGATCCGCGGCGAGGATCGCCTGCATGCGGCCGAGGCTGACGGGGATCTCGTTGGCCAAAAACCAGCGGGCGCTCTGGATCTGGCCCTCGTAGAAGAGCGCCTCCTTGTCGCGCGCGCCGGCCTCCAGCTTCTCCGCCGCAAGCGCCGCGCGCCACAGGAGCATCCAGGCCATGAGCACGTCGCCGCAGACCGTGAGAAAGGGATGCGCATAAGCGAAGGCGACCAGGACCTTCTCCGAGAGCGCCGCGGCGCCCAGGTGCATCGCCACCTCGCCCAGTTTGCCGAGCGCCGACTCAAGGGGGGCGGCGAGCGCGGCGGTGCGCGGCCGGCTGCGGGCGAGCGCAAGTGTCTTCTGGATCTCGGCGAGCAGATCCATCATCGGCTTTCCGCCGTTTAAGCCGAGCTTGCGGCCGAGCAGATCCATCGCCTGGATGCCGTTGGTCCCCTCGTAAATCGGCGTGATGCGGCAGTCGCGGAGCAGCTGTTCCATGGGGTACTCGCGGATGTAGCCGTAGCCGCCGTAGACCTGGATTCCGAGGTTGCAGACCTCGCAGGCGCGCTCGGTCACATAGGCCTTGGCGATGGGGATGAGAAAATCGATCATCCCCTGGTAGCCCTTGCGGCGCTCCTCGTCGGCGGCGAGCGTCTTGAGGTCCTCCAGGCGCCCGATATAGTAGAGAAGACTTCGCATGCCCTCGACGTAAGCCTTCATCGTGATCAGCATGCGGCGCACGTCGGGATGCTGGATGATCGGGACCGAGGGCGCGGACTTGTCCAGGGCCTTGAGCAGATGGCGTCCTTGGATGCGCTCCCGGGCGTAGTTCACGGCGTAGAGGTAAGCCGTGCTCGCGCAGGCGAGCCCCTGGGAGCCGACCAGCAGGCGCGCCTCGTTCATCATGAGGAACATGGTGCGCATGCCCTTGTTTTCCTCGCCGAGGAGCAGCCCGCGGCAGGCCCCCCGGCTGCCCAACGCCATGGCGCAGGTGGCGTTGCCGTGGATCCCCATCTTTTCCTCGATCCCGGTGCAGACGATGTCGTTCGGCTCGCCCAGGCTCCCGTCGGGGTGGACCCAGATTTTGGGGACCAGAAACAGCGAAATCCCCGCCGTGCCCGCCGGCGCCCCCTCGATGCGCGCCAGCACGGGGTGGATGATGTTTTCGGCGAGATCGTGCTCGCCCGAGGAGATGAAGATCTTGTTTCCGGTCAAGGCGTAGGTCCCGTCCGGCCGCCGCACGGCCGAGGTGCTGAGCGCCCCCACGTCGGATCCCGCCTCGGGCTCGGTGAGAAGCATCGTTCCGGTCCAGCGGCCGCTGAACATATTCTTGAGGAACATCCGCTTCTGTTCCGGAGTCCCGAAGCGCTCGATCAGTTTGCCCGCGCCGTGGGTGAGCCCGGCGTACATCATGAAGGCGAAGTTCGCCCCGTTCAGGTAATCGGTCGCGGCCATGGCGACCGTGTGCGGCATGCCCTGGCCGCCCCATTCGGGATCCTCGGTCATGGCGATCCAGTCGCCTTCCCGCAGCGCGCGCCAGGCCTTGTGAAAGGACTCGGGCACGGTCACGCGGCCGGCATCGAAACGCGCGCCGATGCGGTCGCCGTCCTTCTGCGTGGGCAGAATCTCCTTGAGGGCGAGGTTGCGCACTTCGGCCACGAGGAGATCGACCGTCTTGCGGTTGAAATCGGCGAAACGCTCGTGCTGTGCGAGCTCCGCCACGCGCAGCTGTTCGTGGAGCACGAAATCGACATCCCGGCGATCGGCGATCGATTGCGCCATGCCTCAGCCCTCCTCGGTGTGCGGTGTCCTGGGCGGTTGCATCTCCGCGGCGGACGGGCTCTGGGCGATCCCGTGGAGGAAGAGATCGACCAGCGGATCCGCCATGGAGACCAGATCGTAGGGTCGGCCCGAGCGCAGCCAGGAGCTGATCGTCTCCTGCACCGCGCCCAGGATCACGCGTTTGACGAGCCCGGCGTAGAGGTTGCGGCGGAAAAGCCCCTCCTCCTGGCCCTGCTCGATGATTTCGGCGAGAATGTCCTGGTAGGTCTTCGCCATGGCGCGGATCTGTTCCTCGGCGAGACGGCTGCTCTGGTGGGTTTCGGTCTCGTAGACCACGGCCATGTCCGGGTCGCGCTGGAACTCCTCGAGATGCGCCCGGATGAGCAGCCGCAACTTTTCGAGGCCGTTTCCGCCGCGGGCCGTCTCGCTGCGGAAGCGGGCGAAGACCTGGCCGGCGCGTACGGCGAAAAACTGGATCAGGATATCGTCTTTATTTCGGAAATAGTTGTAAATCGTTCCGTCGGCGACCCCGGCTTCGCGCGCCACCTGGGCCACCGTCGACTGGTGGAAGCCCTGGCGGGCGAAGACCCGCACCGCCGCCTGCAGGATGCGTTGGATTTTGGCCGCGCGATCTTCAGAATCGGTTGTACTCACGCTTTTCATCTATTTATGAATGATTGTTCATTCAATAATATGGGCCAGAACGCAATGTCAACAAAAAAATGTGCTATTTTTTTTCGGTTCAATACTAACTATACGGCGGACGAAAGATATGAATAACCATTCACTTTAAAGCCGAAAAAACCGGCGGCCGATGCCGCCGGAGAGGGTGCGGGCGCAAGGCGCCGGAGGCCGGCGCTCAGTTCACCACGGGACGCGGCAGCATGCCGGCACGCTCGGCGATCTCGGGCACGCGGTGTTCCCACTCGATCGCCATCAGGTGCACGCCATGCACGCCCTTCATCTCTTTCAATTCGGCGATATGCTCGAGGGCGATCCGGATCCCCTCCTCGGCCTGCTTGTCGCGGGCGACCCCCTGGAGGCGGGTGATGATTTCGTCGGGGACGTCCATTCCGGGCACCTTGGTCTTCATGTATTTGGCCATGCCGAGGCTCTTCATCGGCGTGATGCCGGCCAGAATGAACACTTTTTCGGTCAGGCCCTCTTCGTTGGCCAGCCGAATGAACTCGCGGAACTTGGCCATGTTGTAAATGCACTGCGTCTGGATGAAGTCGACTCCGGCCTCGACTTTCTTCGCCAGCCGCTGGACGCGCCATTCGAAGGGATCGGCGAAGGGATTCGCCGCCGCCCCGATGAAGATCGAAGGCCGGCCGTCCACCTCGGCGCCGCCCTGGAACTTGCCCTCGTCGCGCAGCTGTTTCACCATGCGGATGAGCTGGATGGAGTCGAGATCGAAGACCCCTTTCGCGGTCGGGTGATCGCCGAAAAGGCAGTGGTCGCCCGACAGGCAGAGCATGTTGCGGATGCCCAGGGCCGAGGCCCCGAGAATATCGGCCTGCATGGCGAGGCGGTTGCGGTCGCGGCAGACCATCTGATAGTTGGGCTCGATCCCCTCCTGGATCAGGATGAGCGAAGCCGCCCAGCTCGCCATGCGCACGACCGCGGTCTGGTTGTCGGTGATGTTCACCGCGTCCACCCGACCCTTGAGGTGAGCGGCTTTCTTGCGCACCTCCTCGGCATGCGCGCCGCGGGGGGGCCCGAGCTCGCCGGTGAACGCGAAATGCCCCGCACGCAGGATTTTCTCCAGGTTGCTGCCCGATTTCATCATGGGTCTCACCCCTCGGTCGAATGCGGTATCGGTGCGAGCCGACGGCGGCGGCTCAGGACTTGGCTTTCTCCGGTTTACGGTATCCCGGCTGAATCAGGGTCCGCGGCAGGGTGTCCCTCCATTCCTGGACCGGCGTGATGGCGCGGATGCGATCGAGCCTCCCTTGCCCTTTGAGCCGCTCGTAGATCGCATACCAGGCGCAGGGCTGCTCGGGGTCGACCTCGCAGGAGCCGCGGTTGGTTCCGCCGCAGGGGCCGTTATAGAGCCCCTTGGCGCAGAGGGTCACGGGGCAGATGCCCCCCGTGCGGTCAAGCACGCAGCGGCCGCAGGAGCGGCAACGCTCCTCGTACCAGCCGACATCCTGGTTGACCGCCAGTCCGCAGGTATCCACCCCCGGGTAGACCGGGATCTTGGGAAAACGCTCGGCGAGAAACTGGATTCCCACGCCGCAGGCGAGCGAGACGATCGCCTCATAAGAGGCCGCGCGGTCGTCGAGCTGCGCGAGGTACTCGCGGTCGCACTGGCGCTCAAGCGTCGTCTGGCCGAGATCGATCGGTTGGTCCTTGAGCCGTCGGGCCATGTCGATCTCGGCGGCCAGCACCGCGACCTCCTTCTCGCCGCCCGCCAGGCAGACGGCGACACAGGTTCCGCATCCGGCGATCAGCACCTTGCGGTGCCCCGCGATCATCCGGAGAATCTCCTCGAACGGTTTGCGCTTGGCAACGATCATCGCTTTTCCCTCCCGCGGCCTCCCTCGAAGGACCGGCCGCCTTGACTCCCGCGCTTCAAGCGGCCTCCTCGAGCCGGATCGAGGGTTTCGAGTGCTTGAGCGGGTTCGGGCCGAGCCGGCGAATCAATTCGGTCATCTCCCGCGCGTAGGCGACGAAGGTGGGTGCCTCCCCCGAGGAAAGGTTGTACATCCGCACCCGGTCCGGCTCGAGGCCGACCTCCTGCAGGATCTCGCGCACGCGCTCGACCCGTTCGCGGCAGCGGAGATTGCCCTGGTTGTAGTGGCAGGCGCCCTCGAGGCAGCCGACACAGTAGACCCCGTCGGCCCCCCGCTGGATCGCCTGGAGCAAGTGCATCACGTCCACCTTGCCCGTACAAGGGACGAGGATGATCTTCACGTTCGCCGGATAGCTCAATCGCATGGAACCTGCCAGGTCCGCGGCCGAGTAACCTCAGTACTCGCAGCAGAAGGCGATGATCGTGGGTTCGAACTCGGACATCAGGCCACCTCCTCGCTCAAGAGCGCCTCGATCTTGCAAACGATCTGTTCATCCTCGTAGTAGCTCAGGCGGATCGTCTGCCGCGGGCAAACCGCCGTGCAGACGCCGCAGCCGCGGCAGAGGGCTTCGTTGATCTCGACGACGCGGCTTTGCTCGTTGAACTGCGGCACGCCGAAGGGGCAGGAGCGCACACAGGTCAGGCACTTGACGCAGTGCTCGGGGTCGAGCTTGGCCGTAATCGCCGAAAGTCGGATCGCGTCGCGGCAGAGCAGCGTCGCCGCACGCGCCGCGGCCGCCTGCGCCTGAGCGATCGTCTCCGAGATGAGCTTCGGCCCGTGGGCCGTGCCGCAGACGTAGACCCCCTCGCCCGGCAGGTCCACGGGCCGCAGCTTCACGTGGGCCTCGATGAAAAAGCCCTCCGGATTGCGGTTCACCTTCATGAGCGCGCTCAGCTCGGCGGTGTCCGCGGCGACGACTCCGGCGCTCAGCACCAGGCGGTCGGCGGAGATCTCGAGGTCCCGCTGCAGGATGGGATCGCGGACCCGGACGCGGACGGCCTCCGGGCCGAAGTCGACCAGCGGGGCGGTATCGGGCTCGAAGCGGATGAAGATCACGCCGCGGCGGCGGGCCTCGGTGTAATGGTCCTCGAGCAGACCGTAGGTGCGCATGTCGCGGTAGAGGATGTAGACCTGACTGTCGGGGGAGAGCTCCTTCAGGGCGAGCGCGTTCTTGACCGCACTCTGGCAGCAGACCCGCGAGCAGTTTTCGTTCTTCTCGTTGCGGGAGCCCACGCACTGGATCATGGCCACGGTTTGCAGGCCCGCCGTCTCCCCGCGGGCCAAGGCGTCGCCGAACTCGACCTGGGTGCAAACGCGCGCATCTTCGCCGTAGCCGTACTCGGAGGGCCGGTACTCGAGAGCCCCGGTGGCGAGGATCAGCGCCCCGTGGGGGATCTTCTCCGCGCCCCCTTCCGGCCCGGCGGCGACGGTGGTCTGAAAGTTCCCCTTGAAGCCCTCGAAGCCGGTGATGCGGGCGGAGGTGAGGACGCGGATGCGCGGGTTGCCGCGCACGCGGCCGATCAGCGCGCGGAGGTAAGCCGATATGTCCGCCCCTTCGATCGTGTGGTGGAGCCTTCGCGCGAAGCCGCCGAGCTCGGCTTCCCGCTCCACGATCACCGCCGGAAATCCCTGGTCGGCGAGCGACAGGGCCGCGTTCATCCCCGCGATCCCGCCGCCCACGACGAGGGCCTGCTTGTGGATGGGGACGGTCTTGCTCTCCAGGCGCCGCAGCGCCGCCGCCCGCGCGACCGACATGCGGACCAGCTCTTTCGCCTTGCGCGTCGCCGCCTCGCGGTCGTCGGCATGGACCCAGGAATCCTGGTTGCGGATGTTCGCCATTTCGAAGAGGTAGCGGTTCAGGCCGCAGGCCTCAAGCGTCTCCATGAACATCGGCGCGTGGGTCTTGGGGCTGCAGGAGGCGACCACGACGCGGTTCAGGCCGTGCTCGCGGATCTTCTCCTTGATCTTCTCCTGGGTGTCCTGGCTGCAGGTGAAGAGGTTTTCGTCGGCGAAAGCGACGTAGGGCAGCTTCTCCGCATAGGCGCGCACGGCCGGGACATCGACGACGCCGCCGATGTTGATGCCGCAGTTGCAGACGAAGACCCCGATCCGCGGCTCCTGCCCCGCGATGTCGATCTCCTCGGGCAGCTCGAGGCGCACGATGTCGCGGCCGCGGGCTTCGGCGAGGTCCGCCGCCGCGGCCGCCGCCGCCGCACTCGCCTCGGTGACCGACCCGGGAATGTCTTTGGGCCCCTGGAAGGCGCCGCAGACGTAGACTCCCGGCCGCGAGGTCGAAACCGGCGCGAACGGCTCGGTCGCCGCAAACCGCGAGGGCAGCAGCCGCACCCCGATTCTCTCGGCCAGCGCCTCGGTCGCCTGTGGTACCTGCAGGCCGACCGAGAGAACGACAAGATCGTATTCCTCGAGCCGGAGCCCTCCCGACTCGTCCACGTAGCGCAGCGAAAGATTGCCGGTCTCCGGCAGCACGTCGACCGAGTGCACGCGGGAGCGCACGAAGCGGATGCCGGCGCGAATCGCCCGGTGGTAGTATTTCTCGTAGTCCTTGCCGAAGCTGCGGATGTCCATGTTGAAGATCGTGCACTCCAGCTCGCCGTGCGCGT
>CAZQUP010000079.1:0-12673 GCA_964596545.1 uncultured Desulfatibacillum sp. | reverse complement strand
GGCTGCGTTGCCCGAGGCCGCTCCGATCAGGGCGCCGGCGGCCGCACCCAGAGCGCCTCCGGCCGCGGCCCCGGCGGCCAGGTTTTGATTCACCGTCTCGTTCGCCCGCCAGCCGGAACGGTTCTCCGCCCACTGCCGGCAGACGGCGTCGTCGGCCTGAAAGGCCTCGAAGCTCTTGCCGGATCCCGGCATTACGAGAACGCTCGGCCCGGGCGGAATGGTCGCACACCCCAGCGCCGTCCAAGCCGCAATCGCCGCCACGATTCCCAGACGTCGTTTCATCGGGCACCTCGCCTCTTCACCAACCCGGCGGAACCGTATCCGGGACGACCCGCATCCACCCTCCGGGGCAGGAGCGGACGTAAGGGTAATAGCCGCGCGGGTTTTCGCAGTAGTACCAGTAATCTTCATCGCTCCGGCCGCGCTCGACGTATACGGGGGGCGGGGCGGCGTAGAGCCTCGGGGGCGGGGGGTAATAGATGACCGGGGGCGGGGCGACCCACACCGGCGGCGGGGCCCATACCGCGGCGGGACCGAACCAGAATCCCAGATGGACATGGGTGCGGCTGTGGCGGTGCCCCGCATGCCCGACCCACGGCAGGGCGAGGAGGAGCAGCAGCAGGGCGGCAAAAACGAGAAGCGATCGTTTCATCGGCACCTCCGCCTGACTTCGAATCCGGATTTCGGTTCTACCCCGGTTAGACGAAGGAGCCGCGGCCGGGTTTACCCGTCTCCGACCGGCTGGAAGGCCGCGGCGGGGAAAAAACAGACCGGACACTCCGCAGGCGGCTCCTCGCCGGTGTGCACGTGGCCGCAGATGCGGCAGCGCCAGGCCCGGCGCGTCTCGGGAGCGCCCGGGGACCCTTCCTCCCGATGAAGGGCGAGGCCCTCGAGGGAGGGCATGATCGGACGGTAGGCCTCGAGCACGTGGCCGGCGAGGATGTGGCGCTGAATTTCGCTGGTTCCCTCGTAGATGCGAAAGAGGCGGCAGTCGCGCAGGATCTTCTCGATCGGAAAAAGCGTCGTGTAGCCGTAGCCGCCGAAGATCTGCAGGGCCTCGTCGGCGACCTGGAAGGCGACCTCGCTCGCATAGAGCTTGGCGATCGAGGCCGCGACGGTGGGATCGCCGCCCCGGTCGGCCTCCCAGGCCGCACGCCAGACGAGGAGCCTTGCGGTTTCCACTTTCTGGAACATGTCGGCGAGCTTGTGCTGGATCGCCTGGAAGCGGGCGATCGGGATGCCGAAGGCCTTGCGCCGCCGGGCGTAATCGACGGCGAACTCCATCGCCGAGCGCGCCGCCCCCACGGCGAAAGCGCCGATCGCCGGCCGGGTGCGGGCGAAGGTTTTCATGGCCAGCGCGAAGCCCTCGCCGGGCGGGGCGAGCACGTTTTCCGCCGGGACCCGCACCTCCGTGAAATGGACCCCCGCCGTGTTCGAGCCCCGCTGGCCGAGTTTGGGGATCGGCCGGCCGATGCGCACTCCGGCTTGCGTTCGCTCGACGAGGAAGGCGCAGATCCCCTCGTGGCGGCTCTGGGGATCGAGGGTCGCGAAGATCGAAAAATAGTCGGCGATCCCGCCGTTGGTCACCCAGAACTTGGTGCCGTTCAGCACCCAGCCCTCCCCCTCGCGGCGGGCAAGGCAGCGGATGCCGGCCACATCGGAGCCGAGCGTCGGCTCCGATGTGGCGAAGGCGATCAGCTTGAAGCCGGAGAGAAGTTCGGTAAAGACGCGCCGCTTGAGGGGCTCGTTTGCGCATAACCGCAGCGGCTCCATCCCAAGCGAGTTGTCGAAGATCGAAGTCGCCAGCCCCGCACAGGCGGCGGCGAGCTCCTCGGTGATGAGAACGTTTTCGAGCAGCCCCAGACCTTCGCCGCCGTACTCCCGCGGAATGTCGGCGTTCATCAAGCCGGCCTCACGCGCCCGGCGCAGGAGATCGAGCGGGGTTTCCCCGCGGCGGTCGCACTCCCAGGCGAGGGGGAGGATCTCCTGCAGCGCGAATTCGCGGGCCTTGCGGCGCAGTTGTTCCTGGGCGGGACTCAGGCGGAAATCGAGCATGGCGGCCTCCGAGAAAAGGGGTTGCCGCCCTTATAGCCAAGGGAGGGTCGGCCGGCAAGCCGGCCCGGCGCCATTGGACAGCCGGGATGGGGCGTGCTATCCCGCCGGTTGCCCGCGGGGTACCGCGGCCTATCCGAGGGGCCTGCCGGCATGATGACGATCAAGCTTTTGCTCACCGCGCTCTTCTGGGGGGGAACCTTCATCGCCGGACGGATCCTCGCCGCCGAGGTCGGCCCCTTCAGCGGGGCTTTCCTGCGCTTTCTCGTCGCCGGCTCCGCGCTCGCCTTGGTCCTCGGCCTGCGCGAGGGGCTCCGGCCGCCCGGCGGTCGGGCGGCGGTGCGGCAGGTGCTCCTCATGGGGCTGACCGGCGTTTTCCTCTACAACGTCTTTTTCCTCCTGGGACTCCAACGCATCGAGGCCGGCCGCGCCGCCGTCCTGATCGCCAACAACCCGATCGGCATCGCCCTCGGGGCCGCCCTCTTTTTCGGCGAGCGCATGAACGCCGGCAAGATCGCGGGAATTTTGATCTCGGTGCTGGGTGCCCTCACCGTGATCACCCGCGGGGATCCCGTCGCCGGCCTGCGCGGCGGCTTCGGGGCGGGCGAGGCGAGCATTCTGCTGTGCGTCGCCTCCTGGGTCGCCTACACGCTTCTGGGAAAGCAGGCGACGGAGACGCTCTCGCCGCTTGCGGCCGTCACCTGGAGCTCGATAGCCGGGGCGGCCGCTCTTTTGCCCTTCGCCCTGGTCGAAGGGGTGCACGCCGCGGCGGGGTATTCCTCCGCCGCTTGGGGAAGCATCGTCTACCTCGGCCTTTGCGGAACGACGATCGGCTTTCTCTGGTATTCCGAGGGGATCCTCAGCATCGGACCGGTCCGCGCCGGTCTCTTCATCAACTTCGTTCCCGTGTTCGCCGTTCTCCTGGCCGCCCTTTTCCTCGCCGAGCCCATCACCCCCTCGCTTCTCGCCGGGGCGGCCCTGGTCACGGCCGGGGTTTTCTTGACCACCCACGCCTCGCGCTGAGAAAGGCCCCGGGGGGTTGCATCCCCGCGGGGACGACTCTATCATCCTTCGCATTCCATCGAAACTCAGGGAGGATCACCCCATGTCGTTGCAGAACTACTTCGAGGAAAACAAGGGAACCGGCGTGCTGGCGACGGCCGACGGCGCAGGCCGGGTCGACGCCGCGATCTACGCCCGGCCGCATGTCATGCCCGACGGCACGCTTGCCTTCATCATGCGCGACCGCCTCACCCACCACAACCTGAAATCCAACCCATACGCGACCTTTCTCTTCATCGAGCGCACCTCGGGCTACCAGGGAAAGCGGCTGTTCCTCAAGAAAGTCCGCGAAGAGCAGAACCCCGAGCTGATCCGCCGGATCAGACGCCGCAGCTACGCCGACGACGAGGGTGGGGAGCCGAAATTCCTGGTCTACTTCGAAGTCGAAAAGGAGCTGCCCTTGATCGGCGGCGGGGACCGCCCGTGAACGGCCCTCCGGCTTCCACTCCCCCGGAGGATGCCCCCGGGGTCCGCGGGCTTCTGCGGCGGCTGCTCGAATCGGAGCGCTTTGCGGTGCTCGCCACCGGGCGGGAGGGTCAGCCCTACGCCAACCTTGTGGCCTTCGCTGCGGGGGAGAGCCTCGCGACCCTTTTCTTCCTTACCCCGCGCGCGACCCGCAAGTACGAGAACCTGAAACGTGACCCCCGGGTTGCGCTCCTCGTCGCCGACAGCCGCAACCGCGCCGCGGACTTCGCCGTCGCCGCGGCCGTGACCGGGATCGGCGAGGCCCGGGAGCTTTCCGGGACGGACCGCGAAGAGGCGCTGGCCCAATTTCTCGCCCGCCACCCCGAGCTTGAGGAGTTCGCCCAGGCTCCCACCTGCGCCGCTTTCGCCGTCGGCATCCGGCGCTATTTCCTCGTGCGCCGCTTCCAGGAAGTGATGGAGATTTCCCTCGAGCCATGAGCGGGCCCCTCCTGGCACCGCCAGCCATCGGACCCGGGGATCGCCCCCGCGTGGGAGGCAAGGCGCTTCGCCTGGCCGAGCTTCTGCACGCCGGGTTCCGCGTCCCCGACTTTCTCTGCCTTCCGGCCGAGGCCTACCGCCGGTTTTGCGCTTTCCGCGGACTCGCCGAGCGTATCCGGCTCGAGCTCGTGCGCAAGGATTTTTCCGAAATGCGCTGGGAGGAGCTCTGGGATTGCGCGACCCGAATCCGCAGCCTCTTTCTGCGCCATCCCTTTCCGCCGGATCTCGAGGCCGGACTCCGCCAGGCCCTCGCGCGGCGCTTCGGTGAAGGTCCGGTCGCCGTACGCTCCTCGGCGCTCGAGGAGGACGCGGCGGGGGCTTCCTTCGCCGGCCTGCACGCCTCCTTCGTGCAGGTGTCCGGGGTCGAAGCGATTCTCGCGCGGATTCGGCTCGTCTGGGCCTCCCTGTGGTCGGATGCGGCCCTTCTCTACCGCCGCGAACTCGGCCTTGACCCGGAACGGAGCGCCATGGCCGTGGTCGTGCAGGAGATGGCGGTCGGCGAGGTCTCGGGGATCTGCTTTTCCCGGAACCCGGCCGCCCCCTCGCAGGCCGTGGTCGAGGCGGCCTGGGGGCTGAACGAAGCCGTGGTCGATGGGACGGTCGCGCCCGACCGCTGGATCGTCGACCGGGGATCGCGGCGGATCCTGGAACATCAGCCCCCGCCGGAGCGTCGCCGGCGTCTTGTCGTCGACTCCGGGGGAACGCGCTTCGAGGATCTTCCCGAGGCGCTTTCGCGCGTCCCGCCGCTCTCGGCGGCGGAGGTGCGCGTCGTGGTCGAGCTGGCGCGGCGTGCCGAGGAGCATTTCGGTACCCCTCAGGACGTCGAGTGGACCCGCCGCGGGGGGGAGTGGTTGCTTTTGCAGTCGCGGCCGACCACGGCGCGCCGCGGCGGCGCGGGAGACGACGGGCGCTCGTGGTACCTGGGGCTGCGTCGCAGCTTCGCCAACCTCCAGGAGCTGCGGGCGAAGATCGAGGGACAAAGGATTCCCGAAGCCGAGCGCACCGCGGCCGAGCTTGCCGCCGTCGATCTCGCGCGGCTTTCGGATGCGGAGCTCGCCTCCGAGATCGAGCGGCGCCGCGCGATCCACCGCCGCTGGCAGGAGATCTACCGCGCCGAGTTCATCCCCTTCGCCCACGGGATGCGTCTCTTCGGCGAGGTCTACAACGAGCGGCTCAAACCGACGGACCCTTACGAATTCACGACCCTGCTGCGCCGGGGGGGACTCTTGAGCCTTGAGCGGAATCGGGCGCTGGCGCGGCTGGCCGCGATCCTGCGCGAGCGACCGGAGCTCGCCGCCTGCCTGGACGCCGGCGACGGCGCCGCCGAGGATTTCCGCCGGGAACTCGAGGCTTTTCTGCTGCGCTTCGGCGATTTCACCTGCGAGCTGGGCGGTCAGGCGCTCTGCGCGGATGCGCTCCAGCCGCTGGTTCGACTTCTGCGCGAGATGGCCCGCCGTCCGGAGGCGGCGCGCCGCGAAGCGGCCGCCGACGCCTCCCGCCTCGAGGAGGCGTTTTACGCCTCTTTTCCGGAGGAGCGACGCGGGGAGGCGGCCGCGCTGCTCGATCTCGCCCGGGCGAGCTGGCGCCTGCGTGACGACGACAACCTGCACGTGGGGCGAATCGAAGTCCGCCTGCGCGAGGCCGAGGCCGAGGGCCGGCGACGCCTCGCCGCCGGTCGCGGGGATGCGACGGTTTTGCAGGGGGTGCTCGCGGCGGTGCTGGAGCCGAAAGCCGTTGACGGATCGGACGAAGAAGGGCCGGAGTTCTTCCTCCATCCCCGCCAGCTCCGGGGCCAGCCCGCCGGACCGGGATTCGCCCGCGGCCCGGCGCGGGTGATCCGCTCGCCCGGCGACCTCGAGCGCTTCGCCGCGGGCGAGGTGCTTGTCTGCGACGCCGTCGATCCGCGGATGACCCATGTCGTCCCGCTCGCCGCGGCGATCGTCGAGCGGCGCGGGGGGATGCTGATCCACGGAGCGATCATCGCCCGCGAGTACGGGATCCCCTGCGTCACCGGGGTCCCCGAGGCGGTGCGTCGGATCCGCACCGGGGAGCCGCTGGCCGTCGACGGCTACCTCGGCATCGTGACCGTGGGCGAAGGGGATCTCTAGCGCGGCGGGGGTTGCAGCTCGGCGTAGTGCGCCTCGTGCACCCCTTTGAGCAGGAGAAGTCTTCGGGGGCGGACGGCGAGGATCGCCGTGTCGGGCTTGTCGAGCAAAGCGACGAGGCGGGGGTGGGCGGCGGCGAGCAGCCGGCCCGCTTGGGCGCGGTGTTCCGGCTCTTCGATCACGCGGCATTCCCCCTCGATCGTGAGAGCGAGCGCCTCTTCGCGGGGGCGGGTCTCGCGCGTGTCGATCAAGAGACTCACGGCGGGGTTGGCGGCGAGATTGCGGTACTTGCGCGTCGCCCGCAGGGTGGCGAGGTAGAGTTCGGTTCCTTCCGGATCCGACGCGTAGGCCATGAGCGAGCAATACGGCCGGTCGCCCTCGACGGTCGCGAGCACGCAGAGATCCCGTTCCCGGATCAGCCGCATCATCTCCGCCAGCATGCCTGCCTCCCGGCCGGGGGGGAGGGGGAGGTCTGCAGGGTCACTCCCCCCGCGGATGTCCTTTCGACGCGGACTATGATATCAGAAGGGCCCGGACGGCGAAATCCCCCCGCTGCTGAAAATCGCCTTTTCCGAAGGAGCACGCGATGGAAGAGCGCATTCGCATCGGCATCAGCGCCTGCCTTCTCGGCCAGCCGGTCCGCTACGACGGCAGCCACAAGCACGACCGCTACATCACCGGCACCTTAGGCGAGTATTTCGACTTCGTCCCTGTCTGTCCCGAGGTCGAGGCGGGTTTCCCCATCCCGCGCGAGAGCATGCGTCTGGTCGGCGACCCGGACAACCCGCGTCTGGTGACCACCCGCAGCGGGGTCGACCACACGGAGCGCATGAAACAGTGGGCCGAGCGCCGCGTGCGCGAGCTCGAGCGCGAAAACCTCTGCGGCTTCATTTTCAAGAGCGACTCGCCGAGCAGCGGGCTGCTGCGCGTCAAGGTCTACGGCGCGAAGGGGATGCCCGAGAAGAAGGGGGTGGGGATTTTCGCCGCCGCCTTCACGCGCCATTTCCCCCTTCTTCCGGTCGAGGAGGAGGGCCGCCTGAACGACCCCAAGCTGCGCGAGATGTTCATCGAGCAGATCTTCATCTTGAAGCGCTGGCGCGAAACCCTGGCCCTGCCGAAGCGTCTTGCGAACCTCGTCGATTTCCACACCCGGCACAAGCTGCTTATCCTCTCCCACAGCCCGGACGTCGCCCGCGCCATGGGAAAGCTCGTCGCCGCGGGCAAGCGCCTGCCGGTCGCCGAGCTCTATCGCGACTACGAAAAGCTGCTCATGGAGGCGCTGCGCACGCGGACGACGGTGCGCAAGAACCTGAACGTTCTGCAGCACATCCTCGGTTACTTCAAACGCCAGCTCTCGGCCGACGAGAAGCAGGAGTTGCTCGAGGTCTTCGAGCGCTATCGCCGCGAGTACTTGCCCCTGATCGTCCCGGTGACCCTGCTCAACCACTATGTGCGCAAGTACGATGAGCCGTACCTGCGGGACCAAGTCTATCTCAACCCCCATCCGATCGCCCTCAAACTGCGCAACCACGCCTGAGCGGAGGAGCCGCTGAGCCCATGGAAGACCTCTTCCTCGGACCCAAACGCTACGTCCAGAAACCCGGCGCCCTGGCCGAAGCGGCCGGGGCGATCCGCGCCTTCGGCCGCCGGCCGCTGATCCTGGCCGACGCGACCGTGGAGGCCATCGTCGCTCCGGCGATCCGGACCGCATCCCCTGCGATCGGCCTCGAGCCCGTTTTTCTGCGCTTCGGGGTGGAGTGCAGCCCGTCCGAGATCGAACGCGTGGCCGCGGCCGCGCTTGGGGAAGGGGCGGACGTGATCGTGGGGACGGGCGGGGGGAAAGCCCTCGACACGGCGCGCGCCGCGGCCGGACGACTCGGCCTGCCGTTGGTCGCCCTGCCGACGAGTGCGGCCACCTGTGCCGCGACCTCCTCGCTCTCGGTCCTCTACGAGGGGGGGATCCGCACCGGACTGATCGACGGCAAGGCGGCCGAGCTCGTGCTGGTCGACTCCGCCGTCGTGGCCGCCGCCCCCCCGCGGCTGATCGCCGCCGGAATCGCCGACACGCTCGCCAAGTGGTCCGAGGGCAAGCCCACCTTCGAGCGCGAGCCGGAGCCTTCGCCCGCGCTGCAGGCGGCGATGGATCTCTCGACCCGCGCGCGCGAAATCCTCCTGCGGGAGGGCCGCCGGGCCTGCGCGGACGCCAAAACCGGTAGGGTCACGGCCGCCGTCGAGCGCGTGATCGCCTGCAACCTGCTGCTCGCCGGGATGATCGGCGGCGTGGGCGGCCGGACTTTCCGCGTCGCCCTCGCCCACGGCCTGCTCTACGGCCTGACGGTCCTGCCCGAGATCCGCCGCCATCTCCACGGCGAGGTCGTGGGCTGGGGACTTCTCGTCCAGGCCTGTCTCGAGGGAAACCCGGAAGAGTTTCGGCTGCTCAAGGGCTTCTTCGCCGATCTCGGCCTGCCGACGACGATGGCCGAACTGGGCCTCCGGGATATCGACGACCCAAGCTTCCGCGAGGGCCTGCGGCGCACCTGCGAGCCGGGAGGGGCCGCCCACAACCTCTCGGTCCCGGTCGACGAGGAAAGGCTGCTCGCCGCCATCCTCGAGGCCGAGACCGATAAGCAGGAGGCCCATGCATGAAGGCCCCCGTGCTCGTCACCGGCGCGACGGGCTATGTCGGCGGACGGCTCGTGCCCGCGCTCCTCGACCGCGGCGTTCGCGTGCGGGCGCTCGCGCGCTCGCTCGAAAAGCTCGCCCGGCGTCCCTGGTACGGACGACCGGGGGTCGAGCCGGTGCGCGGAGATCTGCTCGAGCGCGATTCGCTTGCCGCCGCCCTCTCCGGCTGCGAGGCGGTCTTTTACCTCGTCCATTCGATGATCGCCCAAGGCAGCCGGTTCGCCGAGGCTGCCCGCGCGCCCGCGCGGCACCTCGCCGCCGCGGCGGCCGCCGCCGGGGTGCGCCGGATCCTCTATCTCGGAGGACTGGCCGCGGAGACGGGCGGCCCCCTCAGTCACCACCTCGCCTCGCGTCTGGAGGTCGCGCGCATCCTCGCCGCCGGCCGCGTTCCCGTGACCGAGCTGCGCGCGCCGATGATCCTCGGCGCGGGCTCGGCCTCCTTCGAAATCCTGCGTTACCTTGTCGAGCGCCTGCCGGTGATGACGACCCCGCGCTGGGTGCGTTCGCTGAACCAGCCGATCGCCATCTCGAACGTCATCGGCTACCTCGTCGGCTGTCTCGAACGCGAGGAGACGGCGGGCGCCTCCTTCGACATCGGCGGCCCCGAGCAGATCACCTATGAGGAACTCTTCCGGATCTACGCCGAGGAGGCGGGGCTGCGACGAAGGCTGATCCTGCCCGTGCCGGTCCTCTCGCCGCGCCTGTCCGCGCACTGGATTCACCTCGTCACCCCGGTCCCCCGGGCGATCGCGCTGCCGCTCGCCGAGGGGTTGACCAGCGACGCCGTCTGCCGCGAGGCGCGCATCCGCGAGATCATCCCCCAGCGGCTGCTCTCCTGCCGCGAGGCGATCCGGCTTTCCCTGCAACGGCTCTCCCAGGAGCTCTGGAACTCCTGCTGGGGGCCGAACGGAGGGTTGCTGCCTTTCGAGTGGCCCTACTGCGGAGACGCCGAATACAGCGGCGGAACGCGCATGCAGATCGCCTATCGTCTGCGGGTCCGGGCCGCGGCGGAAACAATCTGGGGGGTGATTTCCCGCCTGGGCGGGAAATCGGGCTATTTCGCCTTCCATCCCTTGTGGCGGCTGCGGGGGACGATCGACCGCCTGCTCGGGGGAAGAGGGCTTGCGGATTGCCCTCCCGCGGGAGGGTTGGACGCCGGGCGGCGCTTCGATTTCTGGCGCGTGCTCCTCTTCGAGCCCCCGCACCGGCTCTGTCTCCTCTCGGAGATGAAGGCTCCCGGGGAGGCGCTCTTGGAGTTCGAGATCGAAGAGCGGGGGGATCGCTGCGAGCTGCGCCTGATTTCGCGCTTCCTTCCCCGCGGCCTGGCGGGACTGCTCTACGGGAGCCTGTTCGAGCCCGTCCACCGCACGGTTTTTCGGGGGATGCTGCTGGCGATCGCCGCCGCCTCCGGCGGGGCCGCCTCCCCGCCGGAGCGCTTTTTCCCCCGCCCCAGACCCGTTTGTTTTCCGGCCGCGCCTTCCGGCCCGACCCCCGTTCCTTGACACGGCCTTTTCGGGTTCTATTTTTGGGCACCTCGTTAGAGGAAACTTGGTTTCATCCGTTGAACCCACTGTCTACCAAGGGAGGTCCCCGATGAACGTGATCGATTACTGCAAGGGAATGGAAATGGAGCTCACCGCGTGGAAGGCGAAGATGTACGATTTGACCCGCAAGGTGGAGAGCCTGGGAAGCAAGGAGCGCGAGAAGATTCTGCAGAACGTGCAGGATCTGAACATTCTCCTGGCCGACATGCAGGCCAGGATCGAGCAGCTGCGAAACGAGTGTCCGACGGAGTGGTCGCCCCAGAAGAAGGAAATCGACAAGGGGACCGTGGACATGCGCGGCAAATACGAGGAAACTTTGAATTACATCGGAAAGTTCGCGCCGGTTTCCATTCCCGGCTGATACGATTCCGCCTCGATCGATCTGTCTCCGGCAACGCCCGCGTGCGGGCGTTGCCTTTTTTTCGCCCTTCTGCCAGAATCCGCCCACAGTCCGGAAGCCCATCCGACCGATCCCTCCAAGGAGGCCGCCTCCCATGCGGAGATTGCTGCTCACGGCCCTGATCCTGGCCGCGGGGATCCCCGTCCGTCTCGCTTTCGCCGCGGCCCCGGTGAGCCCGGAGACCGAAAGCTGTCTTGACTGCCACCGCCAGATCCATCCCGGGATCGTGGCCGAATGGGAAAAAAGCCGCCACGCCCGGATCACGCCGGCTGAGGCTCTGGCGGTCCCGGGGGCGTCCCGCAGGCTCTCCGCGGCCGCGGTGCCCGCCGCACTCGAAGGCTACGCCGTGGGCTGCTTCGAGTGCCACGGGTTGCGCCCCGGCGACCACGCCGACACCTTCGAGCACAACGGCTTCGACATCCATCTGGTCGTCAGCCCCGGCGACTGCCGCACCTGCCACCCCGAGGAGACCTCCCAGTACGCCGAGAACCTGATGTCCCGCGCTTACGGCAACCTCGCCGGGAACCCCCTCTTCCGCGACCTCGAGCACACGATCCTTGGACGCATCCGTCCGGGAAGGGGAAAACCCGCGATCGAGCCCGCCGCCGAGCCGGCGCGGGCCGAGGGCTGCTATTATTGCCACGGGACGAAACTCCGGGTCGTCGGCAAGGAGCGCCGCACCACCGAGCTGGCCGGCGAGCTCGAGTTCCCGGTGATCGAGGGCTGGCCGAACCAGGGGGTGGGCCGCGTGAACCTGGACGGAACGCTCGGCTCCTGCGCCGCCTGCCACACGCGGCACCTCTTTGCGGTCAAGACCGCCCGCCAGCCCTACACCTGCAAAGAATGCCACGTCGGGCCCGATGTCCCGGCCTTCAAGGTCTACGAGGCGAGCAAGCACGGAAATCTCTTTTCCTCCCACGCCGCGGAGTGGAACTTCGAGCGCGTGCCCTGGACCGTGGGCCGGGATTTCACCGCCCCCACCTGCGCCGCCTGCCACGTGAGCGCGCTCGTCACTCCGGAGGGCCGGCCCGTGGCGCGCAGAACACACCGCATGAACGACCGCCTTCCCTGGCGGCTCTTCGGTCTGATCTACGCGCATCCCCACCCCCTCTCCCCGGACACGACGGTCATCCGCAACACGGCCGGGATGCCGCTTCCCACCGACCTCTCCGGGAAACCGGCCGAGGCCTTCTTGATCGGCCCGGAGGAGATGGAGCGGCGCCGCCGTACGCTCCAGGCGGTTTGCCTCTCCTGTCACGGCGGCTCCTGGGTGAACGGATTCTGGGCGCGCTTCGAGCACACGATCGCCGAGACGAACGCGAAGACGCGCGATGCGACGGCCGTCCTCGAGGAGATCTGGAAGGCCGGTCTCGCCGCCGGACCCGCCGGAGGGGGAAGCCCCTTTGACGAGCCGATCGAGCGCCGCTGGGCCGACGTGTGGCTCATTTACGCGAACACGATCCGCTTCGCTTCGGCCATGGCCGGAGGCGGCGACTACGGGGTTTTCGCCGACGGCCGCTACCGCCTGAACCAGGCCGTCGCCGCACTCGAGGAATGGCACCGCGAGCGAACGAGGGCCAAGGCCGCGGTGAAACCGTAAACGCCCTCCGCTTTCACGGGTCGGTCCATGACGCTCCCCGGCATTCCCCCCGGCCGCATCCAGCGGCTGAACGACCGGCCGCCCGGCCGCGGCGGCCGCTTCGTCCTCTACTGGATGCAGCAGTCCCAGCGCGCGGAGGAGAACCCTGCGCTCGAATTCGCGGCCGTCGAGGCGAATCGCCGGGGGCTGCCGCTCGTCGTCGCCTTCGGTCTGACCGACGATTACCCCGAGGCGAACCTCCGGCACTACGCGTTTCTGCTCGAGG
>CAZQUP010000078.1:4861-12902 GCA_964596545.1 uncultured Desulfatibacillum sp. | reverse complement strand
CTGAACGCCGCGGCCGCCTGGCTCGCCCGGGCCGGCCGCCAAGCCGCGATCTCCCGGCCCGTGGGGCTGCGGCGCTACCGCGTGATCCTCGATGCCGCCGGGGCGGACGCCCTCCTCGTCCTGGGCGAGAGCGGCAAGCACGACGTGCACCGCCGCACGATCGGGACCCTCCCCATGCGCATCCTGCCGCGGACGGAGGCGAGCGTGCTTATCGTCAAGCAGCCCGCCGCGCCGGACCCCGACTGGTTCGAGGAGGAATGCGGCGGCGAGGGATCGTAGAAAAAAGAAAGGGCGGGGAGGAATTTCCCCGCCCGGTTGCCATGGCTCGCTCGAGAGCTGCTTGGCGTTTTTCCTTAAGAGATCTTTCTACGCAAAAATCCCGTCGTCACGGTCAATCCCAGGCCCAGAAACAGGATCGCACTTGGCTCCGGGACGGGCTGCGGCCCGGGGGGCGTCGTGCTTCGGGCCGCGATCCAAGCGCTTGCATCAGCGGACGAGTCGAGAGAAATCCCCTGGATGTGCGCGGCGGAGAGGTAGCCCTCTGCACCCGGAGGGGGGAAGAAGGAGCTGGCGGTCACCCCCGAGAGGATCACGCGCAGGGTCTCTCCGGCGGAGAAGCGGTTGCCGTTTCCGTTGTTGGAAGACGGGAAATCGAATCCGATCTCGAAGCCGCTCAGCGGGCTTGTACCCAGACCCAGCCCACCGCTCGGGCTGAAGGAAAAGGCGAACGAGGCCGTGGGAATGTAATCGGCTTCGAAGGAGGGAAGCACAACGGTGCTAGCGCTTAGATCGTACAAATTGAAAAACCATGAGCCGACGAACTGGGTGCCGGTGAGGTTTTGCGCATTGAGAAGCAAAAGCACGCCGCCCTCCCCCCGGTCGCTCACGTCGGCGATGAGCCAAGGAACGGATCCTTTCGGGGTGTCGCCGGAGTAGAGGGAATTCAGTTCGATGGGGACCGCCTCGAGCCGAGGGGTGAACAAAAACAGGAAAACCAGCAAAACCAGCGTCCGGGATAAAAACTTTTCCTTTTTCATCACCACCTCCCCCAAGGATCCGGTTGGCCGATATTCCCCCGGCGAAAACAATGATGCCGCATCAGAGACACATGAAGAGAGCGGACAAGTTTGTCTGAAATTACTCTTCCTGATTTTAGGCTGTCAAGAAAAAACAGCAATTTCGATCAGATAAGAAATATTGTGCCTCAAAATGAGAGTTTTCATTCCCAACATCAACCGGGCTTCCACGCCTGGGGGAAACCAGCGCCCGCTCAGGGCCAGGTGGGATCGTTCGCAACCGTGGGGTCGTCGGGTCGGATGAAGCTGAGCCGGAAATTGCGGATCGTCGCCGTCTGGAGATCGCCCGGGCCGGTCTGGGAGGTGAAGCCGAAAATGACGCGCTCGAAATCCGCATGATCGGCGGGAAGAAGATGAATGGTCTGCTCGAGCTGGGCAGGCCGTGTACTGGGCGAATAGTTGACGCGGGTGTCGGCGAAGAAGCTCGAGAGCGGCTCGTTTTCGCCGCTGCAGGCCGCGGTGGTGCATTGGCGGAGCCAGGTTTTCAGGCTGTAGGCATAGGTCCCGCCGCTTGCGAAACGGCTGCGCGTGATCTCCATCCGAACCGCCCAGGGGCCGCGCGAGGCGGCGCTTTTCAGCCAGTCGTTCGGATCGTCCACGACCGCGGGAGCTCCGCCCACCCGGCCGCTGTCGTAGGTGATCAGCCGGTCGCGGTAGTTTTTGGGGTTGGCGAACTGGTTGATGGCATAGAGGCGGAAGTCGAAGGATGCGGCGTAGACCGTCCCGTCGGCAAGAACGAGGGGCTTTCCCCGCACGTCCCCGAGGGTCTCGAAGGTCCATTTGACGCTCCCGTCGGCGTAGAGTGCGTAAACGCGGTTGTCGTCGGAGCCGAAATAGACGTGGTTGTCGGCATCGGTCGCGATCGGCGACTGAATGTTCCCGCCGGCCTGGTAGGTCCAGCGCACCGCACCGGTGGCGGCGTCGATCGCATAAAGGCGGTCGTTCATGGAGCCGGCGTAAACCGATCCGTCGGCACTCACCACCGGGCTGGATCGCACCGCCTCTCCGGTGGCCACGGACCAGACGACACCGCTTGCCGCGCTGTTGAAGGCGTAGATGCGGCCGTTGTCGTTTCCGACATAGACCCGGCCGTCGGGGCCTACGGCGGGGGAGGAGACGAAGGCGTTGATGGGGGTCGGCACCGTAAGGCCGACCAGTGTTCCGCTTGCGGCGGTGAAAGCATAGAAGACGCCGGAATCGGAGCCGAAATAGACCGTCCCGCCGGATGGCGAAAACGCGGCTGAAGAGCGGATCGGCGAGCCGTCGTTGTATCGCCACAGCAGAGCACCCCCGGAAGTGAGGGCGTAGAACCAGCCGTCGTCGGATCCGAAATAGAGGTTTCCCACGGGCGAGACCGCCGGACGGGTCTTGACCGCACCACCCGTCGCGTAGCGCCAGAGTTCATAGCCGCCCGGATGGATGGCATAGAGATTTCCGTCCTCGGAGCCAACGTAGACGGTGCCGCCTCCCCCCACGGCGGGAGAGTAGACCCGGCCTCCGGCGGCGAAGCGCCAGCGCAGGGTGCCGTTCGGGTTCAAGGCGTAGAGGTGGCCGTCCCCGGAGCCGAAGTAGATCGTTCCGTCGGCGGCGACGGCGGGGGAGGATTCGAGGGTCCCGCCCGTGAGATAGGCCCAGTTCTGGGTGCCGTCCCCGATCGCGTTGTGACGGTTGTCGTCGTAGGAGGGGTCCCCGCGGCAGGAGCTTGCCCCTCCGCAATAGGGTTCCCGGCGGCAGGGGATGTTCAAGGAGCTGTTGCCCCAGAATACGTATTGTACGGCGTCCCGGCCGCCGGCGCCGGGGTCGTTTCGCGTGTCGGGCTTCAGGCTCGACCCCTCGCAGTAGCGCAGACTCTGCTCGAGCGCCGGGTTGTAGTTTACCCGGGTGTCGAACTCGAGCCCGATCTTCGGCGGCAGAAGCCCTCGCGCAGGACCGGAGTTGTCGAGGAAGATCGTCCCCTCAGGGTCGAGGCGGCTGTCGCCGGCGAAGCCCAAGAGCTCGCTGCGCTCGATGTCGCCCCCGATCGAGGCCGTATCGTTTTTGGCGGGGTTGCCGTTGACGAGCGCGAAGACGAGGCCGTCCCCCGTTCCGCTGTACTGAAGAGTGAAGAAGACGCGGATTCCCCGGTGGAAGAAGCAGCCCTGGGCGTTGCAGTACTCGCGCACGCCCCCGATGTTCCGCGTGTCGCGGAAGAAGACGCCGCCCAGTGCGGGACCCGATTCGCCTCCCAAAATGATCGCCCTCTGTTCGTTATCCACGGTGATGAAACGGTCGCTTTCCGAGCGCTTGACCTGCCGCAGCACGCTTGCCAGATCGGTCTCCTCCTCGAAGGCGATGTCCGCGCCGCGCTCGTTCGGGGAAAGACCCGCGTGGCTGGTAACGCCGATCGCATGGTCGAGATCGCCGCCGTAGCTCACCTCGCCGGAGATGCCGCGTGAGGTCAGAAGATAGTTCCGGGGCGAGAAGATGATCTCCTCGTCCGCCGGGATGTTCGTGAAGGGGATCCCGATACACGTGCTCTGCGTCGAGCTTAAGCTGTAGAGCCGGAAGCGGTCACCCAGGTCTTCGGCCGAGCGGTAAAAAAAGTCGCAATTCCGGAAGCGGAAGGCCCCGTCCCGCAACGGAAAAATGTTTCTGGCGACCGGTTGCAGATCGAAGTTTCCCAGGGTCATGAGCGTCTGTCCGGCGGCGAAGGGGTGCACCGAAAAGCAGATCGTCTCGCCCTTGCCGACGATGAAATCGTCGGTTGCCTGGAAATCGAGCGTGTTGTCGTCGATGAGGGCGGCCCCCGAAATCGAGGTCTTCGCCGTCTCCGGGATGCCCGTTCCGCCGAGGTTGATGAAGTCGAAATTGACGAGCCGCAGAAGCGGGGCGCTGACGGGAATCCGGCCGAGGAACCCTTCGGGGACCCGGCCTTTGGCGACGTTCAGCCGCACAGGGCCGGCTGGCTCGATCGATTGGTCGGTCGCCGACTCGAACCACGGGCTGAAGGCGTTGATCTGGAATTCCCCTACCGGGGAGAGGCGGTGTAGGGTCGTGTTCAGGCGGTTGATCGCGGCGGCGGAAAACCCCGTGCCGCGCAGCTCGCTCATGCCGTAGCGCAGCCCGGACTCGGAGAGGTAGACCGCCCGGCGTCGGGCGTTCGCCTCGGCCGAGCCGGCGAGCGAGGTGCTGAAAAGCGAGACCATGAGCGCCCCGAGCAGGCCGAAGATGACCAGCACGAGAACGACGTAGGCGAGGAGGTTCCCCGAGCGGGAGAAAAGCGGCCTGAGGAAGCTTCCGAGGGCTCGAATCCAGGGGGGGCGGGTGCCGGGCATGCGGACTTCTTTCATGGGGCGTTGATCAGGGCCCGCGGGTAGATCTCCACCGTGAAGGGGGTCTCGAGCCCCGCCATGCGGAAGGAGACGCGGATCGATTCGATCTCGTTGTCGTTGTTTTCGTTGTCGAGATCGCGGCCCGCGCTGTAGGCGATCTCCGCGGTCTCGACCGGGACGTTGTCGAGCAAAAGATATTTCACGCCCCTGACGGTGAGATAGATTCCGGGGCCCTGGGGGCCGTTTTCGATCTCGAGCGTGCGGTTTCCGCCGCCCAGATCGTTTCGGTAGGTGATCCGCCGGGTCGTAAACGTGGGGGCGGGGCTCGGTTGGAGCGCACGCAGTTCGGCGCTGATGCGGTCGAGGGCGATCTGGGCCTTGAGCGCGGCCTCGGAGTTGCGCCGCGAGGCGATGTAACCGTTCACCCCGGTGTAGAGGAAGAGCCCCGCGAAAGCGCCGATCACCCCGATCAGGATCAGGGTGGTGACGAGCTCGATCAAAATGAAGCCCTGGCCGGATTTCCGTTCCATCGTCAGAAAGCGACCGGCGGCGAGTTCGCCGTGCGGCTGCGGGTGAAGAGGGCGACGAGATCGTTTCCCGCGGCGTTCACCGTGACCTTGAGCGTTCGGGCCTCGGCGGCCGGGCCGGTGTAGGGGCTCTCGTTTCCGCCGGCGTCGAACTGGATGTAGGCCGCGGAGACCGTCTCCCCGTACTGGCGCGTGGGAGGGTCGATCCGGCTCTTGAGCGTGAGCAGAGCCCCCGCCGGGTCGCGGTTCACCTCAAAGACGTAGTCCGCCGTGATCCGCTCGAGCAAGCGCTCGGCCGCCGCCTCGCCGCGTACGATTTCCAGGGGCCGGACGCTCCGGCTCATCGCCGTTCCCATGAA
Source organism: uncultured Desulfatibacillum sp. (assembly GCA_964596545.1). Taxonomy (GTDB): domain Bacteria; phylum Desulfobacterota; class Desulfobacteria; order Desulfobacterales; family SpSt-501; genus SpSt-501. Next base: position 7,629 of record CAZQUP010000078.1, on the reverse strand, counting down.
CTGGATGAAGATCACCCCGACGATCGCCGCGGCGACGATGGTGACGATCACCTCGATCAGCGTGAAGCCGGCGCGGGAAGGGGGTGGCCGCATTTCGCCCTCAGCGCACGAGCCCCGTCTCGGGCTCGATGCCGACCGTTCGGGTTTCGCCCCCGGCGCGCAGGGTGAGGAGCAGCTGCGCGGCAAGGGGCGTGTTGATCGTCTCATCGGTGTAGGCCGTGTAGGGCCGTCCGATGCGATCGAAGAAGACGACCGCGTTTTCCAGGATCTCGGCCTTGAGATCCTCTTCGCGGATCCGGTTGCCGGCGGCGGGGTAGTCCCCGCCGGGCACGCGGCGCTCGTTGGCGGCGAGATCGGGGTTGACGCCGCGAAAGACCCAGTACTCGGCGCCGGAGAATTTCACCCCCCAGACCGGAGCGGCCGGATGTGCGGTCTTCATCGCCATGGCCTGGGCGTAGCGGATCTGGTTTCGCACCTTGTCCGCGGCGGAAGAAAGGTCGATCTCCGCGGTCGTGACCGCGCGGCCGAGCACGGTGGCGGCAAGGAGCGTCATGAGCAGCAGCACCACGATCATCTCGACGATGGTGAAACCGGCCGTGCGGCGCACGCGCATGCCCTCGCGGGGGAAAGGGGATCTGCCGGAAAGGGAAACGGGCCTCGAATGCACGATTTCACTATATCCGGGGCCTTGTGCCAAGTCAATTCGAACAAGGATTTCCCGGGGTTGCGGCGATCGAAGCCTTCCGTCTCAGTAGCCGTAGCCGCCGCTGGTGATGCGGCGGACGAAGCCGTTTTCGATCCGCACGATGTCGATAAAACGGCTCGGGCCGTGGTTGTAAATCCACTGCTCCACCTGGACGAGGCGGCGCACCCCGTAGCCGCCCCCGCGCCGGCGCTCGAACTCGCGGTAGAGGCGGGGCGAAGGCGGGTGGTCGAATTCCTCCCAGCGCTCTTCTTGCCACGAAGCGGCCTCCGTGGGCGGGCCGCACTCCTGGAGAAGCTTTTCGCGCGGGTCACCCTCGGTGATGAGCCTTGGCCCGCAGCGAAGCGATGCGGCCGCGGCTTCGGCGGCGCAAAGAAGAAGCAGGGCCGCAAGAAGGCAAGCGGCCGCGCGGACGGTCTTCATCGGTGGACTCCGAGCGTCTTGCGGTTGAGTTTCACCCCGAATCCGGGTAGATCGATCCTCGATTCAAACGAAGCGGCACGGGCAATGTAAGGCAACGGGGAGGTTTTTTCCATGGGGGGGGAGCCCAAGATCATCCGGCTGGAGGAGATCGCCGATGTGCTGATCGCCCATTTCCGGCAAAAGCAGGAGATCACGGTCTACGTCGGCTCGAATGCGGCTACGCCGACGGCCTCGCTCGAAGCCTTGACGGCCGCGGTCAAGGAGAGGAAGACCGGGCTGCCCTTCCTCAAGATGGTGCATCTGCTGCTCCAAGGGTCGGTTCCCTACGTGGAGCCGGGACTTCAAGACCGGGTGATGACCTATTCGATCTTTTCTGCAGGGGAGGTGCGGACCGCGGCGAACGAGGGCCGTGCCTATTACCTCCCCTGCACGCTTGCCAACCTGGACAGCCTGATCGGCAAGGGGCGGCGCTTCGAGCCCGACGCCGTCCTCTTCAAGGTGAGCCGCAACCCCTTCACCGGCGAGTACAGCATGGGGCTGTCGGTCGAGGCGCTGCACACGGCGGTCGACAACGCCCGGGTGGTGATCGCCGAGCTCGACCCGAGCATGCCCTTCACCGAAGGGCAGAGCGTCGTCGACGCCTCCTCGATCGACTACCTGATCCGCGACGGCGTAAAGCCGGTGCACGAGATCCCCGCCCCGGATTTCGATCACCTGCCCGCCGCCGAGCGCCGGATCGGCGAGCTGATCGCCGAGCATTTCATCCGCGACGGGGTCACGATCCAGGTGGGAATCGGCAAGATCCCCGACGCCGTGATCGGCTCGATCCGCAGCGCCGCCTACCGCGACCTCGGCATTCAGACCGAGATCTACGGCGACGGGCTGATGGCGCTCCAGAAGGCGGGCATCGTCACCAACCGCAAAAAGAAGGTGAACCAGGGCTACAGCACGACGAGCCTGATCATGGGCTCGCGCGAGCTCTACGACTTCGTGCACATGAGAACCGGGGTGCAGATGCGGCCCTCGGCCTGGACGAACTCGGCCGAGACCGTGCGTCGCAACAGCCCCTTCGTCTCCATCAACACGGCGATCGGAGTCGATCTTTTCGGCAACGTCTGGGCGGATTTCATCGAGCTGCGGCGCTATTACAGCGGGGTGGGCGGTCAGCCGGACTTCGTGCGCGCGCTGAACGACCGCATCTACGGCACGCCGATCATCGCCATGAAGAGCGTGACGGAAAAGGGACAATCGAAGATCGTCAAGCACAGCCCGCCGGGAATCGGCCTGACGGCGAGCTCCTACGACGGGGTGGTCGTCGTGACCGAGTGGGGGATCGCCGATCTGCGCGAGCTGACCGTGGGCGGAAAGGCGCTCGCGCTCGCCTCGATCGCGCATCCGAGCATGCGCGAGGAACTCCTGCGTTACGTGCTCGAGGACCCGATGTTCACCAAGCCCTTCGGCTATCGCCCGGGGGCGACCCCGCGCGGGGTGAAGATGTATGCGGGGAAGATCCCCCTGGAAGAGGCCTGAGAAGCGGCGCTGGATCGTCCTGGGCCTCGCCGCGCTCTTCCTCGCCTGCGCGCCGGCGGCGCGCATCGTCGTCGCCCCGATCCCCGAGTACGACGAGGCTTTCAGAAGATCC
>CAZQUP010000078.1:0-4828 GCA_964596545.1 uncultured Desulfatibacillum sp. | reverse complement strand
GGAGACGGCGTTCTTCTCTGGACCTTCGGCGACAGCCTGGTGGGCGAGGTGCGCGAGGGCCGACGCGAGATCGCCTTCTTCGTCCGCAACGCGATCGCCCTGCAACGGGGCAAGATCCCCGCGGCGGAGGCGATCTCCTTTCATTTCGGCCGCACCCCCGCCGGGCAGCCCTCCGACTTTTTCCCCGCGGGCGGATACGGGGCTTGGCGCTGGCCCTTTCACGGCCTGAACGGTCCGGACGGGCTCTATCTTTTTCTTCTCACCGTGCAGCCGGCCGAGGGGCCGGAGGCCTTCGCCTTTTCGCCCGGCGCAAGCCTGTTAGCGGTGATCGAAAACCCCTCGGATCCTCCCGAGGGCTGGCGGTTTCGCCTCCACGAACTGCCGTGGGGTACACCCCACCGCCGCTTCGGCCAGGCCGTCCTCGTCCGGGGGGAGCACGCCTTCATCTACGGCACGCTCGAGGAGAGGGGAGAGGGCGGATCCGTTTTGCGGCATCTTTTGCTCGCGCGGGCCCCGCGGGCGGGGATCGCGGATTTTACCTCCTGGGAATTCCACGCGGGCGGCGGCTGGTCTTCTGCGGTCGAGCGGGCGCGGCCGCTTTTCACGGGGATCGCAGCCGAGTTTTCGGTATCGCCGCTTGCGGCGCAAGGCGGCTATGTGCTCGTTTCGAGCGAAGAGGGGTTTTCGCCGCGGATCCTCGTGCGCCGGGCCCCGCAGCCCGAGGGACCCTGGAGCCCGGCGGTTCCGGTCTACTCCTGCCCGGAAGCGGACGGGGAGGGGGGCATCTTCTGCTACGCCGCCAAGGGGCACCCCGCGCTTTCCTCGGGTCCCGACGAGCTGGTCGTGACCTACGTCGCCAACGCCATCGACCCCGGGCTTCTCTCGCTTCGCCCCGAGCTGTATCGTCCCCGCTTCTTGCGGCTTCTCTTCAAACCCCTTTCCGGACGGACTCCCGGATCCAGTCCAGAAACGGCGCAAAGCCTTGCTCCACCGTGAAGCTCAACAGGCAGGGGCAGTCGTAGGGGTGAAGGCGCTTTACGGCGGCGAAAAGCTCTTCCACCCGCTCCGCGGTCGTCTTGGCGATAAGCACCGCCTCGGAGGCTTCCTCCACCTTGCCCCGCCAGACATAGATCGAGCGCATCCCGGGCAGGGCGTTCACGCAGGCCGCAAGCCCCTCTTCGACGAGCCTGCGGCCGATTCGTTGCGCCTCCTCCAGGCTCGGGGTCGTCATGTAGATCCAGCGGATGTCCATGGCATGGCTCCGGATACGGTTTTTGCTTCCTGTAGCAGATCGCCGGCGGCACGACAAATTCCGGAAGAGGCCTCATGGTTGCGCTCGAAGATCATGAGCCTCCAACCCGTCGCCGTCCGGGCGATGAAAAAGCCGACCGCGCCGGGGGGGATCGCCCCTTCCGCGGCGGCCGCAAGCTTTCCTCGGCAGGACGAGCCCGCCGCTTCGCGAAGGGGGATCGCGGCCAGGCGCCGCAGGAGGTGGACCAGTCGTTCCCGCGGGGCGAAACAGCCGATTCCCGTGCGTCTTCTTTCTTCCGTCCGCATGGCGGCCTCCCGGTTCAGAGGAGATCGAGGTTGAAGGCCTCGTCGGCCTCCTCGACCGTCTCGAACTCGAGCCACTGCCGCCACAAAATTTTCCCCGCACGGGTGCGCAGGTGCTCGATCAGCGTTCCCCCTTGGTACTCGAAGCGGTCCTCGTAGGATTCGTTTTCGATTTCTCGCCTCATGACCGGCCTCCTTGCCGTTTTCGGGTTTGCGGGAGGGGCCCTCCCGACGGGCTCCGAAGTATCAAGGCTTCGTGACGGATCCGGTCACAGGTCAAAAAAAATTCTTGCCGTGCTATAAAAGGCCGAACACCGCCGCGGCGGCGCCAAGAGCGCCGATTTCCCGAAAGGAGGCAGCGGCCCATGGCACGCGGAGATCAGCTGGCGCGGCAGTGGCGGATCCTGCAGGAGTTGATCGCCTCGCGCACGGGGCGCGGGGTCCCCGAGCTCGCCTGCGCCGTCGCGTGCCACGTGCGCACGGTCTACCGCGATCTCGAGGCGCTTCAGGCCGCGGGGTTCCCGGTCACGAACGCGCGCGAGGGCCGCCGCACGGTGTGGTCGCTTCTCGACCCGGCGAAGAGAAGCCTGCCCGTCCCCTTCACCCTGCCGGAGCTGTTGGCGCTTTACCTGGGTCGCAGGCTCGCCGCCGGCCTCGAGGGAACCGTCTTCTACGAGGCGCTCGAATCCCTGGGAGCGAAGATTCGGCTTCTTCTTCCGCCGGAGATGGCCGCGCACCTCGACCGCGAGCAGCAGGCGATCGCCGTCGCCGCACCGGCCGCCAAGCGCCACGAAGCCTACCGCGGCGTGCTGGAGGAGATCGCGGCTGCGGTGAGCGCCGCGCGCCGGATCGACATCACCTACCGTGCGGTTTCCGCGGCGCGTCCTACCCGCCGCCGGGTCGATCCCTATCGCCTGCTCTACCACGGCGGCTCTTTTTACCTGCTCGCCTATTGCCACCTGAGAAAGGACATCCGCGTCTTCGCCGTGGACCGCATCCGCCGCCTGGCGGTTACCCCGGAGGGGTTTTCGCCCCCCGAGGGTCTCCGAGCGGAGGATGTGCTTCAGGCCGATTTCGGGGTCTTTCACGGCCCGCCCGCTACCGTGCGCGTGCGGTTTTCTCCCGAGGCCGCCCCTTACGTTCTCGAGAAGACCTGGCACCCCAGCCAGCGGATCGCGCGCGAGCCGGACGGAAGCGTTCTCTTCGAGGCCGAGGTGGCCGGGGAGGAGGAAATCAAGCGCTGGGTGCTGAAGTGGGGGGGGCAGGCCGAGGTGCTGGCCCCCGAAGGGTTGCGGCGGGCGGTCGCCTCGGAGGCCGAAGCCCTGGCCCGCCGCTACGCCTCCTTGCTCAGGCGAGTTCGCAGGCCGCCTCGGCCATGAGGCGCGCAATCGGCAGCCGTTGCGGGCACAAGGCCTCGGCCCGCGCGTAATCGGCGCCGGCGAGCGCTTCACGCACGCGGGACGGAAGCGCGCGGTAGCGGGCGCGGGCGAAGTCGCCTCGATCGTAGCCGCGCGCGTACATGAGGTAGCGCATGACCCGGCCGACCGGCACCCCCTCGGCGACGGCCGGCTCGCAGATCCGCGAGCAACCCGCGCAATAGGCTCCCGCGGTGGCCGCCGCGAGCTCGGCGAGCGCCTCATGGCCGGCCGCGGAGAGCCGGGTGCGGTTCACCGCGGCGGCCGTGTTCTCGGAGAGAAGCGCCATCGTCGGCATCTGCGAGCAGATGCTGGCGATCCGAGGGTTTTCCCACACCGCTTTGAGCTTCGCCTGCCCAGGGGTGAAGCCTTCCTTCACGAAGCGGCCGGCGAGCTGGAGCTCCTGTTCGCTTGAGGTTCCGACCGGGCCTCCGCCCTGGGTTTTCATCGCCGTCAGTCCGATCCCCGCCTGGGCGCAGGCGTCCACGGCGCGGCGCATTTCGTCGGTGTGCATCAGGCGGTAGTTGTAGGTCATCATGATCCCGTCGACCCAGCCCAGGCGCGAGGCCGCAAGCAGGAGTTCCTCCATGTTGCTGTGGGTGCTGAAGCCGAAGAGGCGGATTTTGCCCTCGGCCTTCGCCTTTTCGCCCCAACGGCGGACATCCTCGTCCATCTTGCCGATGCTGCGCACGGCGTGGACGAAGAAGAGATCGACGTAGTCGGTCTTCATGCGCTCGAGCGAGAGCTGCAGATGGTCGCTCATTCCCTTGAGCGTCCAGGCCGTGGACTTGGTGACGAGAAAGATTTTCTTGCGGTCCTCGGGGTATTTTTCGAAGTACTTGCCGATCCCCAGTTCGCTGTTTCCACCCTCGTAGGAGTTGGCCGTGTCCCAGTAGGTCACCCCCCAGCGCACCGCCTGGCGCAGCATGAGCTGGTTTCCGGGGATGTCGAACATGCCGCCGAGCGAAAGGATCGCGACCTCGATCCCCGTTTTGCCGAAGGGACGGGTGGGGACCCGGGGGGCCTCCTGGGCGAGGAGGGCGGGGGGGAGCGCCGAGGCGGCGAGCAACCCGAGACCGGCCGCGCCGGTCGTCTTGAGGAATTGCCTGCGGGAACAGGAAGGGGCGTCTTTCATCGGACTCCTCCAAGAAACGTGTTTCAGGCTTCCTCGGCCCGGGGGCCGGGAAGGCGGGGGGTCACAGGATCATGCGGTGCCGGGGGTGGCGGCTTTCGTTTTCCGCCGTGACGCGGATCGCCCGCTTTCCCAGCACCGGGCACTCGTGTTCGCAGACGCCGCAGCCGATACAGCGCTCCGGGTCGACGTAAGGCTGCTGCAGGCGGATCGCCACCGACAGCGGGCTTCCCGGCGGGGGAAGCTCCGCCGGGGGGATCGCGGCGGCAAGCTCGATCGCCTGTTCCCCGTGGGCGCGGATGCGAAGGCGCCTGCCCGAGGGCAACGGCACGTAGTAATCTCCGGTCGCGAAACGGCCGGGCGGAAGCCGGCCCGCGGCGAGCCCGATCCGTTCTCCGGCGGCCTCTTGGACGATCCGGGGGTCGGCCAGGCGCACCTCGGTGTAGACCGGCCGCGTGAAGATCGCCTTGGGGCTGACCGGGCAGTTTTCCTGGCAGACGATGCAAGGGCGGTCCATCGCCCAGGGCAGGCAGCGGCCGCGGTCGACGAAAGCGCAACCGATGCGCAAGGGGCCTCGGGAGGCGAACTCCGCGGTTCCCAGCCGCTCCTCGAGTCGGAGCGGGCGGATCGCGGCCGTGGGGCAGAGCCGGCCGCAGGCGATGCAGGTGTGCTGACAGCCGCTCGTTCCGGCGCGGAAATCGAGCTTCGGAGTCCACAGCGCCTCGAG
>CAZQUP010000077.1:0-12967 GCA_964596545.1 uncultured Desulfatibacillum sp. | reverse complement strand
GTTGGCGGGTGGCGCTGTGCGCCGCCTGTCGGAACCACTTGGGCTGGCGATTCTCCGACGCGGCGGGAAAGGGTTTTTTCGGCCTGATCCTCGAGCGCCTGGTCGAACCGCCGACGGGGTAGGGGGCTTCAGCCCCGACGGTCGTCGGCGACGGTCAGCCGGCGGTAGATTTCCTGCACCCGGGACCTCGTCTCCGCAGGCGTCCCCGAGTTGTCGATCACCCAGTCGGCACGGGCGCATTTTTCGGCGAGCGGCATCTGGGTGCGGATGCGGCGGATCGCCTCCTCGCGGCCGAGCCCGTCGCGTGCGGCCAGGCGCTCCACTTGGAGGTTCTCCGGAAGCCAGACGACGATCACCCGGTCGCAGTCCCGATCCATCCCGGTTTCGAAGAGCAGCGGGACTTCGAGAAGGACGATCGCCGCATCCGGCGCACGCGCGATCTCCGCCAGGCGCCGCCGCACCGCCTCCCGTACGCGCGGATGCACGATGGCCTCGAGCGCGCGCCGCTCTTCGGCGTCGCGGAAGATCCGTACGGCAAGGCCCTTGCGGTCGATCCGGCCGTCGGAAAGGAGAATTTCGCGGCCGAAACGGGAGACGGCCTCCTCCCAGCCCGGCGAGCCGCGTTCCAGGACCTCGCGGGCGAGAAGGTCGGCGTCGATGCGGCGGGCGCCCAGCTCCTCGAAGAGGCAAGCGACCGTCGACTTGCCGCTGGCGATCCCCCCCGTGAGCCCGACGACGATCACGACGCCCTCCCGCGTTTCCTTCCTTGTCGCCACTGCTAAGCGAGGCCGGAGGGGTTGTCAACCCGAGCGCGCCTTGCAATTCCTTCTGCCTGCCTTAGTGTGCGATAGATCTACGGCCGCCCTGCCGGCGTGGTTCCCGCAGGGCCCGACGACGAGAGGAGGTGCCGTGATGTCTTCCGAAAAAGAGAAACTGCGCATGGCCGCCGATGTTTGTTCCTACATCGACGAGGAGCAACAGCGGATCCAACTGGAAATCTGCCTTCCGGGCGTGAAGAAGCAATCCATCCAGCTCAAGGTCCGCGACGACAGCTACAGCCTCGTCGCCCCGCGCGAGGACTTCGAATATGTCTCCGCCGCCGCCTTTTGCTGCCCGGTCGACTCCCGCAAGGCGAAGGCGTCTTACCAAGACGGTGTGCTCAAGGTCTCGATCCCGCTCAAGGATCCGATGGAGGGGGCACGAACCGTGAAAATCGGTTGAAACCCGGAAAACCGCGCACCGCCGGGCCGGAGACGGCCCGGCGCTTCCTGTCTTCTTCCCGATTTCCCCACGGGTTCGCCGCAAAAAGCGATTGACAGAGGATCGTTTATCCGCTTAAAAGTCACCGTCCGGCTCCATTCGGAGTCGTCTTGTTCCCTTGCCGTGCAAACGATCGTTTCCACCCCGCAGGCGGGCGGACCGCGATGGGCCGACCTTCGTCAACCGTCGCGGGGTACGGCTCCGAGCAGCGCGAAAAGAGGAGCGGCGTCGGCGGCGGATCCCTCGGTCCACCGGCGATGCCGGGTAACGCTGTCCCGGTTCCCCAATCCGCGGGAGAAGACCCTTCATGACGACCACAACGAACGACCGAGCGCTCCGGATGATTTTGCTTTCCGCCGCGTTGATCCTCGTGTTTTCGGCCTGGGTCCTCGGGGTTCACGGTTCAGCCCCGCCCGTCGCGTTCGATCCCGAACCGGGCCGGCCGCGGGCGGACGTCATCCGCATCGACGGCTTGAAGCGCTTCGGCCCGCTTGAGCGGCCCGCGGTGACCTACCTCCACGAGAAACACACGCGGGTGCTCGCCGCCCGAAACCTCGATTGTCTCGCCTGCCATCTTCCGGGGGAAAAAGCCCTCTCCACGAAGTTCAAACGCCTGGAGGACGTCTCCCGCGAGCAGACGATGGCGGTCTACCACACGCACTGCACCGCCTGTCACCGCGAGACCGCCGCCCGCGACGAGCGCTCCGGGCCCGTCTCCTGCGCCGGCTGTCATCAGGAGCGGCCCGTCGCCTCTTCCTGGCGCGAGATCGGGATGGACAAGTCGCTCCACTACCGCCACGTGAAAGCCCAGGAGAACCGCTGCGAGACCTGCCACCATCAGCGTGACCCGGCGACGGAGAAGCTCACCTACGTGAAAGGGCAGGAGAACAACTGCCGCTCCTGCCATCGGGAGGCCCCGGTCGAGAAGGTGCGGCCGCTGCGGCAGGCGGCCCACGAGCAATGCATCGACTGCCACCGCAAGCAGATCGACCGCAGAAAGGAGGCGGGACCCATCCACTGCTCCGGGTGTCACGACCCGACCCTTCAGGCGAAGATCGAAAAGCTGAAAGAGGTGCCGCGGCTGCTGCGCGGCCAGCCCGACCAGACGCTCGTCAAAGCCGCGCGACGCAACGCCCCGCCGATCGAGCCGGCCGAGCGCGTGAACCTGGTCCCCTTCAATCACCTCGGGCACGAGACCTACGTCGACACCTGCCGCGCCTGCCACCACGAAACCATGGCGTCCTGCGCCGCCTGCCACAGCCTCGAGGGGTCGAAGGAAGGCAAATTCGTCACCCTCCAGACGGCGATGCACCGGGCGACGGCGGAGCCGAGTTGCGTCGGCTGCCACAACGCCGCGAAGGCCAAACCCGCCTGCGCCGGCTGCCACGAGGCGATTCCGGTCCAGGACCCGCCGGATGTCGCCGGCTGCGCGAGCTGCCATGTGCCGAAGCCCGAGGGACTGGAAAAAGGCGCCGACCGCCAGGCCGTGGCGCGCCTCCTGCTCGAGGCCCGCAAGATTGTGGCGGCGACCTACGCCGACGAGGAGATCCCGGAGAACGTCGAGATCCGGGCCCTCAGCCGGACCTACGAAGGGGTGAAGCTTCCGCACCGGCGCATCGTGAAGGCGCTCGCCAAGGGTGCCGCCGAGAGCCGGCTCGCCGCAGCCTTCCACCGCGACCCGGGAACGCTTTGTCAGGGGTGCCATCACCACAGCCCGGTCGCGAAGAAGCCGCCCGCCTGCGCGAGCTGCCACGGGCAGCCCTTCGACCCGCGGCATCCCGGCCGGCCCGGCCTGCAGGCGGCCTACCACCTGCAGTGCATGGAATGCCACCGCAGCATGGGGCTCGCCAAACCGGCCGCCACCGACTGCACCGGCTGCCACAAGGAAAAACGCTGAGCCGGGCGGACCGGCTTCCGCGCAAGGTGAGGTTCGTCGCATGTCGATTTCGCGAAGACGATTTCTCGGCTGGATGGGGGCCGCGGGAGGCGCCGGTCTCGCTGCGGCCGGTCGCGCACACGCCGGCTCCTCCCCGCGGGGCGCGTCGAACCCCGAGGCCCTGGGGGTGCTCTTCGACGCCACGCGCTGCATCGGCTGCCGCAAGTGCGAGGAGGCCTGCAACCGGGTGAACGAGCTTCCCCCGCCCGAGCGGCCCTTCCACGATCTCTCCGTGCTCGAAAAGCGGCGCCGCACCGACGCCCGCACCTACACCGTCGTCAACCGCTACACGGGGATCGAAGGCGCCCGGGGTCCGGTCTACCGCAAGATCCAGTGCAACCACTGCCTGGAGCCGGCCTGCGCCCCGGCCCGTGTCGTGCGCGCCTTCGCCCAGAACGCCGACGGCTCGGTGACCTACGACGAGTCGGTCTGCGTCGGCTGCCGCTATTGCATGATCGCCTGTCCCTTCGAGATCCCCGCCTACGAGTACGACAAGGCCTTCACCCCGCGGGTGATGAAGTGCACCTTCTGTCACCCGCGGCTCGTGCAGGGGCTGCTTCCGGGCTGTGTCGAGATCTGCCCGACCGAGGCGCTCACCTTCGGCCGTCGGCGCGATCTGCTGCGCATCGCCCGGGCGCGCATGGCGCAATCCCCCGGGCGGTACATCGAGCACATTTACGGCGAGTTCGAGATGGGCGGGACGGCCTGGCTGACGATTTCCGGAGTGCCTTTCCGGGCGATCGGAATGCGCGAGGACCTGGGGACCACCCCGGCCCCCGAGCTGACCAAAGGCGCCCTCGGGGTCGTTCCCGTGGTGGCGGCGATGTGGCCCGTCCTGCTCACGGGGATTTACGCCATCAACCGCCGTCGGGACCGGATCGCCCGCGAGGAGCGCGAGGCGGCCGTGGCCGCGGCGCTGGCCCGGGCCGAGGCCGAGGCCAAGAAAAAGCTTGCCGAGGCGCTCGCCAAGGCGGACAAGGACAAGAAGGCGGCCGTCGAGCGGGAGGTGAAAAAGGCCCTCGAGGAGGCGGCCCGCGCCCGGGCCGAGGCCCCCGCCCCAGCCGCCCCGGAAGGGGGCGGCGAAACGAAGCCCGCCTGAGGAGAAGCGACGATGCAATTCCCCAAGGTCAGCCTGGAGCGGCCGCGCTGGACGCCCTTCAACATCGTGGCGACGATCGTCGTCGTCGTCGGTCTCGTGATCACCGGCATTCGTTTCACCCAGGGGCTGGCGGCCACAACCCGCCTTTCCGACTACAACCCTTGGGGCATCTGGATCGGCTTCGATCTCCTCGTCGGGGTCGCGCTCGCCGCCGGCGGCTACGTGACTTCAGCCGCCTGCTACCTCTTCGGCCTGAAGCGTTTCCACACCGCGGTGCGGCCGGCCATCCTGACCGGCTTTCTGGGCTATGCGCTCGTCGTGCTCGCCCTGCACTACGACGTCGGCCGGCCGTGGCGGCTGCCCTACCCCTTCCTCGTGCAGCAGGGGACGACCTCGCTGCTCTTCGAGGTGGCGGCCTGTGTCGCGCTTTACCTGACCGTGCTCTTCATCGAGTGGACCCCGGCCGCTTTCGAGTGGCTCGGCCTCAAGCGGGCGAGAAATCTCGTCGTGCGCCTGACGCTCGTGCTGACGATTTTCGGGGTCGTGCTCTCGACGCTGCACCAGTCCTCGCTCGGGGCGCTCTTCCTGATCGCCCCCTCGAAGCTCCACCCGCTGTGGTACTCCCCCTATCTTGCGCTCTTCTTTTTCGTCTCGAGCATCGTCGCCGGCCTTTCGATGGTGATCTTCGAGGGCGCGCTCGCCCACCGCTATTTCCACCACAAGATGGACGAGACCCACCGCCGCGAGGCGGACGGGATCGCCCTCGGCTTCGCCAAGGCGGCCTCCTGGGTGCTCGCCGGCTACTTCGTCCTCAAGGTCGTGGGCGTGGCCCAGGCCGACGCCTGGCACCATCTGGCGAGCGGCTACGGAGCCTGGTTCCTGGTCGAGGTGGTCGGCTTCGTGCTTTTGCCTTGCTTCTTCTTCGCCGTCGGGGCGCGGGAGAAGAACTTGAGGATCGTCCGCTTCACCGCCGTTTGGGCGGTGCTGGGGATCGTGATCAACCGCTTCAACGTCGGCCTGATCGCCTTCAACTATCACCTGCCGGCGGAGGAGCGCTATTTCCCGCACTGGATGGAAATCGGGATTTCGCTCTTCATCGTGACGATCGGCATTCTCGCCTACAAGTTCATCGTCAGCCGCATGCCGATCCTTTACGCACATCCGGATTACGAGCCGCACTGAACCGGCGGCCGGCGAAAGGAAAGAGCGTTCATGGGCGAAGGGGTTCACAGCCTGCACGAGTTGATGCTCCGCACCGAGAGCCTCACCTACATCCTGATCGCCGCGGCCCTCTGCGGCTTCGTCTTCTTCTGGCGCTTCTTGAGCGAACGGGACGAGGACCGGGATTACCTCGGAGCCGACCGGCCCGGCGGGGAGGAGGGAGGTCATGGTGGGGTGCATCACTAGTCGGATCGCGGCGCACGCCTTCGGAGGGGACCGTCCATGTATGAATTCGTGACCGGACCGTTGGCCTGGCTGGCCTTCGCCGTCTTTTTCGTCGGCAACCTTGTGCGCCTCGTGCGCTACGTGCGGGGGCTCGACTGGAAGCTCGACCGCGTGACCTACGGGGTGAACACCGTCTACGGGGTACGGGGCGCCCTGCGCTCGATCGTCTTCTGGCTGATCCCCTTCGGGACCCACAGCTGGCGCAACAACCCGGGATTCACGATCCTGGTCTTCACCCTGCACGCCGGTTTGATTTTCACCCCGCTCTTCCTGCTCGCCCACAACATCTTCCTTGAGGAGCGCTGGGGGTTCAGCCTGTGGTCCATGCCGGGGTGGCTCGCCGACACCCTGACCGTCGCCGTCCTGGTTTCGGCCGCCCTGCTCGCCCTGCGCCGGATCGCGCTCCCGGAGGTGAGGCGGATCACGAGCGCTTACGACTACCTGCTCCTCGCCGTGGCCGCGGCCCCCTTCGGGAGCGGCCTGATCGCCCGCTACGCCTACGCGAACAGCGAATTCTGGCTCATCCTGCACGTGCTCTGCGGCGAGATCTTCCTGATCGCGATCCCGCTCACGAAGCTGTCGCACTTCGTCCTCTTCTTTGCGACCCGCGCCCAGATCGGCATGGACTTCGGCATCAAGCGGGGCGGCATGAAAGGCCGCGGCCTGCAGTGGTAGGCGGGAGGCCAGGCTGGCGGGCCCGCCCAGCGAACGGAGGTTCAAAAGAGTCATCATGCCCGAGGGAAAACTCTGCAACCGGCAGCCCGTGACGACGCTCTAACAGCTCCAGGCGCTGCTCGCCGACAATGGCGGAAAGCAGTACTACGAAGAGATGAACCGCCTCGAGGTGGACGCGAAAGCGCTCTGGGACACAATCCAACGCACCTGCAAGTCGCGCATCCGCACCTGGCTGGAGGTCTGCACGCACTGCGGGCTGTGTGCCGAGAGCTGTTTCTACTATCTCGCCAACCACAAGGACCCGACCCAGGTACCGGCCTACAAGATCCAGAGCACGTTGGGCGAGATCATCCGCCGCAAGGGGCGGGTGGACAACGCCTTCCTGCAGTACACCATGGACACGGTGTTTGCGAAGTGCACCTGCTGCAACCGCTGCGCGATCTACTGTCCGCTCGGGATCGACACCGGGGTTATGGCGAGCTACACGCGCGGGCTGCTCTTCTCGCAGGGCTTCACCCCCTGGGAGATGAAGATCGGCTCGGGCATGCATCGCATTTTCCGCGCCCAGATGGACGTCACGACCGAGGACTGGGGCGAGACCTGCGAGTGGATGGCCGAGGAGACCCGCGAGGACTGGCCGGGCCTGGAAATTCCGATCGACAAGGAAGGCGCCGACATCCTTTACACGGTGAACGCGCGCGAGCCCAAGCACTACCCGGAGGACATCGCCCAGGCGGCGATCCTCTTCCACGTCGCCGGGGAAAACTGGACCGTCCCCAGCGAAGGCTGGGAGGAGACGAGCCTCGCCATGTTCGCGGGCGACTGGGAGGGTTGCCGCCAGCAGGTGCAGAGCGTCTACGACGCCATGGCCCGGCTGCGGCCCAAGCGCATGGTGGTGACCGAGTGCGGGCACGCCTACCGCGCGACCGTGATCGAAGGCCCTTATTGGGCGGGTCTGCCCACCGGGAAAACGCCGGTCGAAACCCTCCACTATGTGGAATGGGTGGCCGAGGCGTTGCGCACCGGAAAGCTCAAGATCGATCCCCGCAAGAAGATCAAGGAGCCGGTGACCTACCAGGACTCCTGCAACTACATCCGCAACGGCGGGCTGGCCGATGCCGCGCGCTACATCATGAGCCAAATCGCCGAGGACTTCCGCGAGATGGGCCCGAGCCGTGAACACAACTTCTGCTGCGGCGGCGGCGGGGGGTTAAACGGCATCGGCCGCTACCGCGAACAGCGCAACATCGGGCTCAAGGTGAAGCGCGACCAGATTCTCGCCACCGGGGCGAAGCTCGTGGTCGCCCCCTGCCACAACTGCTGGGATGCGATCCGGGATCTCGAGGAGATCTACCGCATCGGCATCCGCTGGACCTTCCTCAAGCCTCTCTTGATCAACATGATCGAGGTGCCCGAGCACCTCCGGCCGAGGGAGGAGTGAGCCCGATGGACAAGGTGCAGATCACCGGCGACGGCGCCCTCACCCAAGGGGGCAACCCGGTCGTCACCGACCCGTTGCTTCATCTGGGGAGTCGGGTCGAACTCGACCCGGGATTCACCTTGCGGAGCTTCTTCCGCATGATCGAGCGCTATCCCGACTTCTCCCGCCTGAACGTCTTTCTGCCCGAGTGCCTCGAGCTCTACCGGGCCTGCCCCGCCGGGGAGTGCACCGCCCCCGGGGTCGGCCGCCTCGAATTCTACAAGACGGTCGAGATGAGCGGCTTTCCCGGCGCGCCGCGCCTCGACATCTACCACATCCTCTGCGGCCGGGAGGGGGAGACGACCTGCGAGATCCGCGAGCTTCCCCTTGAGCAGCTCCTCGACCTTCCCCTGCGGATCGGCAAGCTCAAGCACGTCGTCTTCGGCGACCGGGTCGACGTCCTCGAGTTCGACACCGTCTTCAATCTCTTCGAGTTCATCGAGGGGATCGTCTGGCAGCTCAGCTTTCACCGCAGCCCCAAAGAGTGTGCGCTGAGGAGATGAGCCATGTTCAAGAAACTGCTCTTCGCGACGACGGCGTCGCCGGTCTGCGACAACGCGGCCAAGGTGGCCTTCGATCTCGAGATGAAATGGGAGGCGAAACTGATCCTCCTGCATGTGCTCGGCATTCCCAGCCGCGGTTTCGGCCTGCAGGTGGTCGACGTGCGCACCGGGGAAAAGGAACAGCCGAGTCCCGACTACCTCGAATGGGTGACCGAGGAGCTGAAGACCACCTACGCCGCCTTCCTCGAAGAGAGCAACGCCCGGATCGTCACCGCGATCGGTGAACCCTACCGGGAGATCCTGCGGCTCGCTCGCAAGGAGGACGTGGACATGATCCTCATGGGGGCCCACAGCCGCGACGAGGAGGTCGGCGCCGCACGGCACCGTCAAGTGGCCGGAAGCACGCTCCGCCGGGTCGCCAAGGCGGCGCGCTGCCCGGTCGTCATCGTGAACCGACCGTGCACGACCTGCTGGAAGCTCTTCTCCAACATCGTCGTCGGGACCGATTTTTCGAAAGCCTCGGAGTCGGCGCTGCTCTGGGGCTACAAGCTGGCACGCGAAGTCGGGGCGAGCCTGCACGTGTTCCACGCGGTCGACATCACGGCCGGGGGGTTGACCCGGCCGGCCGGACAGATGGATCTGGAGCAGCGCATCCTGGAGGCGCGCCGTCGCATCGAGCATCACCTCCTGCCGAAGCTCAAAGGCTACGAGAAAACGACGGTCGAGGTCTGGGAGGGCATCCCCTACGTCGAGATCCTCAAGTTCGCCCGCGCACGGCAGGCGGACTTGATCGTGATGGCCCACCACACCCGCGAGGTCGACCCCGAGGAGGCCGAGATGGGCAGTACGGTCGAGGAGGTGGTCCTGCGCTCCTCCTGTCCCGTGGCGAGCGTGAATCACCCGGACAAGGTGGCCGATCTCCTCTGACCTCGGGCGAGGCGGCGTGGAGAAAAAGCGCATTCTCTTCGTCGACGACGAGCTCGACATGCGCATCTACCTCGCCACCGTGCTCCGCACGGCGGGCTACGAGGCGAGCGGCGCGCGAAACGCCCGCGAGGCGCTGGATGCGGCCCGGCGGACCCCGCCCGACCTCATCCTCATGGACGTGATGATGCCGCAGGCCGGGGGAGTCGTCCTTTACCAGGAGCTCAAGAAAGACCCCCGCCTACGCGACATCCCTGTCGTGGTCCTGACCGGGGTGGGCGAGAAGCCCTTCGCCCATCACCTGCGCATGCTCAACCTGCGGCTTTCGGAGCCGCTTCCCCCGCCCGAGGGCTACCTCGAAAAACCGGTCGAACCCGAGCGGCTGCTTCAGACGATCGAACCGCTGCTTCGGCGATAGGCGGTAGGCTCCCATGGAAGACCCCCTCGAGAGCGGAACCCCCGCAGCCGCCCCCGCCTCCGAGCGGCGACTGCTTCTCGCCGACGACGAGGAAGGCATCCGCCGGGTGCTCGGGATCACGCTGGCCGATGCGGGCTACGAGGTGCTGACCGCGGCCGACGGCGGGGAGGCGCTCGCCGCATTCCGTCGCGAGCGTCCGGCCATCGTGCTCGCCGACATCCGCATGCCCGGGATGGACGGAATCGAGCTGTTGCGCGCGATCAAGGCCGAAAGCCCGGAAACCGAGGTCATCCTGATCACCGGCCACGGCGATCTGGAGCTCGCCATCCAGAGCCTGAAGCTCGAGGCGACCGACTTCGTCACCAAGCCGATCCAGGAGGACGTGCTCGACATCGCGCTCAAGCGCGCCCGCGAACGCCTGGCGATGCGCCGCCAGCTGCGGGAATACACCGAAAACCTGAAACGGCTGGTGCGCAAGCAGGCTGCGCGCCTGGTCGAGCGCGAGCGTCTGGCGGCCGTCGACCAGGCGATCGAGGGCTTCTCCTCGGCCTTCCGGGGGCTTGCCGGGGATTTCGAAGGGGGGGTGCGCTTTTTCAACGATCTTCCCTGTTTCGTCTCCGTGCACGACCGCGATCTCGTCGTCGTCTCCACGAATCCCCTCTACGAATCCCGCCTGGGCGACCGGATCGGACGGCGCAGCTGGGAGATCTACCCCGAACGCCGCAACGACCCCTACCGCTGCCCCGTGGCGCTGACCGTGGAGTCCGGCCGCAGCCAACGCAGCCAGGAGATCCTCGAAGCTGCCGACGGCACGCGCTTCCCGGCGCTCGTGCACACTGTGCCGATCCGCAACCGCGCCGGCGAGGTCGAGCTCGTGCTCGAATTCGCGCTCGACATCTCCGAGGTCACGCGCCTGCGCGAGGAATTGCGTACGACCCAGGAGCGGCTCGCCGCGCTCGGCCTGATGGTAGGCTCGGTCTCTCATGGGGTCAAAGGGATCCTGACCGGTCTCGATGCCGGGCTTTATCTCGTCCGCTCGGGACTTGCGCACAACCGACCGGAGGAGGCCCGGGAAGGGCTCGAGGTCGCCACCGAAATGGTCGAGCGCCTGCGGCGCGTGGTGCTCGATGTGCTCTCCTTCGCCAAGGAGAGGCCGCTTGAGGCGCGGCGCATGAAGGTCGCCGCGTTCGCCGAGGCGCTTCTGGCGATGGCCGCCCACAAGGCCCGCCGCCACGGCATCGAGCTTGCCGCCGAAATCTCGCCCGAAGCGGGGGAGTTCGCCGTGGACGAAGGGATCGCCCTGCCGGCGATGCTGAACCTCTTCGACAACGCCGTGGACGCCTGTATCGCCGCCCCCGACCGAAAACCGCACACGATCCGCCTGCGGGCATTCGGGGAACCCGATGCCGTGGTCTTCGAGGTCGAGGACGACGGGGTGGGGATGGACGATTCCGTCCGCGAACGACTCTTCGAGCTCTTCTTCTCTTCGAAGGGCAAGGCCGGGACGGGACTGGGTCTCTTTCTCACCCGCCAGGCCGTGCTGCGGCACGGGGGGGATCTCGAGGTTCGCTCCGCGCCGGGGCGCGGCTCCTGCTTCCGGGTGCGGTTTCCGAGGACGCCGCGGTCCGCGCCCGGAAATCCGCCTCCGCTTTCGTAGCCGGCGTCTTCGCCCCCCGGGGGCGGCGTTTGCCCCAACGCGGCGTTTTTCGGTATAGTGGAGGCCATGACCGGGCTCTTCGCCGCCATCCAGCGCAGCCTCGCCGCAAAGCTCATCCTGAGCGTCGGCCTGATTCTTTTGCTCACCATCACCACCTGGTCCTATTTCAGCATCGCCTATCAGAAACGCAGCCTCGAACAGCAGGTCGTGCAGCACACCGACACCCTGGGGGATGCGATCAAGCTCGGCGCCCACTACGCCATGATGCTCAACGCCCGCGAAGACATCAACCAGATCATCACGAACATGGGACGCCTGCCCCAAATCCGCAACATCCGCATTTATAACAAAGAAGGAGCGATCAAGTTTTCCAATCGTTCCCAGGAAGTCGATCAGGTGACGAACATCATGTCCGAGGCCTGCCACATCTGCCACCACTCGGAGCCCGCGCTCGTCGAGGTGGGTCTGGGCGAGCGCATCCGCTATTTCCAGGACGAGGACGGGCAAGCCGTCCTCGGGCTGATCAGCCCGATCTACAACGAGCCCGGTTGCGCGACGGGAGGCTGCCACTTTCATCCCGCCGACAAAAAGGTGTTGGGGGCCTTGGACGTCGTGGTTTCGCTCGCCGGCACCGAGGACGAAATCCGGTTCATGGAAAAAGGGGTGATCGGGCTCGCCCTGGCCGCCTTCCTGGTCACCTCGGCGATGATCTTTCTTTTCGTCCTGCGCTTCATGAATCGGCCGATCCGCACCCTGATCGCCGGCACCCAGGCCATCTCGCGCGGGGACTACGGCGTGCGCCTCGCGATCGACCGCACCGACGAGATGGGGCAGCTGGCGGCGGCGATGAACTTCATGTGTCAGGAGATCGGGGAGAAACAGGCCGAGCTGAACCGCCAGCGCGACGAGTACCTCAATCTCTTCAACAACGTCCCTTGCGTGATCACCGTTCAGGACCGCAACTTCCGTCTGCTGCAGTACAACCGTGAGTTCGCCGATCTTTTCGACCCCCGCCCCGGCGATTTCTGCTACCACGCCTACAAGGGCCGAAGCGAACCCTGCCCCCACTGCCCGGTGCAGAAGACCTTCGCCGACGGCCAGATCCATCTGAGCGAGGAGCGGGGCATCCACAAGGACGGCTCGCCCGCTTACTGGATGGTCAAGACGACCCCGATCCGCAACGCCGCGGGCGAGATCGTCGCCGCCATGGAGGTGAACCTCGACATCACCCATCTGAAGCAGCTCGAATTCCTCCTCGAGCGCTCGGAGCGCAAGTACCACGAGATCTTCAACAACATCCCCAACCCGCTCTTCGTCCTCGACGACGAAACGCTCGAAATCCGGGACGGAAACGAGGCGGTGGGGCGCGTCTACGGTTTTCCCCGGGAGGAGATGCTCGGCCGCAACTTTCTCGAACTCTTCCCGCCCGAAGAGCGCCCCCGCATTCAGGAGCGGATCCGGCGCTCGAACGTGATTCACCTGACGCGGCACCTGCGTCGTGACGGAAGCCCGTTTTACGTGGACATGTGGATTTCGCCCGCCGAATACCCGGGGCGTCGGGCGCTGCTG
>CAZQUP010000076.1:8769-12980 GCA_964596545.1 uncultured Desulfatibacillum sp. | reverse complement strand
CCCTTTACGAACACGGCCGCGCCGTCGAGGCCTTCCGCCTTGCGCGGGAAGGCTTCCGGGCCGAAGAGATCGAGACGGCGCGGGCGCGGCTCGACGAGGGGCGCGCCGCGCTGTCGCTTGCGGAAAGCAACCTCGGTCGCCTTGCGGCCTTGGAGCAGGAAGTGCGCGCGGCCGAAGCCCGGGTGGAAGCCGCCCGGGCGGCCCTGCGGCTGGCCGAGGTGCGCTTCGGCCACCGCCTGCTCCATGCCCCCTTCGCCGGGACCGTCCTGCAACGCAGCCTCGAGCCGGGCGAGGTGGTGGCCGCCGGACGGGAGGTCTTCGCCTTGGCCGACCTCTCGCGGGTCGAGTTGCGCCTTTTTCTCGACGTCGCCGCGATCGGCGCCGTCCGCCCGGGACAGGAGGTCGCGGTCACGATCGACACCTTCCCGGGCAAGATCTACCCCGGCCGGGTCGCCTTCATTTCCCCGCGGGCCGAGTTCACCCCCAAGATCATCCAGACACCGCAAGAGCGCGTGAAGCTCGTCCACCTCGTGAAGGTCACCGTCGAAAACCCCGATCACGAGCTCAAGCCGGGAATGCCCGCCGATGCTCGGTTCCGATGATCGCCTCCCGCCGCCCCGAACCCCCGCCGCCCAAGTCGAGGTGTGCGACGTTCGGCGGGCGTTTCAGGGCCGTGCGGCCGTCCGCGGCGTCTCCTTCCGGCTGCCCGCCGCCTGCATCGCCGCACTGATCGGCCCCGACGGTGCGGGCAAGACGACGCTGCTGCGCCTGATCGCCGGGCTCATCGCTCCGGAGGGCGGGGAGATCCGCCTCTTCGGGGAGGGGCCCGCCGCGGGCCGATCGGGGCTCCGGCGGCGCTTGGGATACGTCCCGCAGCGCTTCGGGCTCTACCTCGACCTGACCGTCGAGGAGCATTTCGAATTTCTCGGCGGCGTCTTCGGAATCGACCCCGGATCCGCGGCGGCCTTGCGTTCGCGGTTGCTCCGCTTCGCGGGACTCGAGTCCTTCAGCAGGCTTCGCGCGCGGGATCTTTCGGGGGGGATGCGCCAGAAGCTGGCGCTCGCCTGTGCGCTGCTTCACGATCCCGAAATCCTGCTGCTGGACGAGCCGACCCACGGCCTTGATCCGCTCGCGCGGCGGGAACTCTGGGACAGGTTCGACGCCCTCAGGCGAGGGGGATGCACGATCCTCTTCAGCACCTCGCGGCTGGCGGAGGCGGAAACCGCGGATCGGTTGCTGCTGATCTATCGCGGACGGCTTTTGGCCGCGGGCACTCCCCGGCAGGTGCAGGCCGAGGCGCCGGACCTGGAAGAGGCGGTGCTGCGGCGCATCCGCGAGCTTGAGGCGACGCCGGAGGGATCCGATCGTGGCTGAAGCGGTTTCCGTGAGGGGCCTTTCCAAGCGCTTCGGCCGGTTCACGGCCGTGGACGGGATCGACCTCACCGTCCAGGAAGGGGAGATCTTCGGGTTTCTCGGGCCTAACGGCGCCGGCAAATCGACGACGATCCGCATGCTTTGCGGGATCCTGAAGCCGAGCGGGGGAAGCGGGCGCGTCGCCGGCCTCGACCTGTTCCGGGACGCCGAGCCCATCAAGCAGCGGATCGGTTACATGTCCCAGCAGTTTTCGCTCTATGACGATCTCACGCCCTATGAAAACCTCCGCCTCTTCTTGGGCATCTACCGTGTCGCCCCGCCGCTGTGGGCCGAGCGGATCGAAGAAGCCGCGGCGAGCGTGGGCCTCCGCTCCGATCTACACCGGATCGTGCGCGGGCTTCCGCCCGGGGTGCGCCAGCGCCTGGCGCTCGCCTGCGCCCTGCTCCACCGGCCGCGGCTGCTGTTTCTCGACGAGCCGACATCCGGCGTCGATCCCCTGGCCCGCAGAACCTTCTGGGAATTGATCGACGGTCTCTCCCGTCAGGGGGTGAGCGCCTTCGTCAGCACCCACCACCTCGAGGAGGCGGACCGGTGCGGCCGGGTGGCCCTGATGCACGAAGGACGCATCGTCGCCTGCGGACCGCCGCGGCGGCTCGTGGCGGAGGTGCTGCCGGAGCGGCCGGAAGCCGGACTTGAGGAAGCCTTTGCGATCCTCCTGCGTCGGGGGACGGCATGAGGGTCCGATGCATCCGCGCCGTCGCCCGCAAAGAGATGATCCATCTCCTGCGGGATCCGCGCAGCCTGGCACTCGCCTTTCTCATTCCGCTTTTGCTCGTGCTCCTCTTCGGCTACGCGCTCAGCCTGGATGTCGAGGAGCTCGCCGCTGCGGTCGTCGATCGGGACCGCACCCCGGAGAGCCGCGACCTCATCCGCCGGATCGACGCCTCGCGGGCGTTCGCCGTGCACGCCGAACTCGAAACCGAAATCGAGCTCGCCCGTGCGATCGACGCCGGTCGGGTGCTTGCGGGCTGGGTGGTTCCCGCCGGGTGGGGTGCCGCGCTCCGGGCCGGCCGAGCGGCGCCCCTTCAGGTGCTGATCGACGGCAGCGACCCCAACACCGGCGCCCAGGCGCGCGCCTTCGCCGCAGCGCTCATCGAGCGGTTGAACGCCGAGCGGAAGGGAGGTCCGCGCGGGGAAACCCTCCACGCCGTGGAGGCTCGGGTCCGGATCTGGTTCAACGAGAATCTCGAAAGCCGCATCTTCATCGTGCCCGGAATTCTGGCCGTGATCCTGATGATCGCCGGCGCCCTGCTTGCCTCCACCGCGATCGCCCGCGAGGCGGAGAGCGGGACGCTCGAGACCCTGAGGATGCTGCCGCTCACCGCGGGCGAGCTGACCGCGGGCAAAGCCCTGCCTTATGTGGCGGTCGCCTGGATCGATGTTCTCGCCGCGGCCGCGCTGGCCTGGGGGGCCTTCGGCATCGCCCCCCGCGTCGGGATCGCCGGCCTTGTGCTCGCTTCGTTTCTCTACATCCTGGTCGCCGTCGGTACGGGGCTGCTGCTCTCCGCGATCGCCCGCTCGCAGCTCGTCGCCACGCAGCTCGCCATCCTGGTGACCTATCTGCCGTCGCTTTTGTTGTCGGACTTCGTCTTTCCGCGCCAGAACATGCCCGGCGCCCTGCAGGCGCTTTCGGCCCTCGTGCCCGCGACCTATTTCATCGATCTCCTGAACGGCTTCTATCTCCGCGGAATCCCGGTCTCCGGGCTGTGGCCGAGCTTTCTGGTCCTCTGCGGGATGGCGGTCGCTTTGGCGGCCGGCTGTGTCTGGGCCGTCCGGCGGGAGGGCTTTTGAGATGAACGGGCGCTGTGTGCGGGAGCTGGTGCGCAAAGAGTTCCTCCAGCTCTTCCGCGACCGGAGGAACCGTCCGCTCTTGATCGTGGCCCCGCTTCTGCAGCTCATTCTCTTCGGCTACGTCGTGACGACCGATGTCCGCGAGACGCGCTTGGCGGTGGTGGATGAATCGCGCACGCCGCTTAGCCGGAGCTTGATCGAAGCCTTTGCCGCCTCCCCCGCTTTCCGGCTGCGGGCTCCCGCCGCCGATGCCCGGAGCCTCGAGGAAGACCTGCTGCGACGGCGGGTGGACCTCGGGATCCACATCGCCTCGGATTTCGCCGTCCGCCTGACGGGCAGGCGCAAGGCCGAAGTCCAGCTCCTCTTCGACGGCTCGCTCAGCCACTTGGCCTCCCAGCGGGCGGCCGCCGCCCAGGCCGTGATCGAGGACTGGAATCGCCGCCTGTTGTTCCCCGGGTCCGAACCGCGCCCGCCGGCCGGCGGGCGCGTCGAGGGCCGCATCCGCACGTGGTACAATCCCAATCTGGAGAGTCGCCCCTACTTCGTTCCCGGCATCGTCGCCTTCCTCGTCATGCTGCTTTCGCTGCTCTTCACCTCGCTGGCGATCGTGCGCGAAAAGGAGGCGGGCACGATGGAGCAGTTGATCGTGACCCCCCTGCGTCCGGTTGAATTTCTGCTCGGCAAGACGATCCCCTTCTTTCTTGTCGCCCAAGGGCAGATGGTGCTCGTGATCGGCTTCGCGCGGGCCTGGTTCGAGGTGTCGCTTGCGGGAAGCGCCGTCTTTCTCTTTGCCGCCTCCGGCCTCTTTCTCGTCTGTACCCTCGGGGTGGGGCTGTGGATCTCCACCGTCTCCCGCACCCAACAGCAGGCGGTGCTGACGACCTTTCTGTTCATTGTCCCCTTTTTTCTGTTGAGCGGTTTCGTCTTCCCCATCGAGCGTATGCCGCTCCTCGTCCAGGCGGCGGCCCGGCTGAACCCGCTCGCCC
>CAZQUP010000076.1:0-8751 GCA_964596545.1 uncultured Desulfatibacillum sp. | reverse complement strand
CGCCCATTTCCTGGTCATCGTCCGCGGCGTTTTTCTGAAAGGGCTCGGCCCGACGGTTTTGTGGCCCTCGTGCCTCGCCCTCGCCGGCATCGGCGCGATCGTCTTCGGCGCGGCGTTGCTGAGGTTCCGCAAGCGTCTGGGCTGAGACCGTCTTGGAATCGATCCGGGATTCGTGGTAAAAACTCCTTTCCGGGGCCGCGGGTCCCGGTTGTTGTTCCGGAGGAAGGACAGACACCCGTGCCTGAGGACAAGCTTGAGACGCTGCGCCTCCCGCCGCCCCAGGCGGGGGAAGGGCTGCGACGCCGAAGGCGAAGAGGAATCGTCTGGGCGGGGCTCGCGCTTCTCTGTGCTCTCGGGGCGGGGCTCTACCACTTCGGGGTTCTCCGTCCCGCCGTCGCGGTCCGCACGGCTCTCATCCAGGAGGTCGTCCCCTCACAGACCCTCACCCTGCTCAGCGCCAGCGGCTATGTCGTCGCCGACCGCAAGTCCGCCGTCGCCTCGCGTCTGACCGGAAGGCTCGTCGAACTCGCCGTCGAGGAGGGAAGCCGGCTTCGCCGCGGCGAGGTGATCGCCCGGATCGACCGCCGGGAGGCCGAGGCCGCCTGCGAGCGGGCGCGGCGTCAGCTCGAGGCCGAGGGGCGCCGCCGGGATCAGCTCCAGGCCGAGCTCGCCGAGGCCGAGCTCGACTTCGGGCGCAAGCGCGCGCTCGCCCTGCGGGGGACGATCGCACCGGCGATGCTCGATCAGGCCGAGGCGCGCTTCCGTTCCCTTTCCGCCGCCGTCGAGGCCTCCTCGGCCTTGATCCTCGCCGCTCGGGCCGCTCTGCGGGAAGCGGAGATCGTGCTCGAGGACACCGTCATCCGCGCCCCTTTCGACGCCGTCGTCCTCACCAAGAACGCCGAGGTGGGCGACATCCTCACTCCTCTCGCCGCGACGGCCGATGCCAAGGCGGCCGTGGTGACGATCGCCGACCTCGAGGCGCTCCGGGTCGAGGTCGACGTCTCCGAATCGCAGATCGCCCGTGTGCGGGAAGGCCAAGCCTGCGAGATTCGGTTGGATGCCTACCCCGAGGCCCGCTTTCCCGGACGCGTGCATCGCATTCTGCCCACGGCCGACCGCAGCAAGGCCGCGGTGACGGTGAAGGTCGACTTTCTCGTGCGCGACGAGCGGGTGCTGCCGGAGATGAGCGCGCGCGTCGCCTTCCTCGCGCGCGAGCCGACCCCGGAGGAGCGGATCGCGCTGACGGCCGTGCCCGCCGCGGCGGTGATCGCCCGCGACGGTCGGGAGCTCCTGTTCCTGGTGGAGGAAGACCGCGCGCGCGAGGTGGCCGTGCGGACCGGGAAGCGGTTCGGGGACTGGATCGAGCTCCTCGAAGGCCCTCTCCTCGGAACCCGGGTGGTCCTCTCCCCGGCGAAGCGCCTGACCGACGGCGCGCGGGTCGCCCTTTCCGCTCCATGAGCCCCCGCCCCGAGGCCTCCCCCCTCGTCGAGCTCGACGGCGTCTGCAAGAGCTTCCGCCGCGGCGGCGAGAACCTGTCCGTCCTGGAGGGGCTCTCGCTTCGCGTGCGCCGCGGCGAGTTTTTCGCCCTGATGGGCCCCTCGGGCTCGGGGAAAAGCACGCTGCTCCATCTCATCGCGGGCCTCGACCGCCCCGACGCCGGGGTGATCCGGGTGAGCGGGGTCGAAATCACCGCGCTCTCCGAGGCCGAGCTCACCGCCTGGCGGGGGCGCAGCGTGGGCTTCGTCTTCCAGTTCTACCACCTGATTCCCGTGCTGACCGCGCTCGAAAACGTGGAGCTGCCGCTCTTGTTGACCGGCCTCGACCGCCGCCGCCGTCGCGCCCACGCCGAGCTCGCCCTCGAGCTTGTGGGTTTATCCGACCGACGACACCACACCCCGGCCCGCCTCTCCGGGGGGCAGCAGCAGCGCGTGGCGATCGCGCGCGCGCTCGTGACCGATCCCCCTCTTGTCGTCGCCGACGAGCCGACCGGCGATCTCGACCGGACCGCGGCGGGGGAGATCCTCGATCTTCTCGAGGGGCTTTGCGCCCGCTGGGGCAAGACGATTCTTTTGGTGACCCACGACCCCCGTGCGGCGCGGCGGGCGCACACCGTGCGGGTTCTCGACAAGGGGGCCCTCATCGATGCTCGCGATACTCTGGATCCGGAATGCCGCTAGGCACCCGCTGCGGACCGCGCTCACGCTGGTCGCCGTGGGGGTCGCGATCCTCGCCTTCGGGTTGCTCGGCACGCTCGTGGAAGCCTGGCACGCCGGGGTCTCCGCGGCCTCGGCCAACCGCCTCGTCGTGCGCCACGGCATTTCGCTCACCTTTTCGCTTCCCATCGCCTACCGCGAACGGATTCGCACGGTGGAGGCCGTGCGCGCCATCACCCATATGACCTGGTTCGGCGGCTTTTTCCGCGAGCGGAAGAACTTCTTCGCCAACTTCGCCGTCGAAGCCCCCAGCTTCTTCGATCTCTACCCCGAGTATCGGCTCTCCGAGGGCGAGCGCACGGCATTTCTGCGGGACCGCCGCGGCTGCGTGATCGGCCGGGGGCTGGCCGAGCGTTTCGGCTGGAAGCTCGGGGACGCCGTGCCCCTCCAGGGGACGATCTACCCCGGGGTCTGGACCTTCACGGTGCGCGGGATTTACGTCGGCCGCGATCGGGGCGTCGACGAAAACCAGTTGTTCTTCCATTGGGACATCCTCAACGAGCGCCTGAAGGAGAAAATGCCGCTGCGCGCGAACCGGGTGGGGATCTTCGTGATCGAGGTCCGCCAGCCCGAAGACGCTCCCGAGACCGCGATCGCGGTCGACGCGATCTTCCGCAGCTCGCCCGCCGAGACGCAAACCGAGACCGAGCGCGCCTTCCAGATGGGCTTCGTTTCGATGAGCGCGGCCATCCTCGCCGCCATCCGCGTGGTGTCGCTCGTGATCGTGGTCATCTTGCTCGCGGTGGTCTCGAACACGATGATCATGTCGGTGCGCGAGCGCATGCGCGAATACGCCATTCTGAAGACGCTCGGCTTCGGGCCGGGGTTTCTGTCGGCCCTGATCCTGGGCGAGTCGCTCGCCCTTTGCGCGGCGGGCGGGGCGCTCGGGACCGTCGCCCTCTATCCGGCGCTCGAAATCCTCCGGGGCCTGCTGGGGGCCTACTTTCCGGTGGTCGAGCCCTCCCCGGTGACGCTCCTCCTGGGCGGATTCGCCTGCCTCGCCGTGGGGGCACTCGCCGCGGCGGTTCCCGTTCGCGCCGTTCTTGCCACGCCGATCGTCGAAGCCTTAGGGCGTGTGGGGTGAGGGCGGTCGTGGCCCTGATCGTCGCCTACAGCCTGCGGAACCTTCTCGCCCGACGGTTGACCGCCGCGCTCACCGCGGGGGGGATGGCGCTCGTCGTCTTCGTCTTCGCCGCGATCCTCATGCTCGCCGAAGGGATCCAGCGCGCCCTCGTCGATTCGGGCTCTTCCGAAAACGCGATCGTTCTGCGCAAGGGCTCGAACTCCGAGGTCCAAAGCCCGGTCGCCGTCGCCGAGGCCGCGATCGTGGAAAGCCTTCCCGGGATCGCCTCGGGCCCCGGCGGGGCTCCGCTTGCGGCGCGGGAGCTCGTCGTCCTCATCCAGCTTCCCAAACGCAACGCCGAGGGCACGGCGAACGTGACCCTACGGGGGATCTCCGAGCGCTCGCTGCTCCTCCGGCCGCAGGTGCGGCTCGCCTCCGGCCGGATGCCGCAGCCGGGGCTGCCTGAGATCGTCGTGGGGGAGGGCGTCTCGCGGCGCTTCGCCGGAGCGGGGCTCCACGAGGAACTGGCTTTCGCCAACCGCACCTGGCGCGTCGTGGGGCTGCTCGAGGCCGGAAACACCGCCTTCGACTCCGAGATCTGGGCCGATGGGGATCTCTTGCTGCAGGCGTTCCGCCGCCGCTCCTATTCCTCGGTGCTGCTGCGGCTTGCGGATCCGGGGCGGCTCGAGGAACTTCGCGAGCGCCTCGAGGGTGATCCGCGCCTTTCCCTCGAGGTGAAGCGCGAAATCGACTACTACCGCGATCAGTCCGAGGCCACGGCGACGTTCCTGCGCATCCTGGGCCGGGCGCTCGCCGCGATCTTTTCGGTCGGGGCTGTGGTCGGGGCGATGATCACCCTTTACGCCGCGGTCGCGCACCGCACGGCCGAGATCGGCATCCTGCGCGCGCTGGGGTTTTCCCGCGGGGTGATTCTTTCGGCCTTTCTCGCCGAGGCGCTTTTTCTGGGCCTGGCGGGGGGGCTGGCGGGACTGCTGCTCGCGGCGGGGCTGGAGGCCGTGACCGTCTCGACGACGAATTTTCAGACCTTCTCCGAGGTGGTCTTCCGCTTCCGCCTGAGCCCGGCGATCGCCCTGCAGGCCGTGGGCTTCGCTCTGCTGATGGGGCTCGTCGGGGGGCTGCTTCCCTCTCTGCGGGCGGCGCGGATGGATGTGCTCGCGGCCCTCGGCCGCAGCTGATGGCGCCCTCCGGGTGCCGCGTCCTCCGCCTACCGGGAGGCGCTGATCTCCCGGATTTTCGCGCGCAGCTGCTCCAGGCTGAAGGGCTTTTGGATGAAGCCGCGGCAGCCCTGTCGCAGAAGCTCCATCGCCTCGCCGTTCAGGCTGAAGCCGCTCGAGAGCAAAACGGCGACATCGGGCCGGATGGCCCGCAGCCGTGCGAAGACCTCGGCTCCGGTGAGGCCGGGCATGATCAAATCCAGGATCACCAGGTCGATCTCACGGTGGCGCGCGGCGTAGAGGCGGAGCGCTTCCTCGCCGCTGCGCGCGCTCAGGACTTCGAAGCCGAGGCGCCGGAGCATCTTTTCCCCGATCTCGCAGACGATCTCCTCGTCTTCGACGAGAAGCACCCTGCGCACCGGGGCGGAGGCCTGGGATACGGAGGGAGGGGGCGCTTGCCGGGCCGCCTGCGCGGGGAGAAAGACCCGGAAGGTCGAGCCTTCGCCCTTGCGGCTTTCGACGGCGATGAAGCCGTTGTGACCGCGCACGATGCCCCAGGCCGCGGAGAGCCCCAGGCCCTTCGCCTCGGACCGGGAACGCGTCGAAAAAAACGGCTCGAAGATCCGTTTGCGGACCGCCTCCTCCATTCCCTCGCCGAAGTCGCGCACCTCGAGGCGCACATAGGAGCCGGCAGGGGCGTCGGGCGGCCGCTCGGGGTCGTTCGCCGCGACCTCGACGTTCTCGGTGGCGACCTCGAGGATGCCGCCCGCCTCCATGGCCTGCCAGGCGTTGACCAGAAGATTGAGCAGCACCTGTTGGATTTGGGTCTGGTCGGCCTCGATCGGGCGGAGGTCGGCGGCGAGCCGCTTGCGAATCTCGAGTTCTTTTCGGGTTTTGCCGAAGAGATCGACGGTCTGGGCGACGAGGCGGTTCAGATCGGTCACGCGCACGTCGTACTTTCCGCCCCGGGCGAAGCCCAAGATCTGGCGCGTAAGCTCGGAGGCGCGCTCGACGGCGTCCTCGATCTTCTGCAGATAGGGAAGGTCCGGGTGATCCTTTTCCTTGTTCAGGCGCAAAAGCGAGAGGTTCCCCTGGATCCCCATGAGGAGGTTGTTGAAATCGTGGGCGACCCCCCCGGCGAGGGTGCCGATCGCCTCCATCTTTTGCGCCTGCTGCATGTGCACGATGAGCCGTCGGCGTTCCTCTTCGGCCTCGGCCGCCGGGGAGCGATCCAGCAGGAGAAAACCGAAACCCCGGGGCGCGCCGTCCGGCGCGCGATCGAGGGCGACCGCAAGCGTCACCGGCCGCCGGCACCCCTCGGGGCCCTCGAGGAGGGTTTCGAACACCCCGGAGTCGCCACCGGAAGAGACGAGCTCGACGAGCCGCCGTTCGAGGGCGGGCCGTTCCTCGGCCGCAACGCATTCCGCCAGGCGGCGCGGGGCGATCTCCTCGCCCCGTTGCCCCACGATCCGGGAGAAGGCCGGGCTCATCTCGCGCAAAAGGCCTTCCCCGTCCGCGAAAGCCACGCCGAGGGATGCCGTCTCGAGCATCCGGCCGATCAACTGCAGGCGCTGGGGTTCATCCATACACGGCGTTCTTTCTATCGGCGGGTTGCATCCCGAGGTTTGGTCTCGAAGCGGTCGCTCGTCTGATCCTGCAGGAAGACATGATCGAAGCGCCGGGGGGAGGCCTCCTCGTACCAGGCGAGACCCTTCTCTCGGCAGGAGGGGCAGGCGTTTCGCGGCACGTGAACGGCGAGGATGTGCACGCCGCGCTCCGAGGTGGAGTCGATGCGCAGCGCGCCGCCGCAGTGCCCGCAGGGGCTCACCTCCTCGATCTGGGTCTCGGAGAAGCCGTCGGTGTCGTAGAAAATGCGCCGTCGTCGTCGGTAGGGGCTCCCCTCGGCGAGCCGCCGCTCGCGGAGCTTCTCCCGCTTTTGCCAGCAGGAAAGCACGAGGTCGCAGACCTGGTGTACGGCCGCGGTCACCGAGGCCGACTGGCGGATCTGATGCCGGTCGTAGTCCGGCTCCCGGACGTGGCGGAAGTCCAGGCCGGCCATGGCGAGGAGGATCCCCACGTTGACGTAGGGAAGCGCCCCCTCGATCGAGTAGCCGCCCTCGAGCACGGCGATGTCGGCGCCCAGTTCCGCGGTCAGCTCGGCGTAGCCGCGCGCCGAGAAGTTCATGTTCGTGATCGGGTCGGTGTAGTGGTTGTCCTGGCCCGCGGAGTTGACGATCAGATCGGGCCGGAACTCGGCGAGGACCGGCCGGACGACGTGGCGCAAGGCATGGAGGAAGCCCTCCTCGGTCGTGTGAGGGGGAAGGGGGATGTTCAGCGTGGTGCCGAAGGCGTTCGGACCCCCGAGCTCGTCGGGGAATCCGCTTCCGGGATAGAGGGTCCGGCCGTCCTGATGCAGGGAGATGAAGAGCGTGTCGGGATCGTGCCAGTAGATGTCCTGGGTCCCGTCGCCGTGGTGACAGTCGGTGTCCACCACGGCGACCCGGCGGATTCCGTATTTCCGCCGCAGGAATTCGATCATGATCGCTTCGATGTTGATGTTGCAGAAGCCGCGGGCGCCGTGGACGACGCGCATCGCGTGGTGCCCGGGCGGCCGAACCAGGGCGAAGCCCCGGTCGACCCGTTTTTCGCAGACGGCCATGCCGACGGTTTTGGCCCCGCCTGCGCTGATGAAGTGCGATTCGGTCGCGACCGCCCAGGGGTCGGGCACGCAGAAATGCACGCGCTGAATGTCGGCGAGGACGACGGGGTCGGGCTTGAATTCGAGGATGCCCTCGATGTCGAAGATCCCCTCTTCGAGAATCTGGTCCTGGGTGTAGAGCAGCCGCTCCTCGCGCTCCGGGTGCTGCGGGTGGATCGCCCAGTCGTAGGCCGGGAAGAAGACGAGCCCGACGCGGTGTCTGGCCTGGAGCATAGCCTCAGGGTCCCGTGGCCGTGCGGGCCGGGGGGGCTTCGGCCGAGGCTGCAAGGCGTGCGAGCAGCTCGTCGTAGCCGTGGATCAAACCCGGTTTGACCTGGACCCGCACGCGCAGGTTCTTGCCCGTGGTATGGAAACCGCGGATCATGTTGAATTCCTGGGCCTCGACGACCTCCATTTCCAGGTACTGGGGGTTCGCCCCCCGGGCGAGCGCCTTCTCCTGGAGCAGCGCGAGTGCCTGAGCGGTCGCCTCCTTCATGCCGTAAGGAAGCGAGATCGGCTGGTGGAAATTTTCGGCCGGGGCGCGGGCGAGCCGCTGCTCGGTGTCGGCGAAGAACTCGACCTCGCAGGTCGTGAGGGCCAGCGCCGCGCCGATCGCGTTCGCGACCTCCCAGCGGGGGACGACGCGGACGGAAAGCGGGGTCAGGGCGGCGAGGGCCGCGGCGAAGTGAGGTGCGGGTCCCCCGAGGACGAGCAGCGTCCGCGGCCGCACCCGGTAGCCCTCCATGAGCTCGTGCACGGTGTAGACGGGCTGAGCGTTGATGTCCGCCACCAGCCGGTCGGCCGCGGCGAGCATCTGGCGGCAGGCGGTTTCGACGATGCGCCGGGAGAGACTTTCGAGGTCGAGCCCGAGCTCCGCGGCGAGCGGTCGCAGCCCCTCCTCCGCCCGGCGGCGCTCGGGATGCGGCAGGATCCCCAAGACGGCCATGGCGTCGGTCGGAGTGGGATGCCGGCCGCCGAAAATCAAGGCCGGCCCGCGCCGCTCCGGCCCCACCGCGATCCCTCCGCCCTTGAGCCGCACCGCACTGTCGCCCCCGGTCCCGATCGAGAGGGTCTCCAGCGAGCGGATGAGCGTCCGGTAGACCCCGATCGTGATTCCGTTGGGGTTCAGCACCGGCGCCCGGCCGATCAGCACCGCGAGGTCCGTGGTCGTCCCTCCGATATCCATCACGACGGCGTCGTCTTCGCCCGCCGCCGCCGCCACCGCGCCCATGACGCTCGCCGCCGGGCCGGAGAGCACGGTTTGGATGGGCGCCTCGAGCGAGGCCTCGAGCTTCATGTTGCCGCCGTCGGCCTTGAGCAGCCGCAGCGGGAGCTGCAGCCCCTTTTCGGCGAGGCTGCCGCAGACGGCGTCGAAGAAGGAACGGTGCAGCGGGTAGACCGCGGCGTTCAGGTAGGTGGTCGCGATGCGCCGGGCGAAGTTCAGCCGTCCGGAGACGCGGTGGCCGAGGAAGACGCCGCCGAAACCCTCGCCGAGGATCTCGCGGATGGCGATCTCGTGAGCGGGGTTGCGGACCGAAAACTTGCCGACGATCCCTACCTGGCGGATGCCCTCGCGTCGCAGGCGTTCGGCGGCGCGTTCCT
>CAZQUP010000075.1:11863-13071 GCA_964596545.1 uncultured Desulfatibacillum sp. | reverse complement strand
GGATTGACTCGCAAGATCGCTACCTCTTCAAAAAACAGGATGTAGGCGCATCATCCGCATGATATGTTGAGATCGCTATAGATTGAATTAAGACTGTGGGGCTGCGTCAGTTGTCTCACACCGACAAAAACGATCTGGCCGGGGGGGCCAGCGGCCAGCCTGTCCCACTCCCGGAGGAGAAGGACAGGCGGCGCAGTCGCAGGGGGTGAGGGGCAGCGCCAGCGATTGCGATCCTCCCCGCCGGAGACGGCGGGCGATCCCCGTCCCCGGCGAGGATCTCGCCGTCGAGCACACAGCCCTCGGGGAGAAGCTCCGCCGCGACCCGGATTTCCGGGAAGGCTGCGGAAATCCCCTCCTTGCCGCGCGACCAGAGCAGGGCCTGCCCCCGGCGGCGGACGATCTGGGCGCGGACGCCGTCCCACTTCCACTCGATCAGCCATTGCCCCGGTTCGCCCAGCGCCCCCAAAGGCAGGTCCAGGGGGTGTGCCAGGCAGAAAGGGTAGGGGTGCCCGGCATCGGAGGCGGCGTCGGCCGGCTGCAAAAGCGCCCGCCAGGCCTCGGCCGAAGGGCTCCAAGCGCCGATGAGGCGGCGGTCGAGCAACCCCTCCTCCACGCCCGAGAGCCGCGAGAGGGTGCGGATGACCTTGCGCCGGGAGACCCCCACGCGGAAGCCGCCGGTCACGAGCTTGTTCCAGACCAGGCGCGCCGTGCGGTCGAGCCCGCGCCAGATCCCTTGAACGACGCGGCGTTGTCGATCCTCCTCCAGGCCGCGCAGCGCGGGGAGCCGCTGCTCGAGCCAGACATGGAGAGGGATCTCCTCGAGACCGCCGCCGTCGGGGAGCAGCAAGGTGATCGTTTCGGCGAGATCCCCCACCTGTTCGTAGCACGCTTCGAACAGCCAATCCGGAATGTTCGCCGCCGCCGCGGCGAAGCGCCGCAGGCGGGCGGTCGGAACGGCCTGCCGGGGTTTCCGCCCGATGAGCAGGCTTGCCGCCCAGGCGGCATCCTCGGGGGGGGCGGAGCGGAAGTAGGCCGAAAGCGCCGCGTCCTGGTCGCGCGCCCGGCGGCTGCGGTCGAGCTCGGCGAAGAGTCGGGCGAAGGGCTTCACGACGGCGCCTCGTCCTCTTCGCGTTCGCGCCCGGCGGCGGAGGCCTCCGCGGCCAGGCCCGCCTCGCGCAGGGTCCGCGCCAGCTCCTCGGCGAAGCCGT
>CAZQUP010000075.1:0-11834 GCA_964596545.1 uncultured Desulfatibacillum sp. | reverse complement strand
GCCGGATCACCGCGAAGAGGCCGGGCCAGTCGGCGTGGTCCGAGAGGACAAAGCCCGCCTCGAGCGCGCGGCGCCGCCGGAGGCCCCGGATCTGCATCCACCCCGAGGCGAAGGCGCGTCCGGCCGCGGCGAGCCGCTGCATCGCGGGGCTTTCCGACGCGGCGGGTGGGGCGAGGATGAGCGCCCCGCGCAGGTTCTCCGGCGCCTCGGCCCCGGCGAGCCGCCTGGCCGCAGAAAGCCGCACACCGCCTTCGCGGTAGACCGCCGTCGGCGCCTCGAGCGCTCCATGGAGAAACACGGGACCGGCATCCGGCGGGAGGGAGGCGAGGATCCGCTGGGACTTGCCGAGCGCGTAAGCGAAGAGCAGGCTCGGCCGGTCCTCGCCGGCGTTCTTGCGCCACCAGGCGAGCAGATCGGCGAAGACCGCGGCGGGATCGGGCCAGCGGAAGATCGGCAGGGCGAAGGTCGACTCGAGCACGAGACCGTGGCCGCGCACGGGTTCGTAGGGAAGGCAGGTGGGATCGGATGCGGTCTTGACATCCCCCGTGACCACCCAGACCTCCCCGGCGTGTTCCAGGCGTACTTGGGCCGCTCCCCGGATGTGGCCCGAGGGATGAAAGGAGAGACGCACCCCGTTCAGGACGAGACGTTCACCCCAGGCGAGCTCCTGCACGGAGATCGCCTCCCCGAGGCGGAGGCGCAGCAGGCGGGCGGTTTCCGGAGTCGCCAGGTAGCTTCCGCAGCCGGGCCGGGCGTGGTCGGCGTGGGCGTGGCTGACGACCGCGCGCGCCACCGGCCGTCGCGGGTCGATGTAGCAGCCGGCGGGTGCGCAGAACAGCCCGCTTGCCGTCGCTTGCAGCCAGGGAGGGAGAATCATATGGAAAACGGGAAAAGATGCGTTAGTATCGGTGCCAGGGGGGGCAGGAGCCTTGTTTGAAGAATCCCGGGCCCGCCCCGCCGCGCGTCGATCCCCCTTCTGGGAGGCCGATCATGGAACGCAACGCGTCGTACCTGCGATTGCTTCTCGACGTGATCCCGGCGCTGACCGCCACGCTCGACCTCGACCGTCTTTTCCGGTTGATCGTGGAGCGCATGCCCGCCGTGTTCGGGGTCGATGCCGCCACCCTGCGCCTGCTTGACCCCGCAAGCGGCCGGCTGGTGCTGCGCGCCGCCCATGGCCTGAGCCAGGCCTATCTGCAGCGCGGGCCGGTGGATCAGGAACCCGGGATGCTCGAGGTACTCGAGGGGCGCCCCATCGCCGTGGAGGATGCGACCTCCGACCCGCGTATCGCCTACCACGAGGCGGCCAAGGCCGAGGGGATACGCAGCCTGCTCGCGGCCCCGATTTCGATCCGGGGCGAAGTCGGCGGCGTGCTCCGGTTGCTCAGCCGCTCCCCGCGGCGCTTCGACGACGAAGAGCTCGAGTTCGCCGGGGCGCTCGGGGCGCAGTGCGGGATTGCGATCGAAAACGCCCGCGCCTTCGCCGAGCGGGAGCGGCAGCTCAACTATTTCAAGGCCGTCTGCGAAATCGCCCGCGCGATCCACTCCGCCGAGCGGCTCGAGGAGATCGTGCAGCGCATCGTCCGCCGGCTGCCGGAGGTGATGGGGCTCAAAGCCTGCACGATCCGCCTTTTTGATCCGCGCGCGGGGCGGCTTGACCTGAAAGCCGCGCACGGGCTGAGCCGGGCTTACCTCGAGCGCGGCGCGCTCGACGACGAGCCCGCCACCTACTACCTGCTCCAGGGGGAGCCCGTCGTCATTCCGGACGCCACGGCCGACGTGCACACGCGTTATCACCGCGAAGCCGCGCAGGAGGGGATCCGGGGCATTCTCGCCGTCCCCATCGGTGTCGGCGAGGAGACGCTCGGGATTCTGCGTGTGCTCTCCGCGGAGGTACGCTACTTCTCGGAGCATGACATCCAGTTCGCGCTCGCCGTCGCCGAACAGGCCGGAATCGCCGTACGCAACGCCCTGGAGCGTGGGGCGGACGGCTGAGCGTTCAAGCCTCCTCCCCGTCTTCTTCGTGCGCGCAGCGGCGGCGCGGCTCCGCGAAACGTTTGAGCCGGCGCTCGATCTCCCCGAAGAGGCTCCCCGCCGGATACCGCCCGCGCCGGTCCGGCCGGCCGGCGCGGGCGCCCGTGAGAAGCTCGATTCCTTCCTCGACGGTGCGGATCGCCCAGACATGGAAGCGCCTGCGGCGCACGGCCTCGAGGACGTCGCGCCGCAGCATGAGGTGCCGCACGTTCGCCGCCGGGAGGATCACCCCTTGCGCGCCGTCCAGGCCCTTGTCGCGGCAGACGTCGAAAAAGCCCTCGATCTTCCGGTTGACCCCGCCGATCGCCTGGATCCCGCCCTTCTGGTCCACCGACCCGGTGACGGCGATCCCCTGGCGCAGGGGGAATCCCGACAGGCAGGAGAGGATCGCGAAGAGCTCCGCCGCCGAAGCGCTGTCCCCGTCGACCTCGTTGTAGTGCTGCTCGAAGGTCAGGCTGATCGCGAGATTCAGCGGGTGGGCGCGGGCGAAGCGGCCGCCCAGGAACCCCGCGAGGATCAACACTCCTTTGTCGTGCGTGCGGCCGCTCAGCTCGACCTCGCGTTCGATGTTGATCACCCCG
Source organism: uncultured Desulfatibacillum sp. (assembly GCA_964596545.1). Lineage (GTDB taxonomy): Bacteria > Desulfobacterota > Desulfobacteria > Desulfobacterales > SpSt-501 > SpSt-501. The sequence goes on along the minus strand of CAZQUP010000075.1, from coordinate 9,219 downwards.
GCCCTGCCCCGGAAGGCTTCGGCCGTGATCCGGACCGGCCGGCCGAAGGCGTACTCGCCGATCTGGTAGAGGGCCAGCCCGTTGATTTGCCCCACCTGCTCCCCGGTCACCTCGACGCGGATCACCCCCTCGCGGAAGGATTCGAGGACCTTCTGCTCGTAGAGGCTGTAGCGGAAGCGGTGCTCGCGGAAGGCCCGATAGACGTGGCGGTCGGAGACGCGGCGGGCGCGTTGCCGCCGGGCCCAATGGTCGGCTTCCTGGAGCATCCCGAGCAGCACGCCGAAGCGCAGCGAGAGCTTGTTCTGGTGCTCGGCGAGTTTCTGGCCGAACTCCACGACGGCCGCCACGGCGCGCCGGTCGAAGGCCAGCAGCTTCTCCTCGCGGCAGACGCGGGCGATGAAGCGGGCGTAGAGCTGCTCGGTCTCGGCGGTGCGCTCGACCTCCTCGTCGAAATCGGCCCGCACGCGGAAGATCTTGTTGAAGCGCGGATCGAAGTTCTGCAGGAAGGCGAAGGTCTCGAAATTGCCGAGCAGGATGACCTTGAGCGCCAGCGGGATCGGCTCGGGACGCAGGGGGGTGACCGCAGGCGAAGATTCCTCCGAGAGCTCTTCGATGTCGGCCCGGCGCTCGAGCAAGGCGCGCTTGAGCGCCTCCCACGCCGCCGGCGCGCCGAGAAGCGGTTCGATCTCGAGGATGAGGTAGCCGCCGTTCGCCTGCAGGAGCGATCCGGCCAGCACGCGCGTGAAATCCGTGCTCGGGCCCGCCGCGCCCATGCGCTTTTCGATCCGGCCGAAGAGGTTGACGTAGGTCGGGTGTCCCTCGTAGACCACAGGCGCCCCCCGCGGCGCGGGTCGGTGAACGAGGACGTTCACCCGGTAGGGCAGCAGCGCGGGGCGCTCCGCGGGGGGACCGCCCTCGGGGCCGTCCTCCTTGCGCTCGGAGGGAAAGAAGCGGTTGAAGTTTTCGACGATGTCCGCCTGGAGCGCCGCGAGGTAGTCGAGGACGGCCTTGCGGCCGGAGAATTCCCGGCGCAAAGGAGCGAGCCTGCGGCGCAGGAGCTGGGAGACCGCCTGGTTCATCAGACGCTCGATCCCGGCCTGCAGCCGCCGCTTCGAGGTCTCCAGTTGGCGGGCGGATTTCTCGAGCTCGGCCTGCATGCGCCGCACGCGGTCCTCGATCTCCCGGCGCGTCGGCTCCGGCAGGGAGGAAACCTCCTCCGGGGTGAGCGGTCGGCCCTCGAGAAGGGGGACGATCGGAAAGTCGCGGTTCTCCGAGTCGAGGCGCAAGTCCCACTCGGCGGCGCGGCGCTCGATCTTTTGCACCAGGGCCTGCTGGCGGGCCGCGTGGCGGGCCTTGAGCGCGGCGAGACGCTGGCGGTGATCCTCGGTCTCGAAAGCAGCGGGGATCTCCCGCTTCAGGTCCTCGACGAGGCGATGGATTTTCTTCGCGAACGCCGGGCCGCGCCCCGGCGGAAGCGCCACGGCCCGGGGGCGGAACTCGTCGGCGAAGTTGTTCACCAGACACCAGTCGTCGGGGGCGGGACGGGTGCGCGCCAGGCGCTGCACGAGGTCGCGCACGATCGTGTGGCGTCCCGTGCCTTCCGCGCCGCTGACGAAAATGTGATGGCCGTCCCCGCGCAGGGTGAGGCCGAACTCGATCGCCTGGACCGCACGTTGCTGGCCGATGACGCGGTCGAGCGAGGGGATTTCCGAGGTGTCTTCGAAGGCAAACCGCGACGGCGTGCAAACGCGGCGCAGCTCGGCGGGCTTGAGTTCGAGGCGTCGGGGCATGAAACGGGCCTTCCGGGCGGGCGGGGGCGATGGCGGCGGCGCCCGCCGGGTTGCGAATCTATCCGAATCCCCCGGCCCGGGCAAGCCCGCCGGTGCGCTCCGCCGGGCCCGGCTCCGCGCCCGCGAGCCAGTCCTTCAGGCACCGCGCCGTGTGCGAGACCGCGGTCTTTCCCAGCAACTCGCGCGGCGAACCCTGGGCGACGATCCGCCCGCCTCCCTCGCCGCCCTCGGGGCCCAGATCGATCACCAGGTCGGCCTCGGCGACGACGTCGAGGTTGTGCTCGATCACCGCCACCGTGTGGCCGAGTTCGACCAGCGCCTGCAGCGCGTCGAGCAGGCGGCGCACATCGGCCCGGTGCAGGCCCGTCGTGGGCTCGTCGAGGACAAAGAGCGCGGGGCCGTCGCTCGGTCGGCCGAGCTGCTCGGCGAGCTTCATCCGTTGCGCCTCGCCGCCCGAGAGGGTGGGGCTGGGCTGGCCGAGGCGGAGGTAATCCAGCCCCACCTCGCAGACGAAGCCGAGCGGCCGCCGAAGGGCGGGAACGGCCTCGAAAAGGGCGCTGGCCTCGGCGAAGGTCATCTCCAGCACCTCGGCGATCGTTTTGCCGCGGTAGCGGATCTCGAGCGTCTCGGCCCGATAGCGGCTTCCGCCACAGACGGCGCACGGAACGTAGACCTCGGGAAGGAAGCTCATCTCCACCCGCGGTCGGCCCTGGCCCTGGCAGGCCTCGCAGCGTCCGCCGGCGACGTTGAAGGAAAAGCGGGCCGCACGATAGCCCCGGGCGCGGGCGGCGGGGGTAGCGGCGAAGAGGCGGCGGATTTCGTCGAAGACGCCGAGGTAGGTCGCCGGGACGGAACGCGGCGTGCGGCCGATGGGGCTGTGGTCTACCTCGAGGACCCGGCGCAGGGCCTGCCAGCCCTCGATGCCGCGGCAGGCTCCGGCGGGGTCGCGCCGCCCGAGCAGCCGATTGCGCAGGCCCCGAAAGAGGGTCTCCTGAAGGAGCGAGGACTTCCCCGAGCCGGAAACCCCGGTGACCGCGATCAACGTGCCCAAAGGGAAGACAGCGTCCACGGCCTTGAGGTTGTTCGCTGCGGCGCCCAGCACGCGGATCGCCGGCCGGTCGCGCCAGGGGCGCAGGCGCGAGGTGATCCGCCGCTCTGCGGAGGCGATCCAGGCGCCGGTCCGCGATTCCGGGCTTCTCCGGAGGTCCTCGATCGTTCCCGTGGCGACGATCCGTCCCCCGGCCGCGCCGGCCCCGGGGCCCAGATCGACGAGGAGATCCGCCGCGCGGATCGCCTCGTCGTCGTGTTCGACCACGATCACCGTGTTGCCGCGATCCCGCAAGGTGCGCAGGGCCTCCACGAGGAGCTTCCCGTCCCGCGGGTGAAGCCCGATCGTGGGCTCGTCGAGGACGTAGGTCACCCCCGAGAGGTTGGAGCCGAGCTGGGCGGCGAGCCTGACGCGCTGCGCTTCGCCGCCCGAGAGGGTATCCCCGCTGCGGGAAAGGGCAAGGTACCCCAGGCCGAGGCGTTCGAGCAGGACGAGCCGGCCGTCGATTTCGGCGAGCAGGGGCTCGGCGAGCGCCCGCGTGCGGGAAGGAAAGGAGAGCTTGCGCAGGGCGCGCCGCAGGGCAGCCGCCGGCATCTGCACCCAGTCCGCGATGGAGCGTTCCCCGAGGCGCACCGCGAGCGCCTGCGGCTTGAGCCGGCTTCCCCCGCAAGCGGCGCACGGCGCGGGGGGACCCGCATTTTCTTCCGGCTCCTCCGCGGCGGCCACGCCCAGCCCTCGGCAGACCGGGCAGGCGCCGCGCGGGCTGTTGAAGGAGAAGAGCCGGGGATCGGGAGGCTCGACGGCGATGCCGCAGCGGGGGCAGATGCCGTGCAGGCTGTAGGATTCCTCGGTGCCGGTCTCGTCGACGACGAGGATGTGGCCCCGGCCCTCTTCGAGCGCCCGGCGTACGGCGGCCGGCAGGTTGGGAACGGGCAGCCGCGCGATCTCGAGCTCGATCGTGTGCTCGCGGTAGCGGTCGAGCCTCAGACCCGGCGCGATCGGGGTCCAGCGGCCGTCGATGCGGGCTTCGCTGTACCCCCGACGGCGGGCGCGCTCGAGCAACTCGCGATGAAATCCCTTGCGGCCCGCCACCTGGAGCGCGAGCAACCGCGCCGGGCGGCGTGCGAAACGCCGTCGAATCCGCGCGACGATCGCCTCCTCCGTCTGGGGGAGCAGCGGGCGGCCGCACCCCGGGCAGTGCGGTGTACCGAGCCGCGCGTAAAGCAGACGCAGGAAGTGGTAGATCTCGGTGAGCGTCGCGACGGTGGAGCGACGTCCCGAATGGCTGATGCGCTGTTCGATCGCCACCGTGGGGGAGAGCCCGCGGGCGAGGTCGAGATCGGGCGGCTCGAGGATCTTCAGGAACTGGCGGACGTAGGGGGTGAGGCTTTCGAGGTAGCGCCGCTGGCCCTCGGCGAAGAGAACATCGAAGGCGAGGGTGGATTTGCCCGAGCCCGAAACTCCGGTCAGGACGATCAACCGGCCGTGGGGCAAGGTGAGGTTCAGGTTTTGCAGGTTGTGCTCGCGCACGCCGCGCAGCTCGATGTGCGGCGGCGGCGATCTTCGACCCCAGGGGGCGGCGGCTTCGGCGACGGCCGCCGGAGCGACGGTGCGCGTCGCGGCGGAAACGGGCTTGCGCAGGAAAGCCCCGGTGTGGGAGCCGGGCACGGCGGCGATCGCCTCGGGGGGGCCTTCGGCCACAATGCTTCCGCCGCCCTCCCCGCCCTCGGGCCCGAGGTCGATCACCCAGTCGGCGGCGCGGATCACCCCCAGGTGGTGCTCGACGACGAGGACCGTGTGCCCGGCATCGACGAGGCGCTGCAGGCACTCCAGCAGCAGGCGTACATCCTCCGGGTGCAGGCCGGTCGTGGGCTCGTCGAAAAGAAAGAGCGTCGGGCGCGCCTCCTCTTCGCCCTCCGGCAGGTGACGGGCGAGCTTCAGCCGCTGGGCCTCTCCGCCGGAGAGGGTGTTCAAAGGCTGGCCGAGCCGGAGGTAGCCCAGACCCACCGCGGCCAAGGGGGCAAGCGGACGGCGAACGGCGGGCTCCTCGTCGAAGAAGGCGAGCGCCTCATCGACCGTCAGGTCCAGGATCTCCCCGACGGTGCGGCCCCGCAAGCGCACGGCCAGCACCTCGGGGCGGAAACGCCGGCCGCCGCAATCCGGGCAGGGCAGACGGACGTCGGAGAGAAACTGCATCTCCACCGTTTCGAATCCCTCGCCGCGGCAGGTCTCGCAGCGGCCTCCGGGGACGTTGAAGGAGAAATGCGCCGGCCCGTAGCCCGCTCGCCGGGCGTCCTCGGTCGCGGCGAACAGCCGCCGCACGGCGCCGAAGGCCCCCGTGTAGGTGAGGGCGTTGGCGCGGGGGGTGCGTCCGATCGGCCGCTGGTCGACCAGGCGCACGGCCTGAATCGCCTCGACGCCTTCCAGCCCGCGATGCCGCCCCGGCCGCTCCGCCGGCTCGCCCAGGGCGCGCTGCACGGCGGGGTGGAGAATGCTCTCGAGCAGCGTCGATTTCCCCGATCCCGAAACCCCCGTAAGGCAGGTCAAGCAGCCCAGGGGGATCCGGACGTCGATCCCCTTCAGGTTGTGCTCGGCCGCACCGCGTACGACCAGCCACCGGGGGCCGGCGGTGCGCCGTCGGACCGGCTGCGGCAGGGTCCGCGTACCCTTCAGATATCGGCCGGTCAGGGTGTCGCCGATCTCCGCCGCGGGACCGAAGTAGCGGATCTCGCCGCCCTGCGCTCCGGCCCGCGGCCCGAGGTCGAGGATCCAGTCGCTGGCGCCGATGATCTGCGGGTCGTGCTCGACCACGACCACCGTGTTGGGAAGGTCCCGCAGCCGCTTCAGGATGCCGATCAGGCGGCCGACGTCGCGCGGATGCAGTCCGACGCTCGGCTCGTCGAGCACGTAGAGGGTGTTCACCAGGGAGGATCCCAGAGCCGCGGTCAGAGCCGCGCGCTGGACCTCTCCGCCCGAGAGGGTGCGCGACGGGCGGTCGAGGGTCAGGTAGCCCAGCCCGACATCGCGCAGGATCTGGAGGCGCCGTAGGATCTCGGCGAGGATGCGGCGGTCGGCCTCGTCGAGGGCCGCTTCCTCGAGGCGCTCGAAGAAGCCGGCCGCCTCCTCGATGGGCAGCGCGTAGATCTCGGCGGTCGTCCGGCCCTCCAGCCGATAGAGCAGGCTTTCCTCGCGGAAACGCGCGCCGCCGCAGGCGGGGCAGAGATCGTAGGAGCGGTAACGCGACAGGAGCACGCGCACGTGCATCTTGTAGGCGCGGCTTTCCAGCCAGCGGAAGTAGCCGCGGATTCCGTAGTAATCCTCGGTCCCCTCCACGATCGCCCGACGGTGCGGCTCGCGCAGCGCGGCGAAAGGCGTCTCGAGTGGGATGCCCTCGCGCCGGCAGAAGCGCTCGAGATCGGCGTATTCCGGTTTCCCCTCCCGTCGTCCGCCGAAGGGCCGGATTGCGCCTTGGGCGAGCGAACGGTGCGGGTCGGGAACGATCAGGTCGAGATCGATGCCGATCGTGCGCCCGAACCCGCGGCAGGTCGGGCAGGCGCCGAGCGGGCTGTTGAAGGAGAAGAGGTTCGGCTGGGGCGGGGGGTAGGCGATGCCGCAGGCGGCGCATGCGAGCCGACTGCTGAAATCCTCCCGGCCGGCCTCCGCGATCCACAGCGTCAGGCGCCCGGCGCCGAAACGAAAGGCGAGCTCGATCGAATCGAGGATGCGGGAGCGCTCCTCGGGGCGGAAGGCGAAGCGGTCGGCGAGAACGTCGATTTCGGCTTCGCCGGCTTCGGGGGGAAGCTCCGCGAGCGCAAGAACCCGGCCGTCCCGGACCGCGCGGTCGAAGCCTGCGGCTTCGAGGGTTTCCCGCCGTTGCGCCGGCGAGGCCCCGTTTTGCGGCCAGGGAAAGGAGATGACGACCGGGGTGCCCGCGGGCAGCTCCCGGAGCCGCCGCCAGACGTGCTCGGGGGTCTCGGCCTCGACCGGGCGTCCGCAGGCGCGGCAGTGAAGACGGGCGCGCCGCGCGAAGAGGAGCTTGACGGAGTCGGTGATTTCCGTCATCGTCCCCACGGTGGAGCGGGAGGTGCGCACGGGTTCCTTGCGATCGATGGCGATGGCGGGGGGAATCCCCTCGATGCGGTCCGCCTGCGGACGGTCCATCCGCTCCAGGAACTGGCGCGCATAGGGCGAAAAGGTCTCCACATAGCGGCGCTGACCCTCGGCGTAGAGGGTGTCGAAGGCGAACGAGGACTTGCCCGAGCCGCTGACCCCGGTCACGGCGATCAGCCGGTGGAGGGGGAGATCGAGGTCGAGGTTCTTCAGGTTGTGCTGCCGGGCGCCCCGGATGACGATGGCGTTCGGTGCCATAGCGAGCGCAAACATAAGCCGCAGCCCTGCGGTTGGCAAACGGACGATGCGTACGGCTCCGATCGATCCCGCGTTTTTCATCGAAAACCGCAGGCGGCTGGCGGAGGCGCTGAAGCCGGCCTCCCTGGCGGTGGTGCACTCGAACGACCGCCAGCCCACGAGCGGTGACGGCGTTCATCCCTTCCGGCAGCAGACCGACCTCCTCTACCTCTGCGGCGTCGACCAAGAGGAGACCACCCTCGTCGTCTTCCCCGGGGCGCGCGAGGCGAAGCACCGCGAAGTGCTCTTCGTGCGGTCCGCCGACGAAAATGTGACCCTCTGGGAAGGCGCGCCGCTTTCCTTCGAGGAAGCGCGCCGGCGTTCGGGGGTGGAAACGATCTTCCCCGCCTCCGAGTTCGAGGCCGTCTTTCGGCAGCTGGCGCTCGAGGCCGAGCGCATCTACCTGAACGCGAACGAGCACCCCCGCGCCGCGAGCCCCGTCGAAACGCGCGATGCGCGCTTCGCCCGCCGCTGCCGCCGGCAGTACCCTCTGCACCGCTACGAGCGCCTCGCCCCGATCCTGCAGCGGCTGAGAGCCGTCAAATCCCCGGTGGAAATCGAGCTCATCCGGGAGGCGGCGGAGATCACCGGGGCCGCCTTCCGCCGCCTGCTCGGGTTCATCCGCCCCGGAGTCTGGGAGTACGAGATCGAGGCCGAGATCGTGCACGAGTTCCTGCGCCGCCGTTCCCGAGGCCCGGCCTTCGAGACCATCGTCGCTTCCGGGGAAAACGCTTGCGTCCTCCACTACGTGAAAAACGACCGCCGCTGCCGCGAGGGGGATCTGGTGCTGCTTGATTTCGGCGCCGAGTATGGGCATTACGCGGGCGACCTCTCGCGCACCGTCCCCGTGAGCGGCCGTTTCAGCCCGCGTCAGCGTCAGGTCTACGAGGCGGTGCTGCGCATTCAGAAGGGGGCGATCGCCCTTTTGCAGCCGGGGAACACCTGGGCGGCCTACCACGAGGAAGTCCGCCGGCGGGTGGAGGAGGAACTCGTGCGTCTGGGTCTGGTCACGGCCGAGGCGCTGCGGGAGCAGCCCGCCGAACGCCCCCTCTACAAGAGGTGGTTTCCCCACGGCATCTCGCACGGCCTCGGCCTCGACGTCCACGATGCCCTCGACCCCGCGGCCCCCTTTGCGGCCGGAATGGTCCTCACCTGCGAGCCGGGTCTGTACCTGCGGGAGGAGGGGATCGGCGTGCGGATCGAAAACGACCTCTGGATCACCCCGCAGGGGCCGGTCGATCTCACCGCGGGGATTCCGCGCGAGGCGGAGGAGATCGAATCCCTGATGGCGGAAGCCGCCCGCGAGCGTCGCGGAACCCGGTGAAGGGGGCCGAACCGTGGCCGGCCGTCTCGTGCTCGTGGGCGCCGGGCACGCCCATCTCGCCGTCCTGCGGCATCTGGAGGCCTTCACCTCCCGGGGCGTCCGGGTGACGGTGGTCGGACCCGCGCCCGTTCACTACTACTCCGGAATGGGGCCGGGCCTGCTCGCCGGCACCTACCGGCCGGAGCAGACGCGTTTTCCCGTGCGCGACATGGCGCTTCGCCGCGGAGCGCAGTTCCTCGAGGATCGGGTCGCCGCCGTGGACCCCGAGTCCCGCGTTCTTTCTCTGGCCGGCGGCGGCAGCCTCCCATACGATGCCGTCTCTTTCAACGTCGGCAGCCTCGTTCCCGTCTCCCCCGATTGGGCCGGCCACGACGCGCTTTTTCCCGTCAAGCCGATCGAGAATTTCATCGCCGCCCGGCAGGCGATCGACAGGCGGCTGGCGGCGGGAAAGACGGCGGTGGGGGTTGCCGGGGGCGGGCCGGCCGGGCTGGAGACCGCCTGTGCCGCGTGGGCGCTGGCACGGCGCCTGAGGCGGCAGGCGGAAGTTGCGCTAATCGCCGGGGACGGGCTGCTTGCGGGTTTTCCCCCCCGGCTCCGACGCGCGGCGCAAGCGGCGCTGGCCGCCCGCGGCGGCCGCCTACGGGAGGGCG
>CAZQUP010000074.1:0-13088 GCA_964596545.1 uncultured Desulfatibacillum sp. | reverse complement strand
ATCTTGGTTGGTCAGCCGCTGGGGAGGCACGTAAGAGCCGGTCCCGGCGATCCGCACGCGTTCCATCGCTTTCGCTCTCCTGTTCCGCTTCGGCTGTCGAAGGTCAGATGTACTGGTCCACGAGTTCGGTCACGAAGCGCTCGACGCCGTCTCGGCCCTCGCGGGAGCGCACCTCGTCGATCAGATGGCGGATCTTGCGCGCGGTGGCGGGATCGCGCTCGAGGTCGGAGGGCGCGCGGAAAGCCCCGCCGCGCCGACCCACGCGGAAGACGAGCCGCTCTTCCTCCGGCAGGGCCTGGTACTCCCGGATCGCCGCCAGCATGCGTTCGCGGTCCTCGGGGAGCTTTCCCGACACCTCCTCGAGGAGATTCATGATGTGGTCGCTGGCGACCGTGCTGGTGATGCCCTCGAGGTGTTCGAGAAAGACGCGGATCTCCTCGACGACCTCATCGTCGCTCGGAAGCTCGAATTCGCCCGCGACGAGTTTCGCGTAGAGCGGGGCGCGCCGCGGCACCCGCAGGCTGCGCAGGCGGATGAAATGCGGGTTGATGCGGTTCAACACGCGTGCCGTCGCGACGGCGTGCTCGCGCCACAAGGCGCGGCCGCCGAGGCCCGGCATGACATACTCGGAGACCTCGAGACCGGCTTCGATCAGCTTTCTGCCCGCCTCCACGTGCTGCGCGGCCGAGACCCCCTTTTGCATAAAGCGCAGCACCGCATCCGAGCCGCTCTCCAGCCCGAGATGGACGCGGTCGAGCCCCGCCTGGCGGAGGCGGCGCAGGTCCTCGGGCTTTCGGGCGGCGACGGTGCGCGAACGCGCGTAGGTGGTCACCCGGCGGATTTCGGGAAAGGTGCTGCGCAGAAAGGAGAGCAGCTCGGCGAGCTCCGCCGCCGGCAGAATCAGGTTGTCGGCGTCCTGCAGGAAACAAGAGCCGGTTCCGGAATAGAGCCAGGCCACGACGCTTCGGGCGCTCGCCGGGAGGGCGGGGTCCTGCAGCAGGGCGCCCGCGACCGCGTCGTTCACCGCTCCGCCGTAGCCCAGACGCCAGGAAGTCTCGAGCACCCGGTCGGCGATGCGGCGTGCGGCGAGGATGTCTTCGCGGATCTCCTCCGCCGGGCGCCGCGAGAATTTGCGGCCCTTGTAGACGGGACAGAACTCGCAGCGGTTCCAGGGGCAGTTGCGCGTGAAGCGCAGCAGCAGGCTCGCCGCCTCGTTCGGCGGCCGGATCGGCCCCTGCTCGAACTGCATGGCGTTTCGGCTCATGGGGGAAAGGGCCGCCGGCCGCTTCGCCGGCGGCCGGGGGTCAGCGGATCGGATTCGGCTTGCACAGGTGGGCCGCTTCCATCGCGACCCGGCCGCAGCCGCCGCAGACGAACTTCATCGCCGCGATCTTGTCCTTGCACACGTGCCGCGCGTCGGCGGCGGGAGCGCCGCAGAAGGAACATTTCGTCTTGTCGTCACAAGGGTTGCAGAGGTGGCCGGGCGAGTCCGCCACGGCACCGCAGGTCTTGCAGGTGTAAGCCATCGCATGCCTCCCGGTCCGGGATGATGTTTCAGGATCCCCGGAGTTCCGGCCGCTTTGCGACCGTGCCGAATAGTGATTCCCGCGCCGGGGAAAGTCAAGGCGGGTCCGCGCCGTTAGCGGGTGATGGTCCCGCTTTCGATTTCCTCCATCCCCGGGATGAGCGGCTGAATGATCCGGACGGGAAGGAGGATCGTGCGTTTGAGCATCTCGAGCAGGCTCGTTCCGACGGCCTCCGGGGAAAGGGGTACGATCTTCGGGTCCTTTAGATCGCCCGTGGCTTTGATGGGTACCGCCACCAGCCGGCCGCCCAGGATCCAACCCAGTCCCGGGATGCGGTTCACGATGCGGTCGATCGTCTTGAAGGGGGAGACCATCAGGGTGAAATCGAGGTTGCGCCGCAAAAGATCGATTTCGCCCCGGCCGCCCATCCACAGCGTGGGTCCGTCGATCGTCCAGTCGCGGACGGAGAGTTTTCCGCCGGCGAGCTCCAGCTCGGCCGTCGAGCGCCGGTAGTCGAAGCCGCGGCTTTCGAAGTCGGGAAGCGAGCCGCGGTAGATCTCGGTCAGGTTGAGCACGGTGAAAAGCCGGGCGAAAAAGGGGGATTTGCGGATGGTCCCGTCTTCGGCGACGAAGCGGAAGCTTCCCTTGGCCGACCGCAGAAGCTCTGCGATCGTTCCCTGCGCCTCCAGAGCGCCGTCGAGGTTGAAATTGCCGCTCACGAAACTCGCCTCGCTCGTCAGACAGGGGACCGTCTCCTCGAGAGGGCGGGCATCGACGACGGGGACGAGGTAGCCGTCGATCGCGCTGCCGGCGAACCCCACCCTGCCCATGAAGAGCATGCCGCAGAGGGCGCCGCGCTCGATCCAGGCGACCCCGCCTCCCCCCCCGGGCTCGAGGCTCAGCCGCAGGGGGGCGATTTCGATCCCGTCGATCAGCGCCCGTTCCACGGCAAGCCGGATCCGGCCGGTCGGTTCGGGGCGGCCCGCCCCGCGGCGGCGGGCGAGCGGTTCGAGATCCTCGGCGAGGCGCGCGACGTCGAGCACGGGGAGCGCGAGATCGAGCGCCAGGCGGAGCTCCTTCCCGCCGGATTCGATCGTCCCGTCGACCCGCGCGGAATTGACCCCCAGGCCGGCCTCGACGCCCGCAAGCGTGAGGCGAACCCCTCCGCCAGGCCCATCCCGCATGCCGGCCTGCAAGCGCCCGCCGGCGAGGCGAAGCGGCGCACCGAGAAAAGGACCGGCGAGAAAGAATTCTTCGGGCGCAGCCTCGAAGGCCAAGCGCGCAGCGCCGCTTCCGTCCAAGGGCAAATCGATATCGACATCCGAGAGCCGGAGGACCCCGCCCGCGTTTTCGATTTCCGAGATCTCTCTTCCCACCTGCGGGAAAAGGCGCAGGAAGGGGAAGAATTCCACTGCCTCGATCCGCGCCTCCGGTGTCGCCAAGCGGAACCGGCGTTCGGGATCGAAGGCCAAAACCGCGTCCCGGGCCGTTGCGCCGCCGAAGCTCAGGCTTTCCCCGGCAAGCGAAAAGCTCTCCCCGGCGAGCACCGCCTCGGCGGCGCGGAGCGCGAAACGGCCTCCCGGGAAAGCACCCTCGATTGCGGCGTCCTCGATCGAGGCCCGAAGGAAGGGGCCTTCGGCCTGCCGCCCCGGAAGGGGAATCCGGGCGTCCAGATCCCGCACCCGCAGGGTGCCGGAGGCCTCCTGCGGGTGCAGCCACGCTGCGGCCGGCGTCGCGGCGGCGGCGATGAGGGCGAGCAGGTCGCGCGCGTCGATTTGGAGGCGCGCGGCCTGGATGTCGACACCGGAGTCCTTCGCCCAGCGGAAAGCGCCCTCGAGGCTGGACACCCGCGAACGGGAAAGCTCGATTCCGGGGCTGCGGAAGGCGAGACCGGCGCCGCCGAACTCGATCCCCGCCTGGTCCACCTTGAGCGGGCCGGGAAGAAAATCCGCCTCCAGGGAAAGCCCGCGCAGGTCGCCTGCGGCGGAAAGCCGCCAGGTCGCCGCCTCGCGCGGCTTGCCCGCGAAGCGCACCCGCCGCAGCGACAGCCGACCGCGCTCCACGGCGAGGCCGCCCGCGGGGAACCGCCGGGAGAAAAAAGCTCCCGCCTGGGCCAGGTCGATCTCGGCCTCCTCGGCTGCGGCCTCGAGGCGGATTTCGCCGCCGTCGCCCGCAAGGCAGTCGAATCCCAGTCCTCGGAAGCGGGAGTCCCCGAGCTCCGCCTCCACCCCCGCGATCCGCAGCTGTCTTCCCTCGAGATCGAAGCTGCCGCCCCGCAGGGCGATCGGTCCCGGAAGGGGAAGGTAGCGGCCCCGGAGATCGAGCTCGCGGGCGCTGACGGAGACCGCCACATCCTCGTGCGTGCCGCTCAATTTCAGTCTGCCCTGCGCGGTGCCGGAGAAATCGCGGACGAGGGCCATCTGCTCCCGGAAGGCGGGGATCCGGACCAGCCGCGCGAGCAGCCCCGGCAAAGGGGAGAGCTCGGCTTCGACGGCGATGTCGAGGTTGAGGAGCGGATCGGCCGCGGAGAGGCCGACGTCGAGGCTGCCCTCGGTCCCGGTCGCACCGAGCGTGCGGGCGGAGAGCGCCCGGCCGTGAAGGATGCCGCGCTCGATCCGCGCCTCGCCGTTCACCGCCTCCAGGTCGAGATCGACCCAGGGCAACCGGATGCGGCCCTCCTCGAGCCGGCCGCGGAGCCAAAGCGTCTTCAGCCGGTCGAGGTCCGACCAGGTGTCGCCCGCGAGACGGACCTCGACCTCGGGGGCGTTTCCCGCCCGGAGAACCTCGAAAATGAGGCGCACGTCCTCGAAGCCGCCGAGCAGAGCCAGGGCCGCCGCGCGGGCGCCTTCCACGTCGGCCCGACCCGCGATCGCAACCTGGATGCGCGGCGTGAGGCGCTCGTCCACGACCGCCTCGAGCGTGAGCGCGGCCTTCGGGTTTCGGAAGGAAAGGGCGGGGACCGAAAGAAGCCGCCGCGGGCCTTCCTGCTCGATTTGGGCCTCGAGCCGCTCGATCGCCAGTGGCGTCGAACGGCCTGCGGCTTCGAGCAGAAGATCGGCGCCTTCGACCGCCAGGGTGATCGAGGAGGCGCCGGCGTCGCGGAAGACGGCCTCGGCCTGCAGGGTCTCGATGGCGCCTGCGGCGATCCGCAGGGGCCCGCCGGGAAGAAAGGTTTCCTGAAGCCGCGCGGGCTGAACGTCGCGGGCCAGCAGTTGCGCTTTTGCCGGCCCGGCTTTCCCCTCCGATCGCCCCGAGAAGCTGAAGGAACCGATTCCTTCGGCCGCTCCCGTGGCCGACCAGGATAGCTCCTCGCCGCCGCGCTGGAGGGTGAAGGCGAGGTCCCGGAATAGAAAAACCCGCCCGCCGCTTTCCTCCAAGAGCAACCGGCCGCCCCGAAGGACGATCCGGGCGGCCGGAAGCGATCGGGCGATCCCTTCGGCGAGGCGCGGAAACGCGGAAACCTCCGGCCACCCGGGTGAGGGCCCCCCCCCCGCAGGAAGCGCCGCCCGGATCAGCGGGGCCTCGAGGGCGATCGCCGCGAGCGCGATCCGGCCCCGCAGCAGGGCGAAGAGGTCGAGGCAGAATTCGAGCTGCGGGGCCTCGAGCGTCGGCCCCTGCGGCCGGGAAAGCCGGAGCTCTCCGAGGGTCGCACAGGGGCGGGGGATGAGCCGCACGCGGAGGGTATCGAAGGAGACGCGCGCCTGGGTTTCGGCTTCCAGACGCCTCTCGAGGAGGCGCCGCGCCCCGGGGGAGTTCGCGACCGCCGTGGGAAAGACGACGAGGAGGAGGACGGCGAGGAAGGCGGCCGCGCCGAGGGCGAGAAGACCGATCTTGATCCGCGCCGGGATGCGCATCCGAGGGCTCGTTTCGGGTCGCAGGCTGAAGTGTTTCCGAGTTTCTCCCTTACCCGCAGAGACCGCGCGAAGTCAAACGGCGCCCCGCGGTTGCATCCGGCGGCCGAAAGGGAGTATAGAACGCCCTGCCCGAATCGACGTCTCATGATTCGGGGCATGTTTACGCTTCGGGAGGATGGAGAAAACCCGAGGAGGCGCCGGCGATGATGTACAATCAGGTCGTGATGGATCATTTCCGCAATCCCCGCAACGTCGGGGTGATCGAGGACGCGGACGGGGTGGGCGAGGTCGGCAACCCCCTCTGCGGGGACATGATGACCATTTACCTCAAGATCCGCGACGAGAGGATCGCAGACATCAAGTTCCAGACCTTCGGCTGCGGCTCCGCGATCGCCGTCTCGAGCATGCTGACCGAGATCGCCAAGGGCAAGACGATCGAAGAGGCCAAACGCATCACCAACCGGGACGTGGCCGAGGCGCTCCAAGGGCTGCCGAAGAACAAACTGCACTGCTCCAACCTCGGCGCCGACGCCCTCCAGATGGCCATCCGCGACTACGAGGCCCGCAAGGCGGGGATCCGGCGGCCCGAGCTCAAGCGCAAGGACGAGCACGAGCACTCCCACGGCGACAAGTGCTACTGCCCGTATTGCGATGTCGAGGTCGAGGAGGAGGCCACCTTCTGCGAGGCCTGCCAGCACGAGCTGAAGGAAGATCACTGATCCGCCGGGCCAAGCCCCGGGGAGGCCGCGCGATGAGCTTCGTCAACCTGGATCACATCTCCGCCAACCCGCTTCTGCCCGAGGTGAAGCGGGCGATGATCGCCGCGATCGAGCACGATTACCACAACCCCTCGAGCCAGCACCGGCGGGGGGAGGAGGCGGCCGCCGCGCTCGAGCAGGCCCGCGCCGAGGTCGCACGGCTGCTGAACGCCGAGGACCCCCGGGAGATCGTCTTCACCTCGGGGGGCACGGAGTCGGTCAACCACGCGATCAAAGGGGTGGCGCTCGCCAACGCCGAGCGGGGCCGGCACATCGTCACCACCAACATCGAGCACAACGCCGTGATCCGCAGCCTCCGGCGGCTCAAGTCGCAGGGCTTCACGGTGACGAGCCTTTCGGTCGACGCGCACGGCCGTGTGGATCCCGCGGCCGTGGCCGAGGCGATCACGCCGGAGACGATCCTCGTCTCGGTCATGCACGCGAACAACGAGACCGGCACGCTGCAGCCGATCGCCGAGATCGCGGCGATCGCCCGCGAAAGGAAGGTTCTCTTCCACACCGATGCCGTGGACTCGGTGGGGGTCCTGCCCTTCGATGTGCGGGAGATCGGGGCCGATCTGGTGAGCTTCGCCGCCAATGCCTTCTACGGACCGACCGGCGTGGGCGGGCTCTATATCCGCAAGGGGGTGAAGATCTTTCCGCTTCTCGACGGCGGGGTCCAGGAACACAACAAGCGCGCCGGGACCGAGAACCTGGTCGGGATTCTCGGCATGGCGGCCGCGGCCGCCCTCGCCCGGCGCGACCTCGCCTCCCGCATGACCCACCTGTCGCGGCTGAAAGCGCTCTTTCTCGAGGGGCTCGCCGCGGAGATCGGCGAGGTGATCGTGAACACGCACCCCGTGCACAGCCTGCCGCACCTTGTCTCGGCTTCCATCCGCTACGTCGAAGGGGAGAGCGTCATGCTCATGCTCGACGACGAGGGCTTCGGGGTCTCGACCCGCTCGGCCTGTGCGACGGGCTCGCTCAGGGCCTCGCACGTGCTGCTCTCGCTCGGGCTGAGCCACGCCGACGCCCAGGGGACGATCCTCGTTTCCTTCGGTCTCGAGAACTCCGCGGAGGACGTGCGCCGCTTTCTCGCCGCGCTCAAAAAAGTCGTCGCCACCCTGCGCGGCATCTCGCCCCTTTGCCGCAAGAACGCCTCCCCGGGTTGAGGACCGCCGGTGGCGGAGCAGCCCTTCGACCGCATCGCCCGCGACTACGAGGCGATCCACGAAAAGAGCCTCCCTCCGGGGGTTCACAGCGGGGAGTTTGTCCGGCAGAAGGCCGAGACCCTCGCTTCGCTGATGGCCCCGCAGGCGGGGGCGGAATTCGACTACCTCGATTTCGGTTGCGGCAACGGGAGGCTTTTCGCCGCCCTCGCGCGGCACCCCCGCCTGCGGGCGGCTCTGGAAACCGGGCGGCTGCGCTTCTTCGGCTACGACCCCTCGGGGGAGTCGATCGCCGCGGCCCGCGAGATCGTGGCCCCGCTTCCGGTCAGGCTCGCAAGCCGCCTGGAGGAGTTTCCGCCGCAGGCGCGCTTCGATCTCGTCGTGGGCTGCAATGTTCTCCACCACATCGCCCCCGCCGAGCGGCCGCAAACGGTGGCCGGGCTCCGCGGGTTGCTCAAGCCGGCGGGGCGGGTCCTGATCTGGGAGCACAACCCCTTCAACCCCTTCGCGCGGATCGTCGTGCGCGCCTGCCCCTTCGACCGCGGGGCGGTGCTGCTTTCGCTCGCCGAGGCGAGCGCCCTCTTTGCGCGCGCCCGTCTGCGGAGGGTCGCCCATGCCTACGTGAACGTCGTCCCGCCCGGCTGGCGACGCCTCCCCGGGGCGACGCGGCTCGAGCGCGGTCTTTCCCGCCACCCCCTGGGCGCCCAGTACTGGGCGCTCTTCGCGCGCGATGCGTAGCCCGGCCGCCCTTGCCTGGAGGATCTACCGCAGGGCCCCACTTCCCGTGCGCCTGCACGTGCTCGTCCGCGCCCTCACCTGCCCGTTCGGCGAACTTGCCGCGCGCTTTCCGCCGGAAGGCGGCGCACTCGACGTGGGCTGCGGGCACGGTCTGCTCGTGCACCTGCTCGCCTTAGACCCCTGCAGGCCGCGGTTGCATCTTGCGGGCATCGACCACGACGCGGCGAAGATTCGTGCCGCCCGAGCCATCGCCGCGACGCGGGCGCGCTTCTGGACCCTTCCCCTCGAAGCGTTGCCCGAGGCGGCCTTCGATTTCGTCTCCATCGTGGATGTTCTTTACACCGTGCGCCGGGAGGCCTGGCCCGACCTGCTCGCCGGCTGCCGCCGCGTGCTCAAGCCCGGCGGGGTGCTCCTCCTCAAGGAGGTGATCGACCGGCCGCGCTGGAAGCACCGCGCAATCCTGCTTCAGGAGACAATCTCGGTCGGGCTGCTCGGGATCACCCGGGGGGATCCCCCGCACTTCGAGTCTCCCGCGGGCTACGCCCGCGCCCTGCGGGAGTCGGGGTTTTCCCCCTTCGAGGAAACCCCCCTCGCCTCATCTCACTGGATCAGCCATCACCTGATCCTCGCCCGCCGCAGTTGACCCGCACGCCCCGCGAAAGCCGCAAAGCCGGATTCCGCGCCGGGCGATGAAGGCGCGCACGCGGGGCGAGGTGAGCGCTCGGAGCTCTTCCTCGTGGCCGTAGCCCCAGGCGGCGACTTCGGGCAACCCGGGGGCGAGGCCGGGGTGGCACATGAGCTCGGTCGTCGTCCCGGGCGCGAGACCGGAGAGGAGGGCGAGCAGCCGCTCTTCGGTGAGGCGCCCGCCGTCGAGGAAGCCGGCGAAGCGGGGGGGTGCGGGGAGGCGTCGCCGCAGACGGACGCGCGCGCAGAGCAGTCTCAGGGCCAGAAGGCCGGACAGCCGCCGGAGACGCGCCGCGGGCACGCCGCCGGGGGGGATGCGCTCGGCGGGGAGGCGTACGGTTTCGATTCCGAAGCGGGCGGCCAGAGCCGCGATGCGCTCGAAGACCCCGGGGAGAAGATGGACGTGCTGGTGGCTGTCGAGGTGCGAGGGGAAGAGACCTGCGGCGCGGATGCGTTCGATCTGCAAGCGCGCCTCGGTTTCCAGATCCTCCCCGCGGATGCGGCCGGAGAACCAGCGCCGGGCGAAAGCCCCGGCCGAGGGAGGAAGCCGCCCGTCGGAACCGCAGAGCGTGTTTTTCGGTCCGGAAAGGGCCCGTTCGGCCACGAAGGCGAGATGGACGCCCACCTCCAGCCGGGGTGCGCCGCGCAGGCGGAACACGGCGTCCTCGAAGCCGCGGCCCGGGGCGAGAAGGGAGGCCGCGGTCACGATTCCCTCGCGGTGGGCGCGGAAGATGCCCGCGTTCACCTCCGCGCACAGGCCGAGGTCGTCGGCGTTGACGATCAAGCGCGGGAGGGCTCGGCGTTCAATCATGGACGGGCGGAAGGCCGCCTGGGGAATTCACGGTCTCGCTCACGATGAACCGCGGCCTCCGGCGCACCTCGATCACCAGGCGGCCGATGTACTCGCCGAGGACGCCCAGGTAGATGAAGAGCAGAAAAAAGAGGAGCGACAGCACCATCAGGGTCGAGGCCCAGCCGGGGACGACCCCTTTGCCGAAGAAGCGGCCGAAGAAGGAGTAGAGGATGCCGCCTGCGGAGAAGAGGCTTCCGATCAGGCCGATCAGGATCCCGATGCGCAGCGGCATGATCGAAAAGGAGCTCACCCCGCTCCAGCCGAGGCGGATCATCTTCTTCAGACTGTACTGCGAAACCCCGTGCACCCTCCTCCCCGGCCGGTAGGGCAGGATGCAGGCGGGGAAGCCGATCCATTCCGTGAGTCCCCGCAGGAAGAGCCCCTCCTCGCGGAAGCGGACGAGCTCGTTCAAGGCCTGGCGGTCGAGAAGGCGGAAATCGGCCAGCCCCGGCTGCAGCTCCACTCCGCTCAGGAAGGAAAAGAGCCGGTAGAACGCCCGCGAGGAGACGCGCTTGAACCAGGAAAGCTCGGAGGGCGTCTCCTCGCGCAGGGTCTTCACCACCCGGAAGCCCTCGCGCCACTTCGCGATCATCTGCGGCACGAGCTCGACGGGGTGCTGAAGATCGCAATCCATGGTGACCACCGCCCGACCCCGGGCCTCCTCCATGCCGGCGAGCAGGGCGTACTGGTGGCCGAAGTTGCGCGACAGGCGGATTCCGCGCACTTCGGGGTGTTCGGCCGCGAGCGCGCGGATCTCCCGCCAAGTGCCGTCCCGGCTTCCGTCGTCGACGAAGATGATCTCCCAAGGGCCGATCCCGTGGGCCGCGAGCGCCTCGCGCAGCCGGCCGTGGAGGAGGCCGATGTTTTTCTCTTCGTTGTAGGCCGGGACCACGACGCTCAGCAGGATCCCTTCCGCCGGGGGGGGGCTTTCGACCATCTCAGCTCGTCCAGTAGTGATTGACGAAACACAGGATGTAGAGC
Organism: uncultured Desulfatibacillum sp.; assembly: GCA_964596545.1. Taxonomy (GTDB): domain Bacteria; phylum Desulfobacterota; class Desulfobacteria; order Desulfobacterales; family SpSt-501; genus SpSt-501. The sequence goes on along the minus strand of CAZQUP010000074.1, from coordinate 2,525 downwards.
GCCTGCAGGAGGCTCGAGCCGAAGAGCCAGGCGAAGCGCAGGCCGGGGGATTCGAGCGCCGCCCCCGCCAAGTGGATCGGAAAGAGAACGATCGTGTAGCGCGCGGCGCCGAGGAGGCTGCCGCTTCCGATCGCGACTCCCAGGCTGACGAGCATGTAGAGACCGTAGGAGGCCCGCAGCCGGAAGAGGGACCAGAGGCCCGCCGCCGCGGCGGCGGCGAGGAAAAAATAGTCGAGCAGCCGCACGACCAGACCGGGGGGGGGGCGCGCGCCGAGATCCGCCGCCGTCACGGCGAGATCGCGGCCGAATTTTTTCTGGACCTCGAAAAAGAGAAAGAAGTCGCCGAAGACGAGCCGGTGGTGGAGGAAGAAGAGGAGCATCCCCAGGGGTGCGAGTGCGAGCGGGAAGACGCGGCGCGTGAACAGCCCGCGGATGCCGTAGGCGTGGATAAATTCAAAGGCGAGGAGCACCGCGGCGAAGAGGCCGGCAATGCGGGTCGCCGAGGCGAGCGCCGCCAAGAGGCCGGCGAGCCAGAAGCGCCTGCGGCGTGCGGCAAGCAACATCGCAAGGGTGAGAAAGAGAAAGAGCGACTCCGAGTAGACCGCGTTCAGAAAAAACGCCGCGGGGTGGGCCAGGAGAAAAACGACGGGAAGCGCGGGGTCGATCGTCGGGTGGAACTCCCGCACGAGGCGCACGAAGACGACGGCCGCAAGCGCCAGGCACAGGCTGCTCACGAGCCAGCCGGCGAGTACGAGGTCTCCGCCCAAGGCGTGTCCCGCGAGGCGGACGAGGAGGGGGTAGAGCGGGAAGAAGACGACGTTCGCCTGGTCGTTCCCCCGCAGGTAGTAGCCGTTGCGGGCGATGTCGAGGTACCAGTAGGCATCCCAGCGGTCGTGGATGGCGACCACGTTCCAGTCCGGCGTAACCGGCCGGACCGTCTGCGGGCTCATCCACTCGAGGGCGGTGTCCGGCAGGAGCTCGAAGCGGTTGAAGGCGAGCAAGGCGTAGAGGTTGGCGACGAGGAGCCAGGCGGCAACCAGCGTGACCGCCGTCCACGCCCCCCGGGATGAGGCGGCGCAGCACGACGCCGGGAATGCCTGTGCCTGGAAGCTCATGGAGTTTTTCCGGTCTCCGGAAGTGCGGGGTCTTTCCCCCGCGGGCGAGCGGCGAGCGTAGCCCGGATCGCATCGGCGATCAAGGCGTTCCTCCGGCCTCCGCCTCGATCCGTGCGATCGCCCGGCGCACGGCTTCCGGAACCGGGGCCTTGCGGTTTCCGCGGTAATCGAAGCAAACGACGGTCCCTTCGCCTTCGGCCGCGATCCGGCCGAGGGCGGCGCTCCAGACGGCGTAGCGCATGCGGAAGCGATCGGAGGCGATCTCCTCGACGCCCGCCCCCACGGTCACGCGGTCGGGGTAGGCGAGCGCCGCCCGGAAGCGGCAGGAGGTCTGAGCGAGGATGGGGCCGACCGGATCCCGACCGATGAAGGCGGGGCAGCCGAGCCGCTCGAAGTAAGTCATGCGGGCGGTTTCGAACCAGCGGAAATAGACGACGTTGTTCACGTGGCCGTAGGCGTCCATCTCGCCCCAGACCACGGGCAGCTCGACCCGTACGGGAAAGCGCGCCAAAGCCACGGAGGCGGTTTCCGGCTCTGCGGTCATTTCCGCTGCTCGGGCTCCTCCTCGGTGAGCGGCAGCCCCCGCGACCAGCGGATCACCCGGTCGGCCACGTGCCGCCCGAATTTCTGCATGAGATCCTCCATGTCGAGAAAGCTGATCCCCCCGATCCCCGCACCGCCCATGTAGCTCTCCTCGGCGTCGAACTCGGCGAGCGTTTTCCCGGCGGAATCGAGGAGGAGGAAATTTCCGGCGACCTTCTGCTTGCCCGCCCCGAAGCCGACCAGCCAGCGTAGGGCGGCGTTTCCCTTGTCCACCGCGGTGATCCTCCCCCGGAGCAGCACGGCGGAGGGACCGAGGGATTGCGGCGCCGGGGAGAGAATCTCGGCGAAGGCCCGCTCTTCGGCGAGCCGCTCTTTCAGGCCGCGCTCGAAGTGCCCCCCCAGCGGTTCCCAGAGCCGGTCCTGGAAGCGGACCGGCTCGATCGCGAGGACCTCGGGGGTCGCAGGGGGCTTTTCGGCTTTCCGGGCTTGGATGTGGCTTGCCGTGCAGCCGGCGAACCCAAAAAGCAGGCAGGCGAGAAAAAGCCCGAGCACGACGGGTGGCTGCGGCAATCCGTCTGCGGCTTTCATGAGTGGCCTCCTCTCTCCAGCCGTTCGGGTGTCAATCCGATACGGTTTTCAGGTTGAGTTCCAGGCGAAAGCTGCGGCCGTCTTCGCCCGCGACGACGATATCGTCCCGGCGGATCGCCCGCACGCGGAAACCCTCGACGGATTCGCCCTCGCGGACGATGCGCCCGTTCACCACGGCGAGCCTCCGGCCGGGGTCGTCGAACCAGGCGATCGCCATGAGCTTGAGCCGCCCGTCCTCGACACGGGGGAGGCCGTCGCCCTGGGGCGCGCGGGCGGCCT
>CAZQUP010000073.1:296-13148 GCA_964596545.1 uncultured Desulfatibacillum sp. | reverse complement strand
AGGGGGTCGACTTCCTGCGCGAGGTGAACCTCACCGGCCGCGCCGCGGAAGAGGAAGGCGCCGCAATCGTCTACCTCGCCGCCCCGCAGGAGATCCTGCTCGAGGACGGCCGGGTGCGCGGCGTACGCTGTATCCGCATGCGCCTGACCGAGCCGGACTCCTCGGGCCGCCGGCGCCCCGTTCCGGTTCCGGGCAGCGAGTTCGAAATCGAATGCGACCAGCTGATCGCCGCCATCGGCCAACGACCGGATCTCGCGGCCCTCGAGCGCGTGCCGGGCCTCTCCGTCTCCCGCTGGGGGACGCTTGAGGCCGATCCCGTCACCTACGCGACCGGAATCCCCGGCGTTTTCGCCGGCGGCGACCTCATGACCGGCCCCTGGGTGGCGATCGGCGCCGTGGCCGCCGGCAAGGAGGCCGCCCTCTCGATCGCGCGCTTTCTCGACGGGGAAGACCTCGCCCGAGGCCGCGGGCCCGTCGCGCCGAAGGAGGTGCGCCACCGGCCGATCCCTCCCGGGGAGCCGCGACGGGCGCGGGCGAGGATGCAGGAGCTTTCCCCCGCCGCGCGTCGCGGCAATTTCCAGGAAGTGGAGCTCGGCTTCACCGAAGAGCAGGGCCGCGCCGAGGCCTCTCGATGCCTCAATTGCAGTTACTGCTGCGAGTGCCGGCAGTGCGTGGCCGCCTGTCTCGCGCAAGCCGTGCGCCACGAGGAGCAGCCGCGGGAGCGCAGGCTCTCCGTGGGCGCGGTCATCCTCGCCCCCGGAAGCCGCCCCTTCGACCCCGGTCCTTTCGCCGACGTCCTGCTCTACGGCCGCTCGCCGAACGTGCTCACCAGCCTCGAGTTCGAGCGCATCCTCTCCGCATCCGGGCCGACCCAGGGGCGGCTGCTGAGGCCCTTCGACGGCCGCGAACCCAAGCGCATCGCCTGGCTGCAGTGCGTCGGCTCGCGCGACATCAACCGTTCCGGCAACGGCTACTGCTCCTCGGTGTGCTGCATGTACGCGATCAAGGACGCCATGATCGCCAAGGAGCATGCCCACGGCGAGCTCGACTGCGCCGTCTTTTACATGGACCTGCGCTGTTTCGGAAAAGACTACGAGAAATACCTGAACCGGGCGCGGGACCAGGCCGGCGTGCGCTTCATCCCCGCCCGCGTGCACTCCATCGAGGAGGTCGGCCCGGAGCGCGCGCTCCGCCTGCGCTGGGTGACCGAGGAGGGCCGCACGGCCGAGGAGACCTTCGACCTCGTCGTGCTTTCGGTCGGCCTGCAGGTCGAGGCCGCGGCGGCCGAACTCGCCCGCCGGATGGGGATCGAGACCGACCGCTACCGCTTCGCCGTCGCCCCGCCCTTTGCGCCGGTGGCGACCTCGCGTCCCGGGGTCTTCGCCTGCGGCGTCTTCCGGGGGCCGAAGGACATCCCCTCCTCGGTCGCCGAGGCGAGCGCGGCCGCGGGACTGGCCGGAGCGCTGCTCGCCCCGGCGCGCTTCCGACTCGTCTCCGAGCCCCCTCCTCCCCCCGAGAGCGATCTAGGGGAGGGGCCGCCGCGGATCGGGGTCTTCGTCTGCCACTGCGGCGTCAACATCGCCGGCGTGGTGGACGTGGAGGCGGTCGCCGCCTTCGCCTCCGGGCTGCCCGGGGTCGTCTTCACCGGGCGCAGCCTTTTCACCTGCAGCCAGGACGCGCAGGAGCAGATGAAGAAGGCGATCGCCGAGCACCGCCTCAACCGCATCGTCGTCGCCGCTTGCTCGCCCAAGACCCACGAGCCGATCTTTCAGGAGAGCCTCGTCGCCGTCGGGCTGAACAAGTACCTCCTCGAGATGGCCAACATCCGCAACCAGGATTCCTGGGTGCACGCGCCGTCCCCGGCGCGGGCCACGGCCAAAGCGAAGGAGCTCGTCGCCATGGCCGTCGCCCGGGCGCGCACCCTGCGGCCGCTGCGGGAGAAGCGGATCTCGGTCCACCCGCGGGCGCTCGTCGTCGGCGGCGGGGTGGCGGGGCTGAACGCCGCACTCACCATCGCCGAGCAGGGCTACGAGGTCGTGATCGTGGAAAAGGAGGAGCGTCTGGGGGGCATGGCCCGGCGGCTGCATGCGACGATCGAGGGTTGGGAAGTCCAGCCCTACCTCGCCGAGCTCATCTCCCGCGTGCAGGGCCACCCGCGCATCCAGGTCCTCACCCGGGCGCTCGTCGTCGGCTTCGGCGGCTTCAAAGGCAACTTCACGACCGAACTTTTGGTCGGCCCGGGCCTCTACGAGCGCCGGATCGACCATGGCGTCCTCCTGCTCGCCACCGGCGCCGTCGAGACCCGCCCCGAGGAGCCCCTCTACGGCCGCAACCCCCGGGTGATGACCCAACTCGAGCTGGGCGACCGCCTCCACGGCGGCAGCGCCGACTCCTGGGGCTGCGTGGTCATGATCCAGTGCGTGGGCTCGCGCAACGAGAAAAATCTGAACTGCTCGCGGGTCTGCTGCCCGGGAGCGATCAAGAACGCGATCGCCCTCAAGCGGCGGGATCCGGAATGCCTGGTGTGGATCCTCTACCGCGACATCCGCACCTACGGCCTGCTCGAGGAGGCCTACCGCGAGGCGCGCAGCCTGGGGGTGCTTTTCACGCGCTTCGAGCCCGAGCGGCCGCCGCGGATCGAGGAGCGCGGAGAGAGGCTCGCCGTGCGCTTTTCGGATCCCGTCCTCGGCCGCGAAGTCGAGGCCGAGGCCGACGCGGTCGTCCTCTCGGCCGGACTGACGCCCTCGGACACCGAGGAGCTCGCCTCGATCGTCAAGTTCGGCCGCACCCCCGAGGGCCACCTGCAGGAGGCCCACGTGAAGCTCCGGCCCGTGGAGTTGGCGACCGAAGGGCTCTTCGTCTGCGGCACCGCCCACAGCCCGCAGCTGTTGACCGAGGCGATCGCCCAGGGCCAGGCCGCAGCCTCGCGCGCGGTCACCTTCCTGGCGCAGCGGGAGCTCACGCTCTCCGCGGTCACCGCCCGGGTGGACGCCGAGCGTTGCGCGGCCTGCCTTGTCTGCGTGCGGGCCTGCCCCTACCGCGTGCCACGGATCAACGCCGAGGGGGTGAGCGAAATCGACGAGGCGCTCTGCCACGGCTGCGGCATCTGCGCCGCCGAGTGTCCGGCGAAAGCGATCGAGTTGAACTGGTACGAGGACGAACAACTCCTCGCCAAGGTCGACGCCCTGATGGACGCATGGGGATAACGGGAGCAAGGCCGATGAGCGCACCCTTCGAGCCGGTGATCGTGGCTTTCTGCTGCAACTACTGAGGCTACACCGCCGCGGACCTGGCAGGTTCGATGCGTTTGGGGTACCCGGAATCGATCAAGATCATCCGCGTCCCCTGCACGGGAAAAGTGGACGCGCTTCACTTGATGCGCTGCTTCGAGCGCGGCGCCGACGGCGTGATCGTCGTGGGCTGCCGTGAGGGGGACTGCCATTACCAGAGCGGGAACTTCCGCGCCCGGAAACGCGTCGAGGAGGTCGCAGGGCTCCTCGAGCGCCTCGGGATCGGAGGCGCACGGTTGCGCATGGTGAACCTCTCTTCGAGCGACGCCCCCCTCTTCGTGAAGGCCGCGCGGGAGATCCACGAGGCGGTCCTCGCCGCCGGCCCCAACCCGGTCGGCCGTCCCCGCAGGCTCTCGGTCGTCCCGCCCGCCCCGGACACGCAAAGCAAGGAGGCCATCCGCCCATGATCGTCGCCGAACGCAAACCGATCGAGGAGATCCTCCCCTGGCTCGAAGGCGCCCGCAGCGTGCTGGTGCTCGGCTGCAACGAATGCGTCACGGTCTGTGAAGCCGGGGGCAAGAAGGAGGTGGGGATGCTCGCCTCGGCCCTGCGCCTGCTCTTCGCCAAGGAGGGGCGCGAGGTGAACGTGGGCGAGCGCACCCTCGAGCGCCAGTGCGACCCGGAGTATCTCGACGAGCTCCGCGACACGATCGACGCCTACGACGCCGTCGTCTCGCTCGCCTGCGGAGTGGGCATCCAGTTCACCGCCGAGCGCTACCCCTCGAAGCCGGTCTACCCGGGGGTGAACACCTGCTTCATGGGGGCGGCCCTCGAGCGCGGGGTCTGGGCCGAGCGCTGCCAGGGCTGCGGTCAATGTCTGCTGGCCCTCACCGGCGCGGTCTGCCCCGTGGCGCGCTGCGCCAAGCGCCTCCTGAACGGCCCCTGCGGCGGCTCGACCGCCGGCAAGTGCGAGCTCGGTCCGGAGGTGGACTGCGCCTGGCAGCTGATCATCGACCGGCTCAAGGCGCTCGGCCGAATGGAAGACTACGAACGGCTCATTCCGGTGAAAGACTGGTCCAAGGACCGCGCGGGCGGACCCCGCAAGGTGGTCCGGGAGGATGTGCGCTCATGAACGCGAAGACGCCGAGCCGACTGGAGAAGATCCTGCGCGCCGGGCACCTCGCCGTCACCTCGGAGTGCGGCCCGCCCCGGGGAAGCGCCATCGGCCACCTCGTGGAGAAGGCCGAGACCCTCCGCCGCCATGTCGATGCGATCAACATCACCGACAACCAGACCTCGGTCTGCCGCCTGTGCAGCCTGGCGGCCTGCATCCGGCTGAAGCTCATGGGCCTCGAGCCCGTGCTGCAGATGGTCGTGCGGGACCGAAACCGCATCGCGCTCCAGAGCGACATCCTGGGCGCGGCCTCCTTCGACATCCACAACATTCTCTGCCTCTCGGGCGACCACCAGCGCTTCGGCGATCACGCCCAGGGGCAGAACGTCTTCGACCTCGACTCCATGCAGCTTCTGCAGACGGTGCGCCGCATGCGCGACGAGGGGAAATTCCTGGGCGGGGATCCGATCGATCGGCCGCCGGCGATGTTCGTCGGCGCGGCCGAGAACCCTTTCGCCGACCCCTTCGAGATCCGGGTTCCGCGGCTCGCGAAGAAGATCGCCGCGGGGGCCGAATTCATCCAGACACAGTGCATCTACAACGTGGAGCGCTTCGAGCGCTGGATGCAAGGGGTCCGCGACCGCGGCCTGCACGGGCAGGCTTTCATCCTCGCCGGAGTGACCCCCCTCAAGTCGGCGGGAATGGCGCGCTACATGAAGAACAAGGTCCCGGGGATGGACGTGCCCGACGAAGTCGTCAAGCGCCTGGCGGGCGTGCCCAAGGACCGCCAGGCCGAGGAAGGGATCACCTTGTGCGTCGAGACCATCCAGCGCCTGAAGGAAGTCCCCGGCATCGCCGGGTTCCACATCATGGCGATCGAATGGGAGGAGCGGGTGCCGGAAATCGTGGAGCGGGCGGGGCTCGCCCCGCGGCCGGCCGTTTCCTGAGCGTTTCTCCGATCCCGCAGGGGATCGTTTCCCCGTCAGGAGGTGCCCCATGACCGAACCCCGAAAAATCCTCGTGGTGGACGACGAGGTGGACTTCGCCGCGCTCGTTCAGGGCAATCTCGAAAAGGAGGGCTTCCGGGTGGACCTCGCCTACAACGGGGTCGAGTGCCTGGAGAAGGTGCGCCGCGACCCTCCCGATGCCATCGTGCTCGACGTGATGATGCCCGAGAAGGACGGCTACGCGGTCTGCCGCGAACTCAAGCGCGATCCGAAATTCTGCAACATCCCGATCGTGCTGCTGACCGCGGTCGCCTCGCACGTCACCTCGACGCGCTACAGCCACGCGGACGGCATGGCGACCGAGGCCGACGACTACATCGCCAAGCCGGCCTCGGCCCAGGACATCACCCGGAGCCTGAAGCGGCTGCTCGCCTTGAGCTGAACGTTCGGCGCACGGGGCCGGCCGGGAACGTCTCCGGCGGGTCCTGCCCGCTTTCCTCGGGGCTCGGGGGTAGGCCGATGAAAGTCTATTGCATCCTGAGCGACCAGAGGGCCTACCAGTCGCGCTCGCCCGCCATGTTCTCGGCCGTGCTGCGGCGTCAGGGAATCCATGCCGTCTATGTCCCCTTCGCCGTGGAACCCCCGGATCTCGGTTGCGCGCTGCAGGGGCTGCGGGCGCTGAACATCGCCGGGGCGAACGTGACCGCTCCCTACAAGGAGGCGGTGATCGCCCATCTCGACGACCTCTCCGAGGGGGCGCGGGTGATCGGGGCGATCAACACCCTGGTCCGCGACGGCCGCCGGCTGAAGGGCTACAACACGAACGCGATCGGGATCATGGACGCCCTGGGGGCGGCGGGCTTCGCGGTCGAGGGCAAAACGGCGCTCGTCTTCGGCACGGGGGGGGCCGCCCGCACCGCGGCCTTCATCCTGACCTGGCTTCGGGCGGGCGAACTCTGGGTGGCGGGGCGGCGCCTGGAGAAGGCGCGGGCGATCACCGAACGCTTCGGCGGCCGCGGCCTGTCGCTCGAGATGCTGCGCAACATCCGCCTGCCGGCGGAGATCGTCGTCAACGCGACCTCGGCCTCGAGCCCCGAGGAATCCGCCGAACTCTGCGCGCTCGTGCACGGCTTGGATTTCGGCGCCTGCCGGCTCCTGCTCGACCTGAACTACGGGCGAAGGCGCAACTTCTGGCGCGAGAAAGCCGCGACCGAAGGCATCGCCTTTCTCGACGGACTGCTGCCGCTCGCCTTCCAGGCCCGGCGGTCGCTGCACCTGTGGACGGGGCTGCTCGTCCCCCCGGAGGAGTTCCTCCAGGGGCTCGACCCGGCCGGAGCCGGTGCGGCCGGGGCGAGCCCCTGACGGTGCGCTTTTAAGCGGGCCGCGGCGCGGGGACGGCCGGGGCGGACGCCTGCGGCGCCACGGGGAGCAGCACGGTGAAGACCGAGCCTTCTCCCGGCGTGCTCCGGACTTCGATCATGCCGCCCAGCGCGTCGAGCAGCCCTTTGACGATCGGCAGCCCGAGCCCGGTTCCGGTGATGTGGCGCGTGGCCTCGTCCTTCACGCGCTCGAAGATCCGCCCGAGATGCTGCTCGGGGATCCCGATGCCGTTGTCGGTCACGGCGATGCGGATGTTCATCCCCGCCGGCTCGGCGGCGACTTCGATGCGCCCCCCCTCGGGCGTGTAGGTGATCGCGTTCACGATCAGGTTGCCGAAGATGCTCTCGAGGGCGATGGGATCGGCATGGACTTGCGGCAGGGGTGCAGCGGGCAGGTGAAGCCGGAGTTCCTGGCGTTTGCCCTCGGCCTTGGGCAGAAGAAAATCGACGACGCCGCGCAGGATTTCTTCGAGCACGACGGGGCGCGGCTCCCGGCAGATCAACCCCTCGTCGATCCGCGAAAGGTCAAGGAGGTCGTTGATCAGCGAGATCAACCCGCGGGTCTTTTCCTTGGCGCGGGCGAGGATGTGCTGGTCCTGCGGGGGGGCGCGGTCGACCAAGTCGCCGATCACGGTGGCAAGCTGCTCGTGGATCGTGGAGAGCGGCGAGCGCAGCTCGTGGGAGACCTTGGAGACGAACTCGGACTTCAGCCGATCGACGATCTTGAGGGTGGTGATGTCGACCAAGTTGACCACGGCCCCGAGGCACTCGTGGCGCTCGCCGCGGATCGGCCGCGCCCGGGCGCGAACGTATTTCCCGTCGGCCAGAGCGAACTCGATCGCGGGGAGGTCCTCGAAATCCACGATCGCCCCGCGGGAGAGCTCGGTGATCGCCCGGCAGCAGGCCTCGTCCGGAAGAAAATCGGACACCGGCCCTCCGGGCTTCACCTCCTCGCCGAGCTGGAGCAGCCGACGGCAGGCGGGGTTGATCAGCACGACGCGGCCGGCGGAGTTCGTGACCAGCACCCCGTCGGGGAGCGACTCGATGATCGTGCGCACGCGGCTTTTCTCGGTGTCGAGGTCGGCGAGCGTGCGGCGGCGCTCCTCCTCGAGCTTTTCCGCCTCGCGCGAGAGCCGGATCTTGTCCGCGGTGCGCTTGACGACGAGGCGCAGCTGGTCGGGCTCGAAGGGCTTGGGGATGAAATCGTAGGCCCCCCGCTTCATGGCCTCGATCGCCGCCTCCACCGTGGCATAGCCGGTGATGATGACGACCAGGATCGCGGGGTGGCGCTCACGGATGAATTGCAGAACCTCCATCCCGTCCCGGCCGGGCATCTTGAGGTCGAGCAGCACGAGGTCGGGCCGCAGGGCCTCCACGATTTCCTGCGCCTCGTCGCCGCGGGCGGCCGGAACGACGCGGTAGCCCGCCCGGGCGAGGATCCGCTCGGCACCCGTGCGGATGTCCGCCTCGTCGTCGGCGATGAGGATCGTCAGTTCGTTTGCGGATTCATTCACTTCATTCACCGCCGGAGCCTCCGCCATGGGCCGGCTGTACGGGCAGCTCGATCACGAAGGTCGCCCCCTTTCCGGGCTCGCTGACGGCGGAGAGGACTCCGCCGTGGTTCTGGACGATGCCGTAGGCGAGGCTCAAGCCGAGCCCCGTCCCCTCGCCCTCCGGTTTCGTCGTGAAAAAAGGCTCGAAGATATGCGGCAGCACCTCGGGCGGGATCCCCGGCCCGGTGTCGGCGACCTCGATCCGCACCCGGCCGGACTCCGGCAGATGCCCCGTCCGGATGGTCAGCCGGCCGTTTCCGGACATCGCCTGCGCCGCGTTCAGGATCAGGTTCATGAAGAGATGGTTCAGCTGCTGGATGTCGCTCGTCACGGGCGGCACCCCCGGGTCGAAGCGGGTCTCGATTTCGATGTTGTGGAAGAGCGACTGGCTCTTCAGCAGAAACAGCGTCCGCGCGATCGCCTGATGAATATCGTGCGGCCGCATGAGATGCCGGGTCTGACGGGTGAACTCGAGCAGCTCCTTCACCGTATCGCGGCAGCGCTGGGCGTCGTTCAGCACCCGGTTGAGGTCCTCGCGTACGGCCGGGGGCAGATCGTATTCCTCGAGGATCAGCTTGACGAAGAGAAGGATGCCCCCGAGCGGGTTGTTCAGCTGGTGGGCCACCCCGGCGGCGAGTTTTCCGAGCGAAGCCATCTTCTCCGCCTGCAAAAGCTGCAGCTGGGTCTTCTCGAGTTCCTTCTGCATGCGCAGCCGCTCGCGCAGGTCGTGGAAGAAGCCGATCGTCGCCACCTCCCAGTCGCCCTCGTAGACGATGGCCGCGTTCAGGTTGATCGGGATGCGGGTTCCGTCGCGGTGGAGCACCTCGACGGGAAAGGAGCGCAGCTTGCCGCGGCCGCCGTGCTCCGGGCTGCGCAGCTGCCGCATGACCTCGCGCTCAAGCCCGTCGGGGTAGATCCGCCGCACGTCGAGGGAGGCGAGCGCTTCCTCGACCGTGTAGCCGAAGATCTCGGAAGCGGCGTCGTTGAAGATGATGACCCGCCCCTTGCGGTCGGCGGCGATAACCCCGTCCACGGCGCTCGTGATCAGGTTGCGCAGGAAGGCGTTCGAGCGCCGCAGCTGCTCCTCGAGCAGGCTGCGGGGGGCGGGCTCGATCTCGAGGGCGACGACGGCCTCGAGCCGGCCCTCTTCAAGGAGGGGGTAGGCGTAAACGCAGATGCGCTCCGAGGCTTCCTCGAGTTCCCCGCAACGCGGGCTCCAGGCGGGCTGATGCGTTTCGAGCACCTGTCGCACGGCACAGCCCTCGCAGGGCTCCCGCCGCCCGAAGAGCGCCTCGTGGCAGGGACCCCGAAGCGCGGCACCAGCCGCCCCGCCGCCGGCGGCGAGGATCCGGAAGTCGGGGGCGATCACGAGCAGCCGCTGCGGGTAGCTTTCGACGGCGCGCCGCAGAAGCTCCTGTCGGTCGGCGTCGGCCATGGATTGCCTCCCGGTGCGGCCGGCGTCGGCGGGAGGGGGAGAACCGCTCCGGGGAAACGCCGCCGGCGCCGCGGAGGAGACTCCCCGGGCGCCCGCGGAAGTCGAGGCCGGGCGGCCGGTCGCACCGCTCCGGGCCATGGCACAAAACCGCGCGAAAAGCAAGCTGCAACCCACGTTGAGGCCGCATGGAACCTCTCCCGCCCGTGATCCGCATCGCCCTCGTCGGCGGCGGCCCCTTCTGCGCCGAACTCCTCGCGAAGACCGCCTCGGGGCTGGGCCGCGAGGGGATCGTCGCCCCCTTCGTCGCCGTCGCCGACCCGGACCCCGCGAGCCCCGGGATGCGGCTTGCGGCCGGCATGGGGCTCGCCGTCTTCAGCGACTTCCGCGACCTCTACGACCCGCGGCTCGACATCCAGCTGATCATCGTTCTCACCCCCGAGGAGGAGGTCCTGCACGAGATCCTCGAGACGCGCCCTCCCCGGATCCGCATCCTCTCCTATCCGGTTTTCCGCATGTTCTGGACGGCGATCGCCGCCGAGGAGCGCAAACTCCGCCAGCGCAGCGGCGAAATGGAAACGATCCTGAACGGGATCGAGGATTTCATCCTCGTCATCCTCCCCGACCGCACGGTCGCCGATGCAAACCTCTCGTTCCTGCGCAAGATGGGGGTTTCCCGCGAAGAGGTGATCGGCCGCCGCTGCGACGAGGTCTACCGCCGCCGCGGGGGGTCCTGCGGCGGCCCGGGGGAGAGCTGCCCGCTCGAACGCGTGGTGCGCCACGGGCGCCACGAACGCCAGGTGCAGCGGCGCAGCCTGCCCGAGGGCGAGGTCCGCTTCTACGAGGTCAACGTCTATCCGGTTTGGGAGAAAAACGGCCGGATCTCGCGCTTCATCCACATCAGCCGGGACATCACGGCCTGGCGCCGGCAGGAGGAGGAACTCACCCGGCGCCTGGAGCGCATGGTCGAGGAGCGCACCCGCCAGCTCCAGGAGACGACCGCCCAACTGTTGCACCGCGACAAGATGGCCTCGCTCGGAAAACTCGCCGCAGCCGTGGTGCACGAGATCAACAATCCGATCGCGGGCATCCTGAATCTCACGCTGCTCATGAAGCGCATGCTGGCCGAGAGCCCCCCCGACGCGCGGGATCTCGAGGATTTTCGAGGCTTCCTCGGCCTGATGGAGACCGAAACGCGCCGCGTAAGCCGCATCGTCTCCGATCTGCTCGCCTTCTCGCGGCAGTCGCGCCTGGAGATGAAGCCGCTCGAGCTGAACCGGCTGATCGAAAAGACGGTCCAGCTGAACGCGAACCTCCTCAAGATCGCGGGCGTGCAGGTGGAAAAGCGCCTCGCCCCCGACCTCTTGCCGGTCGTCGGCTCCGAGGATCAGCTGCAGCAGGTGCTCGTCAACCTGATCTGCAACGCGGCGCAGGCGATGGAGGCGCGGGGCGGGGGACGGCTCACCCTCACGAGCGAAAACGGACCCGGCGAGGGCTGGATCCACATCGGGATCGCCGACACGGGGGTCGGCATCCCCCCGGAAAACCTGCCCCGCATCTTCGAGCCCTTCTTCACCACCCGCGGCGGCAAGGGGGTCGGCCTCGGCCTTTCGGTCGCCTACGGCATCGTGCAGGGCCACGGCGGGTCGATCACCGTCACCTCCCGGGTCGACGAGGGGACGCACTTCGAGATCCGGCTGCCCTGCTCCCCTGAAGGGGAGCGCGGGCCGCCGGGAAAGGAGGCCGCATGGCCGCCGCCCGAATCCTCGTCGTCGACGACGAGCTGATCATGCGCGAGTCGCTCGCCCGCTGGCTCGAGCGCGACGGCCATACCGTCGCGACGGCCGCCAGCGGCGAGGAAGCGCTCGCGAAATGCCGCGAGGCGCGCTACGATATCCTGCTGCTCGACATCAAACTCGAGGGCATGAGCGGCCTCGAGGTGCTGCGGCGCCTGAAGGAGGACGACCCCGACGTCGCGGTGATCATGATCACGGCCTACGGCTCGATCCCGACCGCCATCGAGGCGATGAAAAACGGCGCGGCCGACTACCTCCTCAAGCCCTTCGAGCCCGAGGAGTTGGGGGTGGTGATCGATAACCTGCTCCGCCGCCAGGAGCAGGCGCGCGAGACCCTCTACCTCCGGGAGCGCGTGCGCGATGCCGCGCGCTTCGAGAACCTGATCGGCCAGTCCCCCGCCATGCAGCAGGTGTTTCAGCTGATCGCCGATGTCGCCCCCACCGACGCCCCGGTGCTGATCGACGGGGAGACGGGCACCGGCAAGGGACTCGCCGCGCGGGCCGTCCACAGCCTGAGTGCCCGACGCGAGGGCCCGTTCGTGGCCGTGCACTGCGCGGCCATCCCCGAAACACTCATGGAGAGCGAGCTCTTCGGCCATATGCGGGGGGCCTTCACCGACGCCAAGGAAACCAAACGCGGACGCCTGGAGATGGCTCATGGCGGAACCCTGTTTCTCGACGAGATCGGCGAGGTCGGCATGCGCACGCAGATCGATCTGCTGCGCGTCCTCGAAGACGGGGTGTTCTACCGCGTCGGGGGGACCCAGCCGCTCGAGGCCGACTTCCGCGTCATCGCGGCGACGAACCTCGATCTCGAACGCGCGGTCCGGGAGGGGCGCTTCCGCGGGGACCTCTTCTACCGGCTGAACGTCGTGCGCATCACGATGCCGCCGCTTCGCCGCCGCAAGCAGGACATCCCGCTCTTGGCGGAGCATTTCCTGCGCCGCTACGCGCTCGAGGCCCGCCGGCCGGTCGAGCGCATCGGCCGCGACGCCCTGGACGCGATGATGGTCTACGACTGGCCGGGCAACGTGCGGGAGCTGGAGAATGCGATCGAGCGCGCGGTCGTGGTGGGCAAAGGGCCCTGGATCCGGGCCGAAGACCTGCCGATCACCGCCCGGCCCGCCGCCCCGGCCGGTCCCGCGGTGCTGCTCGAGGAGGTGGAGCGCGAGCACATCCGCCGGATCCTCGAGGAGTCCGGCTGGAACATCACCCGCAGCGCCCGGCGGCTGGGGATCGACCGCTCGACGCTCTATGGAAAGATCCGGCGCTGGGGCCTGCGGAAGCCGTCGTGAACCCGCCTGCGGCTTCGTGCATTCTGCTCACCCCCCTGGGCGCCTTCGAGGAGGGACTGCTCGCGGCGGCGGAAAACGGCAAGCGCGGCGAGAGTTACATCCTTTC
>CAZQUP010000073.1:0-286 GCA_964596545.1 uncultured Desulfatibacillum sp. | reverse complement strand
GTGCGCCGGGTTTTCGGCCGCCGCACGCGCACCGCGCGGCTGCTCGCCGACATCGGCTTCGCGCGCGACCCCGTGCGCGGCCAGGTCGGCTCCACCCCCCTGCTCGAGCGCCTCGCCGCCGCCTGTCCCCCCGACGCCCTCAAAGTGCTCGCGCTGACCGAGGAGGACCTTTTCATTCCGGTCTTCACCTACGTCTTCGGCGAAGCCCAGCTCGGAGGCCGGGCCTGCATCGTCTCCACCCACCGCCTGGGGCTCGCCCCGGGGTTCCCCCTGTCCCACGCGGCGC
>CAZQUP010000072.1:0-13382 GCA_964596545.1 uncultured Desulfatibacillum sp. | reverse complement strand
GTCCTGGCCGCGGATTCACCTTGCGCGCAGCTCGGGGGGGCAAGCCACGACCTCGACGTTGCGCCGGGCGCATTCCTCATCCATCACGGTGACGGCCCGCCGCCCCGGAAGCCCCCGGGCCTCGAGTTCGTCCGCCCAGCGGCGGGTCACCTCCTGAAACCGTTCGAACCAGCGCCCGGCCTCCGTCCGGGAAAGCTCGACCGTGCGCACGCCGGCACGCTCGATCTCCGCCATCATGCGGGGGTACTCGCTGCGGGTCAGACCTCCGGTGCTGCGGAAGGGGTTGGAGGCGACCGCGACAATCACCCGGCGCTGGTTTTCGTCCAGTCGTTCCCAGCTCCGGCGATTCATCACCACACCCTCGGAGACACAGCCGAAGGTCGTGATCAATCCGTAGCGCAACACCTCTTGGAGTTTGAAGGCGAGAATCACGGGAGGGCAGGTGACGATGCCGTCGATCGTCCCGCTCTCGAGGGCGAGGTAGACGTCCCCGGGAGACATGAAGATCGGCTCCCCCCCGAGCGCGCGGATGTATTGGCTCTGGTGCCCGCCGGGCGTCCGGATCTTCATCCCCCGCAGCTCCTCCATCCGGCCGATGGGGCGGCGGGTCCAGAGGAACGACTGGATGCAGCCGTTCAGCTCGATCACCTGCACGTCGTGGAATTCTTCCTGCAGCACGCGCTCGTAGACCGCACGGCCGATATCGACGGCCAGATCCTTGCCGTCCACCCAAGCCGCAAGCGAGAGCACATCGCTCAAGGGAAAACGGCCGGGGGTGAAGGTGGCGGTGAAGTAGCCCATGTCGGAAAGCCCGTTCTTGACGATGTCGTAGTGCGCCGGGGCCTTTCCGAGGGCCCCCCCGGCGAAGAGCTGGTAGTCGAGCGTCCCACCGCTTTGGCGTCGGATCTGTTCGAGCATGGGCGTCCAGACGGTCGTCGTCTCGCGGCTGAGCGGCGGATGCCAGGTGCTGAAGCGGATCTTCTCCGCCGCGGCGGCTTCCGATCTAGGAGAGAGAACGCCTATACCGAGAGCGGCCCCCCCCCAGAAGAGTTGCTGTAGAAAACGCCTGCGGTTCGAATCACAAGCCCAGCACATGGAAGTCTCCCGTCAGACCTGCCGCACCCGGAAAGCGGAAGCGGGGCCGGAAGAAAATCAGGCCGTGCCGGAGACCGGTCCGGAAGGCGGCTCCGGGGACCGCGGCCCGCGGAAGGCACGCAGCAGGGGGCGGATGAAGAAGGCGGCCAGCACGAGAACGACGGCCATCCCGCCGACCAGGAGCACGATCCGCTCCAGAAGAACCGCGCCCGCGACTGCGGCGACCAGGAGCAAAGCGACGGAAATCAGCGGCCAGGCGAAGCGGACCCCGGACACGAAGACGGCGAAGGCGATCCAAAGCACGGCCACGGGGCCCGCCGCCTCCGGGGAAAGCCGCTGTCGCTCGATCAACCAAGGCAGCGCCTGCACCAGAGCCGTCGCCCCGAGCCAGACCAGCGCCTGGTCGAGAAGGACTTCCCGCAGGGACCTGCCGCGCCCACCGAGAAGGCATACCCCGAAACAGAGCGCGCCGAAAATTGCGACCGCGACCGTCCAGAAGGCCCTCGGATTCTGCGGGCGAAACGGGTCGACCACCAATCCGGCGCCGCAGAGAACGACCAGCCCCAGCAGCAGCAGCCCCCGCAGCGCGGACATCCGCCCCCCCGCGTCGGGGCGGGGCACGGGCGTTGCGGATTCCGTCGGATGGGTCTCCATGGTCTTCTCCCCCCGGAGCCGTCCTACTCGTAGCCGAGCTCGATCAGGCGCTCCTCGTCGATCCCCAGGAAATGCGCCACCTCGTGCACCACGGTGATCTCGATTTCCTCCTCGAGTTCCTCACGATCGGAGCACATCTCCTCGAGCGGTTTCTTGAAGATGAAGATCGTGTCCGGATACAGCGGCGGGTCGGTCGCCGAACGCTCGCTCAAGGGCACCCCGGAATAAACCCCAAGCGGCGGATCTTCGGGGGAAAACCCCAACTCCTCCAGGAGCGTGGGGTCGGGACGATCCTGAACGGTGATGATCACATTGTCGAGATGACGCCGGATTTCCTCCGGAAGGCGCTGGATCGCCCGCTGCACGATGCGCTCGAATTCGGCGCGGCTGAGCTTCATTCGGTCCATCCCCCGTGGCGCGGATGATAGAAAACAATTCGTGGAAAATCAACCCGCGGCCGGAAACCCCCGTTGGAATGCGCCGGCCGCCGTGTTAGGATCGTGTTAGCCGGCACAATTCGGAACCGACCGTTTCCTCGAGGCGGCCCGGAACCCGGGGGGCCGCAGCGGAAGATCTCACGGATGGCGCGCAAGACCTCCATTACCCCATTTTTCTTCGATCGCAAGGATCACGAGCTCATCCGCCTCATCAACGAATCCCTCGCAGCCTCTTTCGCCTCGCGCAAGCGCTATTTCCCGCACTTCCACCCCAACGGGATCAAGCAGCTCGCCGAAAGCAAAGGATTGCGCACGGCCTACGCCGTGGCCTACCTCTTGAGCTCCCTCGAGATCGGCGGGGTGGAAGACCGCTTGAGCGCCCTGCGGATGCTGCGCATGGAGGTGATCAACGCCGCCGAGGGCCCCCTGCCCCGCAACACGGCCCGAGTGCTGCTCGAGATCATGAAACACCTGGTGCGTGCCCGCGGCGACGAGCGCCGCCAACTGGAGCTCGCCCACGATTTCCGCATGGCGGCCTCCGGCAAACCGCGTTTCATCCGCCGCATGCTTCGGCGCTACCACCTGCTCGAGATGCCCGAGGAGTGGAACCAGATCGCCTTCGACGACCACGTCCATGACGTGAACACGAAAGGCCGGAAATCCTCCTCGCACCTGATCATGGACGCCTGGATCAAGGGCATCCGCCGGCTGCGGGTGATTCACTACTACTACATCGAGCCGCGCTTCGCCGCCGAGCTCTTCGAGGCAGCGCGGATCCTGGAAATCGATGTCCGCATCGGAATCGAATATTACGCGCGCTTCCGCGACCGCTACGTGCAACTCATCTGGGTCCCCCGGGGCTTCGCCGACAGCCAGGCCTTTCTCTGCTTTCTCGAGGAGCCCGCCGTTTTGCGGCTGATGGAGGCCGGGCGCAAGGCCGCCCGCTGGCAACAGCGCTCGGTCATGGACTTGCTCGCGAAGTTCAACGCCGTGCATCGCCTGGAGATCGAGCGGCGATTGGGCATCGCGCTGCCGCCGATCGAGGAATCTCCGTTCCTCGCCTTCGTCGGCATCGGCCAGAAATCGAAGTTGCACCTCTCCAAGTACATCGAGGATCAGATCGTGCTCGCTCTCCACCGTCGGGTGGCGGATCTGCGCCGCGAAC
This sequence comes from uncultured Desulfatibacillum sp., assembly GCA_964596545.1. Classification (GTDB taxonomy): domain Bacteria; phylum Desulfobacterota; class Desulfobacteria; order Desulfobacterales; family SpSt-501; genus SpSt-501. The sequence continues at coordinate 10,031 of CAZQUP010000072.1, read as the reverse complement.
TTCCCACCGCCACCGCCGAACGCCGCGCCGAGATCGAGCGCTGGACGGCGGAAGCGAACGGCCTCGACCTGGAAGCTTTCGTCGACGGCTTTCTCGATCCCGACCGGAACCCGGAAATCCGCTACCCCGAGCAGCCCTCCGCCGACCCCGAGACCCCCGAGCTTCTTTGCCTCGGCCCGCAGGAAATCCTCGCCCGGCTCGCCGCCCTCCATTCGGGGTATCGCATCACGCTCAACTTGACGCACCTCACCGCGGCCGACGTGCTCGAGCTGCTCTACGACTGCCAGGGCATGATCACCCGACTCGAGCTTTTCAATCTCAAGGATTACACCGCCGGCAAAACGGCCCCCATCGGCGAAATCGGCCGTCTGATGCTGGCGTTGAACGAGGGAAGCGCGATTCACCTGAAGCAGGTGATCCGGGAGATCATCGCCGGGCTGCCCGCCGCCAAAGACCCCCGGAGCCTTGAGCAGGCCGAAAAGCTGCGCGGGGTGCTCTACGACATCGAAAGCTTCACCTCGTTTTATGCCGGCCGCTTTCTGCGGGCGCGCATCGGGAGCGATTCCACCGGCCGGTCCCCCCGCCTTCCCGGCATGGGGATCGCCGTTTTGGAAACCCTCCCCCCTCGGGCGCGCCGCGAAGTTTTGAAGCCCGAACCGGCTCAGGCACGCATGATCCTGCCGGTGCGGATGACCGTCTACAAGACGGTGATTCACCTCCCCCCCCCGCGGTCCTCCCCCGGCTTCCGCGAGGCACCCGGCGCACCGAACGGCCTGTCGGGGAGGATCTTCGGCAGGGCCCGGTTTGTGCGCTGGCAGGTGGACAGCACGCGGACGCACCTCTCGGAGCCGGGGAATCTCGTCACGCTGGGCGGCTTCCGGCGCTTGATCGACAACGGCCTGCGGCTCGAGAATCCAACCGGCGCCGCCCCGGCTCGCCTGCCACCCGCCTCCTGCCTGAACAGCCGCCTGAAAAATGCGCTCAAGGTGCTCGGCGGCTTCCTTCCGGCCTTCGCCACCTTCTACCTCACCTCGTCCTGGTGGCTCCTCGCCTGGGGGGGTGCGGTGATCTGGTTTGCGATCACCGGCTTGCGCAACATCCTGCAATCCGTGCTGGGCGGGGGGGGTCTGCGGCGTTCGCCGCTTCTCAACTGGAGCGACTACGTGAGCTGGAGCCGGCTGACGGACTCGCTGATGTTCACGGGCTTCTCGGTCCCGCTTCTCGATTACTTCGTCAAGACCCTGCTGTTCGACCGCGGGCTGGGCATCAACACCGAGACCCATCCGCTCGCGCTCTACAGCGGCATGGCCCTGGTGAACGGGGTCTACCTTTCGAGCCACAACCTCTTCCGCGGCCTTCCCCGGACGGCGGTGATCGGCAATTTCTTCCGCACCGTGCTTTCGATCCCGGTCGCCTTCGCCTTCAACGCCGCCGCGGCCGCGCTGCTCTCTTCCTTCGGGGTCGCCTCCCCGGCCGGGGAGCTTCAGAAATGGGCGGCCATCATCTCGAAGACGGCTTCGGACACGGTAGCCGCTTTCATCGAAGGCCTGGCCGACCGCCACCGCAACATCCTGCTCCGCCTACGCGATCTGCGCGTCAAGTTCGCCCAGCTCTTCGACACCTACGCGCAACTTGAGCTGATCTACCCCGACGTGGAGACCTACGCCGTGCTGCAGGCGGAGCGCGCCTCCGACCGTCGCTCCGCGGGCGAGGCGCGCGATCTGGAGCGGATCCTCATGATCCACGCCCTCGACCTGCTCTACTTCTGGATGGTGCAACCGCGGGGCCGGGATGCACTGCGGCGTTTCCTCAAGACGCTGAGCGAGGACGAGCGATCGGTCTTTCTGAGCACCCAGTTCACCTTGCAGCGCTGCCGCGAGATCAGCCAGCTTTTCTTGGACGGCATCCTGGGGGACAATTTCCCCCGACCGCTTTCGTTCTACCTCGCCCGCTACGGTGAGTATCTGGAGGAAGTGAAGCGGCTGGCTTTCGCGGAGAGCCCCCCCGGACCGGCGGCGGGCGAGGGCCGCATGGCGCGGGGCGCTTCCGTCTTGAGCTGCCCCCTGCGATCCATCCTGCGGGAGCCGGGGGAGCCTTGATCGGGCCGAGGGCCGGGTTCAACGAGGCGGGCGGCGGTAGCCGCGCCGGGAGCGAAGCGCGCGATGCTCGCGCTCGAGCTCGGAGAGCAGCCGCCGGAGCGTCCAGGTTTCCGAAACGGGTGTCAGCACGGCCCAGAGCATGTCCCCCCCGCCCTCCTGGCGCCACAGGGACATCAGGCGGATCAATCCCGCCTGGGGGATCCCGGAGACGATTGCGGCGCGCGGGAGTTCGGAAGAACCGCCCGCTCCGGTGCCGCCGGGCAGCGCCAGAAGCTCCCCGAGCCGTTCACCCGCCCGCTGGGTTTCGATCCACACCCGGGGAATCTCCGCCAGCCCCGCTGCGGCGGCGACGGCTTCGAAGCGGCGCGCGCCCTCGTCGGCGAAGCCGCAAAGCAGAAACTTCGGCACCCCGTAAAGAGGGGTTTCCGCCGCCTCAAGCCTCGCGAAAGTCGTCTCTTCCCCCAACGGTCGCCTCCCGGGAAAGGTTCAGAAGCCGATTCGGACCCCGATGCCGCCGCCTCCGGAGCCGACGCCGATCCCGATGCCGCTTCCGCTCCAGGGATCGTCATTCAACCACGGCATGGCCGCCTGGATGAAGACGAGATGGCGCTCCGGGTCGGCCCGGATCCCCGCCGACAAGCTCGAATACCAGACGCCGATCGTCTCCCCCTGGAAGTCCAGAATATAGGCCCCGTAAGGAAAGGCTCCGGGTGCCGGGAAGCTTTCCACCAGACCGACCACCTTCTCGAAGGTGGGGGATCGAGGATCGATCTCCGTCCAGTGAACGTCCTCGATCCGCCAGGGCGGCTTCAACCCCACCACGGCATACGGGTTGTTCTCCTGGTTGTAATACCAGTAACGGTATCCCGGATAGACATGCAGGGTCTCAAACGCGCGGCCCACTTCGCGCGAGGCGCGCAAGCCCCCGCGGCCGGCGCTCGCGCACCCAAAGCAGACCAAGAGCATCCCCAGCGCCACGGTCCAAAGCATCGCTTTTCGCGGATGGATCATTCTCAACCCTCCTCGGTGCATCTCCCCGCCGGGGTCGATCCGCCCGGGGAATATCCAAGGGTAGCGCCGCAGCCGGCGCAGGGCAAGCTCGCTTCCCCGGCGGATCTTCAGGCGGGGAAACTGAGCCGCTCCCCCACGGCGGCGAAACGCACGATCCGGCCGAGTGCGCCGCGCAAGCGGCAGACTTCGAGCGTTCCCGTGCAGTGCAGCGGAACGATCCGGGTCGGTGCCTGCCGGGCGAGAGCCGCCAGCGTGCGTTCGAGGCGCTGTACGGAAACCCCGTGGAGATGCAGACCGCCCACGATCCCGGCGATCCTGCGGGCTCCGTATTGCCGCCGCACCTGCTCCAAAAGCCCGGCGAGGCCGGCATGGCAGCAGCCGGTGAGCAGGACCAAGCCCGCGGGGCCCAAGTCGGCGACCAAGCCGAGATCGTCCTCGATTTCGTCTTCGACCCACGCCCCCGGTTCATCGCGCAAGAAGCCTTCGGGTTTTTCCCAGACCTTGCGCGGCGCGATCGCCCCCGTGGTTCGGAGCCCGGGCAACAAGCGGAAGGGGCGCTCGGCTTCGATCAGCTCCACGCCGGCAGCCCGAATTTCCGCCGGCGCGAGATCACATCCGATCTCGCGCCGGCGCGGCCGCGCGCACATTCGCCTGCCCCAGAGCCGGGGATGGCAGACCACCCGCAGCGGCCGCTCTGCCTCCGACAGAAAGGCCTTGAGCCCGCCGGTGTGATCGTAATGGCCGTGGCTGAGCACGACGTCACGCACGCCGCCGGGGTCGATCCGCAGAGCGCGCAGGTTGTGCATCAAGACCTCGCCGCTTGGTCCGGTGTCGAAGAGCAGCCGGCACTCGCCGAAATCGCCCTCCGCCTGCAGAAGAATCGAAAGCCCGTGCTCCGCGCGCAGGCCGCGGATCTCGACCCGGTTGTCGACCAAGACCGTGAGCGTCAGCCGATGCAGGTGCCCGTTTCGGGCCTTCAGGCCCGGGGATCCGGCGGAGTTCGACGGCGGCCTCTTCGATTTCAAGCGTTTTCCCCTCCCGGATCTTCCGGCAACAGGATGACCCCCTCGCCCTGCAGCCCGTCGATACCGATCTCGATCGGCCGCTTCCAGCGAAGGTGCAGGAGCGCCTTCGATTCATGGATCGTCTCGGCGTGGCGGCGCAGCTTTTCCCAGCGGATGAACGCTTTCGACCCGTAGGGAACGGTCAAGCAGCCGATGTTGAGGGAGGTGACGTTCTGGAAGAAGTGGGTCCCCTGAGCGGGCTCGACGTTGAACCCCGGCAGCCCCACCTCGACCAGAAGCCGTACCCCGGAAATCTGCGCCCAGTTGACCCCGATCCCCATTCGCGGGTCGGTTGATCCCCAGCGGCCGAATCCGACGAGGACATAGGGGCGACGCTCCTCCGTCAGCCGACGGTTCGCCTCGCCGATCTCGCGAGCGATGTCCCGGGTGCGGGAAATCTCGAAGGTCTCGGGCTTCACGCAGAGAAGGTCGTACACCCCCCGCACCCAGCCGTTTCCGTGGGCGAGGTGCGAGTAGCAGAAGGCGCGCTCCCGGAACCCCTCGGAAATCGACACCCGCTCCCAGCGGTTGCGCGAGGCCATGGGCCGAAGCTGGAGGGGATAAAAGACGGGTCGTCCTTCCCCGGGCAGCTCGCAGGCGAATTCGATCTCGACCGGAATGCGCATGGAGCGCTCGCAGACGGTCAGCAGGGCGGAGAGGATCTCCCCGAAGCGCAGCCGGGCGTCGCGCAACACCTTGTGAAAGGTCACGACCCGCGGGCCCTCGTAGAGGAAGCTGTCCACGAGCAATCGGCTGTCGGACTGGTAAACCGAGGCCACTTTCGCGAGCTCCCCGTCGGCCTCCGCGACCGACAACGGCAGCAAACGCAGGCGCTCCAGCGTGTCCGGATCCCGGGGGGCGCGGATCGGCGCCATGTCCAAGGCGTAGAAGTGCTTCTGGGTGAAGTAGAGCCAGTCGCGCATGTCGGCGAACTGCGGCAGAAGCAGGGGGTAGCGCGGGCAGAAGCGCACGATCGCCCCGCCTTCGACCACGGTCTTGCCGAGCCCTAAAGCGACCTGGGCGACGCCGTCTTCCGGCTTCATGGACGCGAGGGGGTAGAAATTCCGGGACTGGGCGACACCGGAAAACGTCGGATAGAACCAGCCGCCGTGGCGGCGGCCGGCGAGCGTCTGCACCACGACGGACATGCGTTCGTCTTCCAGCCGGTAGCCCGTCTGCCGGAAGTAGGCGCGCGGGCTTTCGCCGAAGGTCGAGGCCCAAACCAGGCGGACCGCGGCGAGCAGCGAGGCGAGGCGTTCCTCGATCGTCTCCTCGCTGTTCGGCAGCATGTAGGTCGCGTAAATGCCCGCCAGCGGCAGGTTGTGGGAATCCTCGAGAATCGAGGAGGAGCGCACGGCGAGTGGTTCGTCCACCGCCTGCAGCCAGGCGCGGAGATCCTCGATGAGCTGCGGTCGGAGCCTGCCCTCGAGAAATCGGCGCTTCAACGCCGCGGCCTCGAGCCCGCCTTCCAGGGCGGGCTCCCAGAGGCGGTTGTCTTCCAGGAAATGCACGAATTCGTTGGAGCAGATGACCAGTGTCGGCGGGATCTGGATCGCCATCTCGGGAAACTGCGCACGGAATTCCAGACGCGAGAGAAGATAGCGCAAAAACCCGATGCCGCGCGCCTTGCCGCCGAGCGATCCCTCGCCCCAGCGCATGAATTGCAGCTCTTGCGGGTTGCGGCCGGGCAGAAAGCGCGTGATGATGTCGCTTTGCTTCTCGTAGAGGACGGTCTCGATGACCCGGATGAGAAAAGCCCGCAGATCCTCGGCATCCCGGAAATCCTCGACCCGCCTGGGGTAGAGCTGCTCGGCGATCCGGATCTCGGTGCGGGCCATCATCCAGTGGGAAAAGTGCTGTTTTTCGGCGTGATGGAGCAGGCAGACGGCGGGCACTTCGCGCAGCCGGTCGAGCAGCTCGCGGGGGTTCCCGGCGCGGGCGATCTCCCGGCCGTCGGGCAGGCGAAAGATGAAATCCCCGAAGCCCATGGTCTCCCGCAAAAACCGCTGCAGGTCTTCCATGAGCCCCTTCGAGTTCTTGTCGATGAAGTACGCCTGCAGGGCCTCGGCACGGGTACGGTTCTTTTCCGGCTCCGCCGACTGGATGCAGATCGGCAGGTCGGGCATGTCGCGGCGCAGCATGCGGACCAGTTCGAAGCCGGCCTCGTCGTCCGGCCGGCCTCCGCGACGGAAGCGCACATCGGTGATCACCCCCAGCATGTAGGGGCGGAAACGACGGTAGACATTTACGGCCTCCTCGAAGCTCGAAGCCAGAAGCACTTTGGCCCGGGAGCGCATGCGCAGCTGGCGGTGGAAATGGTTGAGCCCCTCGTCGATCAGCCGCCGCGTGAGATCCATGATCGCCGTGTAGATCACCGGAAGAAACGTGGACACGTGGGCCACGGAATCCTCGACGAGAAGCACCACCCGAACGCCCCCGATCCGTGTATCCGGCTCGGCGTTCATCCGGTCCTCGAGCGATTTGACGATCGCGACGAGCAATGTGGGATCGTTCTGCCAGAGAAAGAGCCGATCGACTCCCGGCAGCGACTCTTCTTCCGCCAGCCGCATCAGGACCGCGGGGTCGGTCACGAGCAAGACCACCGGAAGATCCGGACGCAGCGCCTTTACGCGGAGCGCAAGATTGAGGGCGAGCTCGGCTTCCTCGTGCACCACGGCGAGCACGAGGTCGACCGCCGTGTTGCCGATGACCTCGAGAGCGCGCTCGATGCTCGACACCTTTCGGATCAGAGGGACCGTGGAAAGTCCGCGGTCAGCATACTGCTGCCAGATGCGTTCCTCGAGCGTGCCGTCCTCCTCGATGATGTAGGCATCGTAAACGCTCGAGACCAAAAGAATCTCGCGGATCCGCCGCGTCATGAGCGAGCGGAAGGTGTCGAACCGATGCTGCAGGCTGTCGATGTCCACCGCGGACCTCTCTTCTTCTCAGCGCAAGGCGGGAAACACCGGGGGGGGGACACGCGACCAATATAGATCGCCGCTTCCGGTCGTGGCAAGGCTCGCCTCCGGAAGCCGGCGACCGGGAACGGACGCCGACCCGGCCCCCGGCAAAGCGCCGGGGGGATTCTCCCCAGGCGGGGGAATACGCCCCGAACCGGCGTCGCCGGGCACGACTCTTGAGGGAGAATCCAACGCCGCCGCCACACAGAACGAGCGGCGGGCTTTTCCCGCATTCGAAAAGAAGAACGCTCCTGCATCCCGACACGATCCGCAACGTCCATGGCTGATCCGCGGTCGCTCCCGCCGAGCCGGAAGCCTTCGAGGCCCTGTTGCGGCACAGCCTGTGCGCCAACTGCCAGCATCGGCTCGACCGCCCGTTTCTCGCGCGTACAGGGGTCCCGCTCGTCGTCTGCGAACTCCCCCCCTGTGGGATCCCGGTAGCGCCCCGGCTGCGCGTGATCCGGACCTCCCGTCCCCGGGCCGACGCCCCGCAAAGCGAAGAAGCCCCGGCCGGCCTCCGCCAAAAACCGCACCGACTGCAGGTCGCCGAAGTCCGCCGGCGGGGTCTGGAGTTGCGGGGAATCTCGTTGAGGAGCGCCCGCCACCGGCCGGAGCCGACCGCGCCTTTGCCTTTTGATCGGAAAGAGGATAGTGTAGGACCATCGCTTGCACGGAGGAGAGTGCCGGTCATGAGCGAAACCCTCAATCCCTTTGAAACGGCCCAGGCTCAGTTCGACCGCGTGGCCGAACTGCTCGGTCTGGATCCCGGCGTGCGGGAGCTTTTGCGCTGGCCGATGCGCGAATTTCACTTCACGATCCCCGCATGGACGACGGAAGCATGCGCGTCTTTCGCGGTTTCCGGATCCAGCACAACGACCTTCGGGGACCGGCCAAAGGCGGCATCCGCTTTCATCCCCAGGAAACCGCCGACACGGTGCGCGCCCTCGCCACCTGGATGACCTGGAAATGCGCCCTCGTCGACATCCCCCTCGGGGGCGGCAAGGGAGGAGTCGTCTGCGACCCCCGGCGAATGTCGCCGCGCGAGCAGGAGCAGCTCTGCCGGGGGTGGGTACGCCAGGTGTTCAAAAACGTCGGCCCGCAGCTCGACGTCCCCGCCCCGGACGTCATGACCAACGCCCAGCACATGCTCTGGATGCTCGACGAATTCGAACACCTCCACGGCGGCAAATACCCCGGCTTCATCACCGGCAAGCCCGTCGGCATGGGCGGATCCCTCGGCCGCACCGAAGCCACCGGCTACGGCGTCGTCTTCACCATCCGCGAAGCCATGAAAGAACTGGGCATCAAGCCCCAGGACACCATCGCCTCCGTCCAGGGCTTCGGCAATGTCGCCCAATACGCCATCGAGCTGTACCAGCAGATCGGCGGCAAGGTCATCGCCGTCTCCTGCTGGGATGAAGGCGACCAGACCGCCTACACCTTCCGAAAGAAAGAAGGCATCGACCTGGCCGCCCTCCGCAAGATCGCCGACCGCTTCGGCACCATCGACAAAAAGAAGGCCGCGGCCCTCGGCTACGAGCAACTCCCCGGCGAAGCCTGGATCGAGCAGGACGTGGATCTCCTCATCCCCGCCGCCCTGGAGCACAGCATCACCGGCGACAACGCCGCCCGGATCTCCAAACGAGTCAAACTCATCGCCGAAGGGGCCAACGGGCCGACCACCCCCGAAGCGGACCACGTCATCCAGGAACGCGGCATCTTCGTGATCCCCGACTTCCTGGCCAACGCCGGCGGCGTCACGTGCAGCTACCTCGAACAAGTCCAGAGCAACATGAACTACTTCTGGGCCAAGGATGAGGTCCTCGGCAAGCTGGACGTCATGATGACCTCCGCCTTCATCGACGTCAGCGAGATGGCCCGCAAACGCAAACTCTACATGCGCGACGCCGCTTACGTCATCGCCGTCGCCCGCGTCGCCCAGGCCTGCAAGGACCGCGGCTGGGTCTGATCGACCCCCGTCAGCCCGGACGCCGCACCCCCCCCGCCCCACGGCGCCGGCCGCTCGTCCCGGCCGCCACGAGCGGGATAATCGTCTCGATCCCCGCGGGCAGGGGCGGTCGCCGCGCCCCAACCGGTGTCCCATGTCCGCCGAGCAGCCTCCCGATCCCTCCACCTACGTCTCCAGAGCGGGGGCCAAACTGGCCCACGCCCTGCGGGCTTTCAGCCTCTCCGTCAACGGTCTGCTCTGCGCCGACCTCGGCAGCAGCACCGGCGGATTCGTCGACTGCCTCCTCCGCCATGGCGCTGCCCGCGTCTACGCCGTCGAACGCGGCTACGGCGTGCTCGCCTACCGCCTCCGCACCGACGCCCGCGTGCTGGTCATGGAACGAACCGACGCCCGGCTCGTCCTCCTGCCCGAGCCGGTGGACCTCGTGACCATCGACACCGGCTGGACCCGGCAGAGCCAAATCCTGCCCGCCGCCCGACGCCTGCTGCGGCCCGGCGGTGAGATCGTCTCCCTCGTCAAACCCCACTACGAAGCGGCCCCCGAACTGCTCCGTGGAGGCGTCCTCCCCGACGAACAACTGGAAAACACGCTCCAGACCGTCCGCAACCTCCTCCCCCAACTCGGCCTGCAACTCCTCGCCGAAACGGAAAGCCCGATCCGCGGTCACGGCGGCAACCGGGAAGTGCTCTGGCGGCTCCGCGCGCTCTGACCCTCCGCGCCCGGCCACGCTATCTTGCCTCCCTTGCATTTGCCCCGCGGTCGCTATCCTATGACCGGTCGTGTCAACCGTCCGGTGCCGATCGCGTGCGACCGTTCGCGGCTGGAGACCCTCGAAATGAGCCGGAGCGTCTGGTTCCCCTTGGCCACCCTGCCGCTGCTGCTGCCCGTCGCCGGCTGCCGCGAGCCGCCGCCCGCCGCCACCCGGCCC
>CAZQUP010000071.1:9949-13408 GCA_964596545.1 uncultured Desulfatibacillum sp. | reverse complement strand
CACGGGTCGGCCCGTAGCGGAACGTGCGCGCCCCCGAGGCGTTCGTGGCGACCGTGCCGCCGAGCGAGGCGCTCATCTCCGTGGGATCCGGAGGGTAGAAGTAGCTCTGCGGGTCCTTCCGGAAGCAGGCAAGGGCCTCCTGGATCCGCGCGTCCGCGGAACCCTCGAGATCGGGGAACCGCTTTTCGGCGAGTTGCCGCGCGATCGTGCGCAGGCTCACGGCGCTTTCGGCCCGCAGCCGCCACTCGCCCGCCCACTCGTCCCAGGCGATCTTCGTCACCCGGTCGAAGCCCTCGAGTGAAACGAGCGCTCCCCCCGAGGGGACGCAGCCGCCGACCAGCCCCGTGCGCGCCGCGGCGATCGTGACGCCGATTCCCCGTCGACCCATTTCCTGGAGCACGGCGCAGAGCTCGGCTTCGTGGCGCGGAAAGAAGAGGAGGTCGAAGGGCTTGCAGGAGAACTTGGACTCGTCGGTCAGGTAGGCGGGGTAGCCTTCGCGGATGGCGGCAAAACCCTCCACGCGCCGTACGGTGTGGAAATCGGCCGCCGCAACGGCCCGGCTGCTGACCTCATGCATGGGCCTGGGGCTCCCTTCCCGAGCTCCGCCCGGCGCCGCGGGATAGGCCCAGACGCCGGGCGGCGTTTTCGAGATGCACCAAACAGCTCCGCCGCGCCCCCTCGGCATCGCCGGCGGCGATGGCCGCATAGATCGCCTCGTGCTCCTGCTGCACCAGCGGCGGCAAGCCGCTCGTACGGCGGGAGTGGGAGCGCGCGGTCCGGATGACCTGCCGCAGGCGGGCATGCAGGAAGTCCATCAAGCCGTGGAGCATGCGGTTTCCGCTCATCGCCGCGACCGCCCGGTGGAAGGCGAGATCGTCTTCCGTGCCGTCGGCATCCTGCGCCACCGCGTCGGCCATCCGCGCCAGACAGGCGGAAAGATGCCGGAGCTGGTCCGGGGTCCGCCGCAGCGCGGCGAGGGCGGCGGCTTCGGCTTCGAGAATCGCGCGCATCTCGTAGACGTCGTGGAGTTCCACAGGATTCAGCCTCTCGGCTTCTCCCACCCGGAACGAACGGCGGCCGGCCTCGCCGACCACGGTCACCCCCAGGCCCTGCCGCGAGACGAGCAGTCCCTCGTATTTGAGCTGCGAGAGGGCCTCGCGCACGACGGAGCGGCTGACCCGGAAGCGCGCGGCGAGCGCCGCCTCCGAGGGGAGTTTGGTCCCCGGAGGCAGGGCCCCGGAGGCGATCCGGCGAGAAAGCAGCGCGGCCAGCTGGTCGGGATAGCGGCGGGCGGGGCGGAGCTTCAAGTTGTCAGACAACCTGACAGCCATGCTCGTTTGTATCCGGCGCCCCGGCAAAGGTCAAGAGGGAAACCCCGGCGAGGTCGAGGGCCTCACCCCGCCGAGTCGATTGACAACCCCGCTGCCGCTGCGGTCTAGTCCCCCCCACAGCGGCCGGCACGCCTTGCGGTCGCCTACGCCGCCATCGCCCCGGGAGGAGGAAACGCCATGGAATGCTCCGAGATGGACAGCCTGGTCCGCAAGGCCGAAATCCTGATCGAGGCCCTGCCCTACATCCAGAAACTTTACGGCAAGACCGTGGTCATCAAGTACGGCGGCAACGCCATGATCAGCGAGCCGCTCAAGCACGGGGTGATGGAGGACATCACGCTGCTCAAATTCATCGGCGTCAACCCGATCGTCGTCCACGGCGGGGGCCCCGAGATCTCCCGCATGCTCGACCAGCTCGACATCCCTTCCCGCTTCGTGAACGGGTTGCGCGTCACCGATCCGGCCACCATGGAAATCGCTCAGATGGTGCTCGTCGGCAAAACCAACAAGGAGATCGTCTCGCTCTTGAACCAGAAGGGCAGCAAGGCCGTCGGCTTCTGCGGCATCGACGGCCGCCTGATCGAGTGCACCCGGCGCGAGGCGGTCTCAAGCGAAGGGGAAGCGATCGATCTCGGACAGGTCGGGCGGATCACCCGCATCAACACCTCGCTCTTGGCCCTCGTCGCCCGGGACGAATACATCCCCGTGGTCGCCCCGATCGGGGTGGGGGCGGGCGGTGAAAGTTACAACTGCAACGCCGACGAAGTGGCCGGGGAGATCGCCGCAGCGATGAAAGCGGAAAAACTCATGTTTCTGACCGATGTGGAGGGGGTCCAGGCCGAGGGCCGGGTGCTCTCCGCCCTGACCATCGCCGAGGTCCACGAACTGATCGAACGCAAGGTCATCGTCGGCGGGATGATCCCCAAGGTCCAGGGTTGCATTGAGGCCCTGGAAAAGGGGGTCATCCGCACCCACATCATCGACGGCCGGATCCCGCACTGCATCCTGCTCGAAATTTTCACCTACAAGGGGATCGGCACGATGATCATGAAAGAACGCAAGCTCTACGAACACGAAAAGCTCTGAGGTCCAGGGTTCCGGGGAACCAATCCCGAAGGCGCTCAGACCGAGGCAAGAGCCCGCAGCGGCAGGCGGAAGAGGCGGGCGCGGTCCGTGCGACACAGGCTCAGGCGGTATTCGATCGGCCGTTCGCGGAAGGAAAGAGCGAGCATCTCGATCTGCAGCAGCGGGAACCCCGGCGGCACTGCAAGCCGCAAGGCGCTTTCCCCGTCGGCGAGGACGGCCGAGAACATCTCCCGGTAGCGCATCGTGGGCAAGCGGTAGCGCTCTTCCACCAGCCGGTAAAGCGGCTGGGTTTCGAAGACCTCACGCGGCAGCTGTTCGAAACCCGCAAACAGGCGCTGGGGGAGGAAGGAAGAGGTCAACACCACGGGTGTGGCGCCCATCGAGAAAAGCCGGTCGATTCGGAACATCGGCTGCCCGGCCTTCAGACGCAAACAGCGCGATGCCTCGGGATGCCCCTCTTCCCGCTGCAAGGAGAGGAACTTCACCTGCAGAGGCGCATCCTCGTCGTCGAATCCCTGCACGAAGTGGTAGAGCCGCAGCTGCTCTCTGCCGATCAACGACCCTGTAACGAAGCTCCCCTTTCCCTGGATGCGATGCAGCAGCCCCTGGTGGACGAGCTGCAAGAGGGCGGTCTTGACCGTGCCCACGCTCACGCCGTAGATGCGCGCGAGTTCCCTCTCCGTCGGGATTTTATCCCCCGGGGCGTATTCGCCCTTCTCGATGCGGTTCATCAGCCCGTCCTGCACGAGGCGGTAACGGGCGATGGCCCGCGGGCCGCCTCGGACGGCTGCGCCTCTGCGAGCGGACGATAACCGCGGCATGGAAGCCCCCTTCCCGGTTGCGGAGAAGGAAATGTGGCCGCGAAGGGCTAAGCGCCTCCGCTTCCCGGGGGAGGGGGAGTCCCCCTCCCCCGGCAGAGAGGCTCATTGAATCACGATATTCTCTTTCTTCGCAATCTCTTTCGCCCGTTTCAGCTCGCTTTCGATGAATGTTTTCAGCTCGGCCGGGCCAAGGTGCGCCGCGTTGAACCCGAGTTTGCCAA
>CAZQUP010000071.1:0-9927 GCA_964596545.1 uncultured Desulfatibacillum sp. | reverse complement strand
GATCGGCGAGGGTCTTGGCGACGGCACGATCCATCTTCTGGATCACCGCCGGAGGCGTCTTGGCCGGGGCGACGAAGGCGAACCAGCCGGACATGACCACGGCCGTGTATCCTTTTTCACCGAAGGTCGGAACCCCGCTCATTTCCGGAAGCCGTTTGTCGGCAAAAGAGGCGAGAAGGCGGAGGTCGCCGGAGGCCACCTTGCCGGTGATCGCCGGAAGTGCGGTCACTAGGAAATCGATGTGGCCTCCGAGAAGGGCGGTCACTCCGGGCGCCGAGCCCTGGAAGGGCACGTGCTTGAACTGGATGCGGGCCGCGCTTTTAAAAAGTTCGCCTGAAAAATGGCCGAGGCTCCCCACACCCGGCGAGCCGAAATTGAGCGTGTTCGGGTTTGCGCGCGCATGCTCGATCAGCTCCTCGATCGTACGGAAGCGCGAGTCGCCCTTCACGGCGAGCACGATCGGCTGGGTGACGATGCGGCTGATCGGCTCAAAATCGGTGAGGACGTTGAACGGGGTCTTTTCATCGGCCGCCTGACGCAGCACGTGGGAAAGGCTCAAAACGAGCAGATTGTAGCCGTCCGGAGGGGAATTGGCGATCGTCTGTGCGGCGAGCAGCCCACCGGAGCCGGGCTTGTTCAGGACCACCGTCTGGCCTCCGAGGTTGGCCGAGATCTTGTCGTTCAGCGCCCGCACCACGATGTCGGTTTCCCCGCCGGCTGCAAAGCCGATGACCAGGTTAACCGGCTTTTCCGGGAACTCGGCCGCCCACGCCGTCAAGGCCACCGCCCACAGAACCGCAAACCCCATGAGGAACCAACTCTTCTTTTTCATCCTTTCCTCCTTTCCAGGCTTGGCCTCCAGGGCCCTCGATCTTTTCGCTTCAATCGTTGTCCGCCAGGTATTTCTTCCGGCTGCGCATCCAGGGCAGAAGATGGGAGAGGAGCAGGAGCGATGAGCCGGCCAAAAAAAAGGCCGAAATCGGGCGGGTGAAGAAAACCAGGGGGTTGCCGTTGAAGATGATCAACGACTGCCGAAGCGCGTTTTCAAAGAGCGGCCCCAGGATCATGGCCAGAACCAGAGGCGCCATCTCGTAGTCGAGCTTGCGCAGGAGGTAGCCGAAGACACCGAAGCCGAGCATCAGCCAGATGTCGAGAAGGCTGTAGTTCACGCCGAAGACGCCGATCAGGCAGAAGAGCAGAATGAAGGGAAAGAGCAGCGTGTAGCGCACCTTCAAGATCTGGACCCAGAGGCCGATGAAGGGCAGGTTGAGCAGCAAGAGCATCCCGTTTCCGAGATACATGCTGGCGATGGTCCCCCAGAAGAGCGCAGGCTGCTCTTTCATGATTAATGGCCCCGGCTGCAGCCCATGGATCACGAGCGCCCCAAGCATGAGGGCCATGACGGCGTTGGTCGGGATCCCGATGGTGAGCAAGGGGATGAACGCCCCCCCGGTAGCCGCGTTGTTCGCCGTTTCCGGTCCGGCCACACCGGCAATCGCCCCGCGGCCGAAGGACTCGGGTTTCCGGGAAAGCTTTTTCTCCATGGCATAAGAGGCGAACGAGGAAAGGATCGCCCCGCCGCCGGGGAGAATGCCCAGGAAAAATCCGAGAAAGGTGCCTCGGAAAATGGGCCCCAGGCTTTCCTTCCAATCCCGGCGGGTGGGCAGCAGCCCTTTCAGCTTCACCGCGGCGATGCTTCTCTCCATCTTCTTTTCCACGTTCAAGAGCACTTCGGAAACCCCGAAAAGCCCCATGACAACGGGGATGATCCCGATGCCGTCGTCCAGCTCGAAAAAGCCGAAGGTGAAGCGACTGCGGCCGGAAATCGTGTCGGTTCCGACGATTCCCAGTACGATGCCCAGGGCGGCCATGACGAGCGCCTTGGAGATCGGCCCGTTGGCGAGGTAGACGAGAATGCACAGACCGAGGACCATCAGCGAGAAATACTCGGGGGGGCCGAAGGTCAACGCCAGCCGGGCAAGCGGCGGAGCGAGCAGGGCGAGCAGGAAAACGGTGATTGTGCCGCCGATGAAAGAGCCGATGGCCGAAATCCCCAGAGCGGCCCCCGCCCGCCCCTGCTTGGCCATCTGGTGGCCGTCGATGCAGGTGACGACGCTTGCCGCCTCTCCCGGGATGTTCACCAAGATGGAAGTGGTCGAGCCGCCGTACATCGCCCCGTAATAGATGCCGGCAAGCATGATCAGAGCCGATTCCGGCGGGAGATAAAAGGTACTCGGCAACAGAAGCGCGATTGCGCCGAGGGGACCGATCCCCGGAAGAACACCGATCAGGGTGCCAACGAAGACACCGACGAAACACATCAAAAGATTCATCGGCTGGACGGCGACCCCGAATCCCTGCGCCAGGTTGGCGATTACCTCCATCTCAAAACAGCCATCCTTTCAGGCGATGAAGATCCAGCAGTCCTGGGGGAAACTGCACCTGGAGGAGATACTGGAACACCACAAGGCAGACCAAGGACCAGGAGACGGCGAGGAGGAGGGTGAGCCGCCACCGGTGAGGATGGATCGTCCGGAAGAGATAGAGGAGCATCAACAACGAGCAGAAGAAAAAACCGAGGAGGTTCAGCAGCAGCGTGAACCCGACCGGCCCGGCAAGGGTCAGCAGTACTCGCCGCCCCGCCCCCGACTCCGCCCAGAAGGGTGCCGGCGGGCTGCTCCGCCGTCGCACGCTGACCAGCACAAGGAGTCCTGCCGCAAAGAGGATAAGCAGCAATCCGGCCCAGACGGCGATGAACCCCGGCCCCGGTGAGGCGAAGGAGCCGAACCCCAGCTGAAACCCCGAAAAGACGACATAGCCGCCCAATACGATCCAGAGGGCCCCAACCAGGCCGTCCCCCCGCTTCATGGCCTCCTCGCCGCCGCTTTCGGGGAGGTCGCGCCCCCGTCTTGCTCTTCGGCCAGCCTCACGAGTGCGGCTGCAAGCAGTCTTAATCCCTTTTCGATATCCTCCGGTTCGGTCCACTCCGCAGGATGGTGCCCGATTCCGTCCCGGCTGGGAAGAAAGATCATGCCCACCGGCGAGTGCTCCGCGAGATGCATCGCGTCGTGACCCGTCCGGCTGGGCATCCTGAGGTAAGGGTAGCCCAAAGCATCAGCCGCGGAGGCGATCGTCTCGAGAACGGCCTCGGAGACGGTGCGCGATTCGTCCTCCATCAGGGTTTCCATCTCGAGTGCGATCCCCCGCCTCCGGCTGATTTCCTCGAGGGCCGCCCGGATCTCGGCCACGGGGATGGATTTGGGGAAATGGGCCCTGCCGCGCACTTCCAGAATCATCTCGCACTCCCCGGGGATGACGTTGATCGCCCCCGGCACCACCCGCAGAACCCCCACCGTCCCGACGATGTCACGGTCATGGTAGCTGCGGCAGACGCGTTCGACGGCGAGAACGCCCTCGGCGGCGGCGGTCAGCGCATCGCGCCGGCGGTCCATCGGCGTTCCCCCCGCGTGATCGGCCTGACCGACGAGGCGGATGCGGTAACGATAGGCGCCGACGATGTCGGTTACAAGCCCCAGGGGAACGCCCTGGTCGAAGAGCGTGCGGCCCTGCTCGACGTGGACTTCGATGAAGGCATGGTAGCGAAAATCTCCGGGCTTCACGGCGAGCAGGGCTTCCGGGGAGACTCCCATGGCGTGGAGCGCCTCCCCCAAGCTCCGCCCCCCGGGGTCACGCCGCTCTTCGAGCATCCGGCGGCTCAGGCGGCCGCTCAGCCCTCGACTGCCAATGCAGCTCAGGCCGAAGCGGTTAGGCTCTTCGGCGAGAAAAGAAATCACCTCGATCCCCCGCCGCGTGACGATGCCCGCCTCGCGAAGGGCGCGCATCACCTCCAGTCCACCGAGCAGCCCGACCGCCCCGTCAAAGTGGCCGCCGTTTTCGACGCTGTCGGAGTGCGAGCCGGTGGCGACACGCAGGCTCTCTTCTCTTCCCGGAAGGAAACCGTGGATGTTCCCGGCGGGGTCGTCATAGACTTGGAGACCGGCATCGGCCATGCGTTCGCGGATGAAGGCGCGCGCCTGCCGGTCGGCCACGGAAAAGGCCAGCCTGCCGGATCCGCCGCTTGCGGTGCGGCCAATGGCCGCGAGAGCCTCGAAGTCCTCCCGGAAACGATCAAGGCGAATCGGGGGCGACAACGGGATGGAAGGCATGGAGCTTGCCGAGGCTACAGCCGGGCGAAGCGAACGACCAGGCGAATGGGAAGGTCGATTCATGATCGGTGTTTTTGATGACCGATGATTTTTTGAAATAATATGATAATCAGTATGTTAACAATATTGATGTGTATCTTTTAGCGGAGGTGTGCTATTCTGTCAAGCGGTTTCCGGGCCGGGGGGGGGGGGGGATGGCGCATTCCCGCCGGCGCAGGGGGGTCACATGTTCTCGAGGACCTCGAGGCCGAGAAGCTCCAGGCCGCGCCGCAGGACAAGCGCGGTGGCGTGGACGAGGGCCAGGCGGGCGGCGGCGAGCGCCGCCCCTTCAGCCTGCAGCACCGCATGGCGGTTGTAGAACTGATTGAAGGCGCGCGCCGTGTGAAAGACATGGGTGGCCAGGCGCGCGGGGCTGAACTCGGAGGCCGCCGCGGCGACCTCCTCCGGGAACTCCAGCAGGTGGCGCAGCAAAAGCTTCTCTTCGGCGTTCCCCAGCCGACCGAAGTCGGCCCCCGCTTCGGAAACCCCGCGCTCCGCCGCTTTCTCGAGAATCCCGAAAATCCGCGCGTAGGCATACTGGCAGTACGGCCCGGTGAAGCCGTCGAAGGAGATCGACTCCGCCGGATCGAAGTGGATGCTTTGCGCAGGCCGCACTCGGAGCAAATAGAACTTGATCGCCCCCACACCGATGTTCTCCGCGCGGCGGCGGATCTCCTCTTCGGCGAGACGCCCCTCGGGGTCGCGGCGGCGGATCTCCTCGGCGGCGAGCTCGACCATGCCCGCGATCAGGTCGTCGGCATCGACCACCTTGCCCTCGCGGGACTTCATCTTGCCCTCGGGGAGATAAACCATGCCGTAGGAGAGATGGCGGCAGGCCCGCGCCCAGGGGAAACCGAGCGCCTCGAGGATGGCAAAGAGGCATTGAAAGTGATGCTCCTGCTCGCTTCCCACGACATAGACCGAGGAGTCGAGAGCGTGCTCGGTCACCTTGCGGACGGCGGTTCCAATGTCCTGGGTGATGTAAAGGCTGGTCCCGTCGGCGCGGAGCACCGTGACCCGCTTGAGCGAGCCGTCCTTTTCCCGGCCGAAGGGCTTCTCCGGCAGCGGGAAGACGACGTTGCCGCGCTCGTCGCGCGCAAACACCCCGCGGTCGAGGCCGTCGGCGATCACGTCCTTGCCCAGGCGGTAGGTATCGGACTCGTAGTAGAAAACATCGAAGCGCATCCCGAAGCGGCGGTAGGTCTCCTCGAAGCCCGCGTAGACCCAGCCGTTCATCTGTTTCCACAGGGCGAGGGTTTCGGGGTCCCCCGCCTCCCACCGCCGGAGCATCTCCTGGACGGCCGCTTCCAGCGAAGGGTCCTTCTCGGCTTCGACCGCGTAACGCACGTACCATTTGCCGACGAAGTGGTCGCCCTTCATTCCTTCGGACTCGGGGGTCGCCCCGGCGGCGAAGCGCTGCCAGGCGAGCATGCTCTTGCAGATGTGCACCCCGCGGTCGTTGATCAGGATGGCGGGGATCACATGGTGGCCGGTTGCCTCTAAAAGGCGGACAAGCGCGATCCCCAGAGCGGCGTTTCGCAGATGCCCGAGGTGAAGCGGCTTGTTTGTGTTGGGCGAGAGGTACTCGACCATGACCCGCCGGCCGGCTCCCGCCGCGGAATCTCCGTAACGCCCGCCCGCTTCGCGCAGGGCGGCGATCGAGGCGCCGAAGAGCGGATCCGGCAGGAGCGTCACGTTGAGGTAGGGGCCGGCCGCCCGGATCGCGGCGACCGGGGGGCGAGGGACGGCCGCGGCGGCGATGCGCCGCGCGATCTCGTCCGCGCTCATGCGGAACTGACGCGCCAGAGGAAAGCAGCCGACCGCGAAATCGCCCAGATCGACCTCCGGGGGATAGCCGACCTCGAGCCCTTCCGGATCGCGGCCGAGGGCTGTCCGACAGGCGAGGGTCACCTCCCGGAGAACGTCTTCTTTCCATTTGGCAAGCGACATGGGAAAATCCTCGGGTGTCGAAATCAACCGCCGGCGGGCGGCAGGAGGAGGCAATATCGCAGAGTTCCTCCCCCGGATCAACGCCCGGCCGACGGCCGATCTTCTTCCCGGCCGTTTTTCCCCGATCCGCGCACGGCTTGACCTAGATCAATGCGCTTGCCGCGCCGGATGCGGTAGGCTGCCGCCCGGATCGATCGAAAAACGGTCCCAACCCCCAGCGAAAGGAGATACCCATGTTCTGTTACCAATGCGAGCAGACGGCCAAGGGCACCGGCTGCACGGTTCTCGGGGTGTGCGGCAAGCAGCCCGACGTGGCGGCCCTCCAGGATCTTTTGATCTACACCCTGATCGGCCTCTCCGAGGTCGCCGTCGAAGGCCGGCGGGCCAACGTCTCGGATCCCGAAGTCAATGCCTTCACCCTGAAGGCGACCTTTTCCACCCTCACCAACGTCGATTTCGATCCCGCGCGCTTTGTGGAGCTGATCCACCGGGCGGTCGAGCTCCGCGAAAGTCTGAAGGCCAAGGTCAAAACGGCCGGCGGCCGAGCCGACGTCGGGGGCGAAGCCGCATCCTTTCAGCCGGCGAAGACGGCCGAGGAAATGGTGAAACAGGCCGAATCCCGCGGACTGCACTCCTACCCCGCGGAGAACCCCGACATCCTGTCGCTCAAGCACACCGTGCTCTTCGGAGTGAAGGGCGTGTGCGCCTACGCCGACCACGCTCAAATTCTGGGCGAGCAAGACGAGGCCGTCTACGCCTTCGTCCATGAGGCCCTGGCCGCGCTTCACCGCAAGGACCTCCCCCTCGACCGCTGGATCCAGACGGCCCTCGAATGCGGTCGCATCGCCCTGCGGGCGATGGAACTCCTCGACGCCGGAAACACCAAAACCTACGGTCACCCCGTTCCGACACGGGTGCCGCTCGGGCACAAGAAAGGCAAGGCGATCCTCGTCTCCGGCCATGACCTGAAGGACTTGGAGGAGCTCCTCGAGCAAACGGCGGGCAAGGGCATCTTCGTCTACACCCACGGCGAGATGCTCCCCACCCACGGCTACCCCAAGCTCAAGGCTTTTCCCCACTTCTACGGCCACTACGGGACCGCCTGGCAGAACCAGATCCGCGAGTTCGCCGAGTTCCCGGGCGCGATCCTCATGACCACGAACTGCATTCAGCGGCCGAAGGAGGAATACAAGAGAAACATCTTCACGAGCGGCCTGGTCGGCTGGCCGGGGGTCACGCACATCACCGACGGCAACTTCAAGCCCGTGATCGACCGCGCCCTCGAGCTGCCGGGCTTCACCGAGGACAAGCCCGGAAAAGAGGTCATGGTCGGCTTCGCGCGCAACGCCGTGCTCGGGGTCGCCGACCAGGTGATCGCGGCCGTGAAAAACAAGGCCATCCGGCACTTCTTCCTCGTGGGCGGCTGCGACGGGGCCAAACCCGGCCGCAGTTACTACGCCGAGTTCGTGGAAAAGGTCCCGCGGGACTGCGTCGTGCTGACACTCGCCTGCGGCAAGTTCCGCTTTTTCGACAAGGATCTGGGGGATATCGGGGGGATTCCGCGGCTTCTGGACATCGGGCAATGCAACGACGCCTATTCGGCCGTGCAAATCGCCGCCGCGCTCGCCAAGGCATTCAACGTCTCGGTGAATGAGCTTCCGCTCTCGCTGATCATCTCCTGGTACGAGCAGAAGGCGGTCTGCATCCTGCTGGCGCTTCTTTACTTGGGCATCAAGAACATCCGCCTCGGACCCTCGCTTCCGGCCTTCGTTACCCCGAACGTGCTCGATGTGCTGGTCAAGAACTTCGGCATCCAGCCCATCGGTACGGCGGAGGCCGATCTCAAGGCCATCCTCGGATAGCCCTGCCTCCCCAAAAACGTGGCCCGGCCGCTGGGCCGGGCCACGAAGCTCTGTCGGGTTTCGGCAGCCGGGGTTCAGCCGGCGCTCAGGCCGCGGCGGATGAGCTTGCAGGCCTTGCTCTCGGGTGCAATCAGCATGGCGATCCCGATGACGAGCAGGGGCACGGCGAAGATGAATCCCACCACCGGCAAGACGACGAGCCCGACGACAAAGAGCACCAAGGCGATCCCCAGAAAGAAAAGGCCGATCGTACGGCTGGAAAACCGCTCGCGGTCACAGCTTGCAGCGTCCATGTCCTCTCTCCCATCTCGAAACGTTTCCATCGCTTCAGCTTTCCGCTGACGGAATCAACATAAGCGCCTTTCGGCCGACGTCAAACCCCTGTCCGGCGCCGCAAGCAGCCGGGCGAGGTTGCGGCAGGCCCGGCGGCAGACCGCCGCGTAAGGTACTGCGAACCGTGGCAGCTCGAAGAGGACACGACAGGATTCGGGACCGAGCGGGATGAGCCGGTGCCCCGTGGCGGGAATACCGGCGACCTTCCAAGCCCAAAAACAGCCCTCTTCGTATGCGGTCACGCGGAAGGGAAGGGCAAGCCCGAAAGCGGTGAGGATCCAGCCGCGGGTCTCCTCCCGGACCCGACGCTCGGGGGAAAAGACCGCACGCACGCTCGGACCCCAGCAAGGCCACAGCCGCATGTCGGTCAAAAGATCCCAGACCGTTTCGGGCGCAGCTCCGAATTCACAGCCGACCGCAAGCGAGGGCTCCAAAAGGCGACGAAGAAAGCGCGGCATGGCGCTCGAGCTCTTCGTGGGAAAAACGGCGCAGCCCCTCCTCGTGGGTCGCTTCGAGCACGAGCGGCGGCGCGCAGGCGGCAAGCGCACCCCCGCAAACGTTTCTTCGGCGGGTCTGGGGGGCCTTGCTTTGGTTGGACGGAAGATAAGCCCTCGGCGCGATCGGGCAAGGTTGGCGGGGGCCGGCGGCCGACCTCGGCCTTTTCTTGACACCCCTCGAGATTTTTGAAATCATCACCCCGCGTTTTGCGTGGAACCGGCACCGCATCCTCCGACCTCAACCCTTGCCTCCGGCTCAAGGAACCCCATGGAGCAAATCGCCGAAACCACCCGCCAGACCTACGAAGGCTGGGATGAATTTTACCGCAAAGCGGTCGATGAAAAGCTCGATTTTTTCCGCAAGAACGGACGCATCTTCGATGTGATCTTCGCCCAGCAGTTCGACCGCGGCTTTCTGGATGAGCTGTGCCGGCTTGCGAACCGGATCCGGCTTCTCGCCAAGACCAAAAGCGGCGCTCTCCTTCTCAGCCGTCTTCTGCCCCACAAGCGCGCCATGCTCTATTTCGTGCAGCCCTCGACGCGCACCTTTCTCTCGTTTCAGAACGCTTGTTACCTCCTCGGCCTGCGCGTCTCGGAGAGCCGGGGTACGAGCACGAGCTCCGAAGTCAAAGGCGAGTCCCCCGAGGACACGATCCGCACCTTCGCAAGCTACGTCGATCTGATCGTCTGCCGGCACCCCGAGGCGGGCTTTGCCGAAAAGACCGCCTGGGTGCTCAACCAGACCGAGCGACCGGTTCCCGTTTTGAACGGCGGATCCGGCCCGGACCAGCATCCCACGCAAGCCCTGCTCGACATCTACACCCTGGAGCGCGAGTTCCAGGCGACCGGCGGGCTGGAGGGCAAGCGGATCGCCATGGTGGGGGACCTCAAGCGCGGGCGGACGGTGCGTTCGCTGTCCTACCTCATGAAAAATTATCGCGGGGTGAGCCTCACCTTCGTCTCCCCCGAGGTCTACCGGATGAAGGACGACATCAAGCAATTCCTGCGCAAGCACGGGATCCCCTTCACCGAGACCGTCGACTTCGGGAGCCTCCTGCCCCACGTCGATGCGATCTACCT
>CAZQUP010000070.1:11303-14809 GCA_964596545.1 uncultured Desulfatibacillum sp. | reverse complement strand
CCTGGGGAATGCGGAATCGCCGTCGCGGGGGACCGGACGGCGGCGGCCGCCTCCGCGGGGCGGCCGCCGGAGATGATCTCCGCTCCCCGCAAGAGGCCCTCGTTCAGGCGATCGCCCCGGCCATTTTGAAAATGGGAAGGTACATCGCCACGACCAAGCCGCCGATCGTCACCCCGAGGAAGACGAGCATGACCGGCTCGATGAGCTGGGTCAGGTTTTCGACCGCCTGGTCGACCTCCTCGTCGTAGAAGTCGGCGATCTTCTCGAGCATCGCGTCAAGCGCCCCGGTCGACTCGCCGACGGCGATCATCTGACAGACCATCGGCGGAAACACCCCGGACTCGGAGAGCGGATCGGCCATCGTGCGCCCTTCGGCGATGCCGGAGCGCACGTTGTAGATCGCCTTCTCGACCGTGCGGTTCCCCGCGGTCTTGGCGACGATGTCGAGCGCCTCCAGAATCGCCACCCCGCTCGAGAGCATCGTCCCCATGGTCCGGGTGAACTTGGCCACAGCCACCTTGCGCAGGAGAATCCCGAAGACCGGCAACCTCAAAAGCAAGGCGTCGACGGTATCCCGCCCCTTCTCGGTCTGGTAATACTTGCGGAAGGCGACCCCGCCGAGAACCAGCGCCCCGAGGATGAAGAGGATCTTGCTTTTCACCAGATCGCTCATGGCGACCACGAACTGCGTCGGGGCGGGCAGCTCGCTTCCGAAGTCGGCGAACATCTCCTCGAAAACGGGGATCACGAAAATGAGAATGACGGCGAGGACGATGACCGCGATCCCCAAAGTGACCAGCGGGTAGGTCATCGCCCCTTTCACCTTGGATTTGAGGCGCGCGGCTTTTTCCATGTAGGAAGCCAGCCGCCGCAGGATGGCGTCCAGGATGCCGCCGGCTTCGCCGGCCGCCACCATGTTGACGAAGAGGTCGTCGAACTGCCGCGGGAATTTCTTGAGCGCCTCGGCGAGCGTCGAACCGCCTTCCACCGACTCTTTGATCTGGCGAAGGATTTTTTTGAATGTCGCGTTGTTCTGCTGGTTGTGAAGGATGTCCAGGCACTGGATGATCGGCAGCCCGGCGTCGATCATGGTGGAAAATTGCCGCGCGAAGAGGATGATGTCGTTTTCCCGCACTTTGGGCTGCAGGAAGCGGATGTTCTCGAAGAGATCCTTGGGTTTCTGCTTGATCCGCGTGGGCTGGATCTTCTGGCGCGCGAGACTCGCCCGGACGGCCTGCTCGTTCGGCGCCTCGATCTCGCCCTTCTGGATCTTGTTCAAGCGGTTCTTGCCGACCCACAGGTAGACTGGCATGTGCCCTCCCTCCGCGCGATTCCGTCTCCCCGGCCCTTCGCGGGCGGCACGGGAATCGCCCGCACCGGCGGCGGAATGCCGGTTTCGGATTCTCTATCGGCCCCCGGCGCGGAAACTTGAGCCCGATCCGCAGGTTTGGTTCCGCCCGGGGGTTGTGGTAGGTTGGGATTTATGGTCGATTCGATCGCGCCGCAGGGCGAAGAGGGCGCTTTGACCCTGATCGCCACCCACATCAACGCCGATTTCGACGCCCTCGCCTCACTGCTCGCCGCCCGCAAGATCTACCCCGAGGGCAAGGTCGTTTTTCCCGGCTCGCAGGAAAAGAACCTGCGCACCTTCTTCGTGAGCTCGTTGCTCTACCTTTTTCATATCGTGGAGCTCTCCGAGGTGGATCTCGATCGGGTCCGTCGCCTGATTCTGGTGGACACCCGGCAGCCGGGAAGGATCGGGAAACTCGCCGCCCTCGCCTCCCGCCCCGGCGTCGAGATCCACCTCTACGACCACCATCCCGATTCCGAGGGCGACCTCCGCGGCGCCGTGGAGGTCTGCGAGCCTGTCGGCGCGACGGTAACCCTGCTCGCCGAGATCCTGCGCGAACGCGGGCTGCGCCCGACGGCCGAAGAGGCGACGATCCTCTGCCTGGGACTCTACGAGGACACCGGCTCCTTCACCTACCCCTCAACGACCCCCCGCGACCTCGCCGCCGCCTCCTGGCTGCTCTCCTGCGGGGCCGCGCTGAACGTCGTCTCCGACCTGATCGCCCGCGAGCTGAATCCCGAGCAGGTGGCCATCCTGAACGACATGATCCAGTCCGCCCACCGCCAGCACATCAACGGCATCGAAGTCGTGGTCACCGGCATCCAGCGCGAGACCTACATCCCGGATTTCGCCTTCCTCGTGCAGAAGATGGCGCGGATGGAAAACCTCGAGGTCTTCTTCGCGCTGGCTCTGATGGAATCGAAGATCCACATTGTGGGCCGAAGCCGCCGCGAGGACGTCGACGTCGGGGCGATCCTCGGCACCTTGGGCGGCGGCGGCCACCCCTACGCCGCGGCCGCGACCCTCAAAGGGTTGACGCTGCAGCAGGCCGAGGCGCGGCTCTTCGAGCGTTTGCGCCAGACCCTGCAGAACCGGCGCCTGGCCGCCTCGCTCATGTCCTCGCCGCCGATCTGCGTGGACGCCGCCGTCTCCTGCGGGGAGGCCAACGGCATCCTCACCCGCTACAACGTCAACGCCTTGCTCGTGACCGAGACTCCGCCGGGCGGCAAGCCTTCGCTGCGGGGGTACATCACCCGCCAGGTGGTCGAAAAAGCTCTCTTTCACGGCCTGGGCCGGGTGCCGGTCGGCGAGTACATGACCTCGGAGGTCGCGGTCGTGGGACCCGAGGCCGACCTTCAGGAGATTCAGAAGAAGATCATCGAGCACAAGCAGCGCATCCTTCCGGTGGTGGACGGGGAAGGAACCGTCCTCGGGGTCATCACGCGCACGGATCTTTTGAACGTGCTGGTCGGACGCGAGCGCATGGAGGGAGCGACGAGCCGGGATCCGCTGCGCGAGGGGGCGCTGCCGCGTACCCGCAACCTCGCCCCCCTTCTCGCCGAACGCCTCCCGCCGCGGCTGCTTTCCGTGCTGCGCGAGATCGGGGCGGTCGCCTCGGAGCTCGGCCTTTCCGCCTACGTGGTCGGCGGCTTCGTGCGCGATCTTTTGCTCCAGCGGCAGGACGAGGACATCGACATCGTGATCGAGGGCGACGGCATCGCCTTCGCCCGCCGCTTCGCGCGGCAGGCGGGTGCCCGGCTCCACACCCACGAGCGCTTCGGCACCGCCGTGATCGCCTTCCCCGACGGGCTGAAAATCGACGTCGCCTCGGCCCGGCTCGAGTACTACCGCTTCCCCGCCGCGCTGCCCACGGTGGAGATGAGCTCGATCAAGCTCGACCTCTACCGGCGGGATTTCACGATCAACACGCTCGCCCTGCAGTTGAACCCCGGGCGCTTCGGCACACTGATCGACTTCTTCAACGCCCAGAAGGACATCAAGGAAAAGACGATCCGCGTGCTGCACAACTTGAGCCTGGTCGAGGACCCCACCCGCGCCTTCCGCGCCATCCGTTTCGAGCAGCGCTTCGGCTTCACGATCGGCCGGCTCACGGCGGGGTTGATCCAGAACGCGGTCAAGATGGACTTTTTCCGCA
>CAZQUP010000070.1:0-11279 GCA_964596545.1 uncultured Desulfatibacillum sp. | reverse complement strand
CGCCGCATCTTCCAGGAGCTCCGGCTCATCCTCGAGGAGGAAAACCCGGTCGCGGCCCTGCAGCGCCTGAGCGATTTCCAGCTCCTCGTCGTGCTCCATCCGCAGATCGTCTTCGACAAGGGGCTCGTCCAGCTGCTGGACGCGGTGCGCCAGGTCGTGAGCTGGTACGATTTGCTTTTTCTGGGCGACTTCTATATGAAATGGGCCGTTTATTTTCTGGCCCTGATCGACCGCCTGGATACGGTGCAGGCGGCGGCGCTCTGCCGGCGCTTCGAGCTTCCGCCGCGGCTCGAGAGGCTCTTCACCGAGGGCCGCACCGCCAGCCGGCGCTGTCTGCAGGAACTGGCGCGCCGTCTGCCGCTCGAAAACAGCGCCGTCTACCGCCTGCTTCGCGGCTTTCAAACCGAGCTCGTCCTGTTCATGATGGCGGCCGCCGGACCGGAGCGGGTGAAAAAGGCGATCTCGCTCTATTTCACCCAACTGCGCCGGACGGCGACCTCGGTGAACGGCGAGGACCTGAAGCGGCTGGGGGTGCCGCCGGGGCCTCTCTATCGGCGGATCCTCGATCAGGTCTTGGACGCACGCTTGAACGGCCGGGTCGTAACCCGCGAAGACGAGCTTGCGTTCGTCCGCGATCTTCTGCGGCCCCACGCCCCCGACCACGATCCGGGCCCGTAAGCTTTGGGCCCTCCTCCGGGAGGAGACCGGGCGGCCGGCGGAAAAAGGAGTCCCCTTGGAGAGCAAACGACGGATCTTGAGCGGCATGCGGCCCACCGGGCCGCTTCATCTCGGAAACTACCACGGCGCCCTAGCGAACTGGATCCGCCTGCAGGCTGAATACGACTGCTTTTTCTTCGTCGCCGACTGGCATGCGCTCACAAGCGACTACGAAAACCCTGCTTCGATCCGGGGCTTTACGAAGGACATTCTGCTGGACTGGCTCGCCGCCGGGATCGATCCGGAAACCTCCACCCTCTTCATCCAATCGCACCTGCCCGAGCATGCCGAGCTGTACCTGCTGCTCGGCATGATCACGCCGGTCCCCTGGCTCGAGCGGAACCCCACCTACAAGGACCAGATCGAGCAGCTGCAGAATCGGGACCTCTCCACCTACGGCTTTCTCGGCTACCCCGTGCTCCAGGCCGCGGACATCATCCTCTACAAGCCCTACGGCGTCCCCGTGGGGGTCGATCAAGCGCCGCACGTCGAGATCACGCGCGAAATCGCCCGGCGGTTCAACTTCCTCTACGGCCCGGTCTTCCCCGAACCCCAGGTGATCCTGACCCAGACTCCCAAGCTTCTCGGCACCGACCGCCGTAAAATGAGCAAAAGCTACGGTAACGCCATTTTCCTGAACGACCCCCCGGAAACGGTGGCCGCGAAGGTCGCCACGATGATCACCGACCCGCAGCGCATGCGCCGCAGCGACCCCGGCAACCCCGACGTCTGCAATGTCTTCGACTTCCACAAGCTCTACTCGCCCCCCGAGGTCGTCGCCGACGTCGATCGCCAGTGCCGCACGGCGGGGATCGGCTGTGTCGAGTGCAAGAAGCTCATGGCCGGGCATTTGAACGCTTTTCTCGAACCGATGCGTCAGCGCCGCCGGGGCTATGAAAGCGCACCCGAGCGGCTGGAGGAGATCATCGCCGCGGGAAACAACAAGGCCCGAAGGGTGGCGCAGGCGACGATGGAGGAGGTCCGCCGCGCGGTCGGCCTGCGATGAGTGCGGAGATCCCCGGCGGCGGTCCGGCCGGCCGAGGGCCGGATGCCCCCTACCGTGTGCGGTTGACCGACGTCTTCGAAGGTCCGATGGACCTTCTCGTCCACCTGATCAAGAAAAACGAGATCGCCGTCACCGACATCCCGATCGCGCTGATCACCGAGCAGTATCTCGAGTACTTGGAATTTCTGGATGCGATGAACGTGGACTACGCGGGGGAGTTCGTCGTCATGGCTTCGACCCTGCTGCAGATCAAGTCCCGTATGCTGCTTCCGATCCATGCCGACGAGGGCGGAGAAGAAGAGGACCCGCGGCAAGAGATCGTGCGACCGCTTGTCGAGTACCTCAGGCTGAAATCCGCGGCCGAGCAGCTTGCCGAACGACCGCTTCTCGGGGAAGACACCTTCACGCGCCCCGCCAAACCCGGGGCGGCCGCGGCGGCGGAGGCGGAACCGGAAATCGTCAAGATCGGCCTTTTCGAGCTGATCGACGCCTTCCAGCGCATCCTGGCGGGGCTGCCCGAGGACCGGCGGCTGGAGTTCACGGCCGACACGCTTTCGGTCAAGGACCGCATGACGCAGATCGCCGACGCTCTCGAGGAGCGCGGCTCCCTCACCTTCGAGGAGCTCTTCCCGGCGCAGCCGACCCGGGCCGACATCGTCGTCACCTTCCTGGCTCTCCTGGAAATGGTGAAACTCGGTCTGATCCGGCTCGCCCAGCACGTCCCCTCGGGGATCATCCGGATCTTCTACCTCTGATGGACGACCTGAAGAACATCATCGAGGCTCTGCTCTTCGTCGCCGACGAACCCCTTTCCGTCGAACGCCTGCGCCAGACGGTCGGGCCCGTGGAGGGTGCCGAAATCCATGCCGCTCTCTCCCAGCTGCAAGCCGAAATCGAAGAGCGCCGCGGCGGCTTCGCCCTGGTTGAAGTGGCCGGGGGCTTCCAATTCCGCACCCGGCCCGAGTACGGCCCCTGGGTGAAACGGCTGCTCGATCCGCGGCCCGTGCGGTTGAGCAAGGCCGCCCTCGAAACGCTTGCGATCATCGCCTACAAGCAACCGATCATCCGCGCCGAAATCGAGCACTTGCGCGGCGTCGACTGCGGCGGGGTGCTGCGGCAGCTCCTCGAGCGCAAGCTCATCCGCGTGCTGGGCCGCCGGGAGATCCCCGGCCGCCCCCTCATCTACGCCACGACGAAGCGGTTCCTCGAGGTCTTCGACCTGAAAGACTTGAACGATCTGCCCACGCCCCGCGAGATCGAGGAGCTCGGACGGCCTACTCTGGAAGAGCGCGGCAACATCGTGATCGAGCCGGAGGAAGGTGAGGGAGGCGCTACCGCCTCCGAAGAGCCGGCCCTCGAGCCTGCCGGGGCGGAGGAAGGGGCCCCCGAACCGCCGCCGGCCCAACCGCCGGGGGAGGATGCCCCCTCCCCCCCCGCTTCCGGGGGCTAACCTGCGCCCGAGGCCGCCCGTGGGTCCGCCGCGATCGCTCGAGCGTCTTGCCCGCATGCTCGCCTACATGCTCGGACGCAACCCGGCCGAGTTCGGACTCGTCCCCGACGCCCAGGGCTTCGTCCGTCTGCGTGAGCTTCTCCAAGCGCTCCACGAAGAAGAGGGCTTCCGCCACGTGCGCGAAGCCGA
Source organism: uncultured Desulfatibacillum sp. (assembly GCA_964596545.1). GTDB lineage: Bacteria > Desulfobacterota > Desulfobacteria > Desulfobacterales > SpSt-501 > SpSt-501. The sequence goes on along the minus strand of CAZQUP010000070.1, from coordinate 7,917 downwards.
TCTCCGGGCACTGCCGCTCTGCCACCCCTCGGCCGACATCGAGATCGAAGAAAACCGGATTCGCTGCCGCAGCCGGACTCCTTGCCCCGCAAAGGAGGGCCCTCCGGCCGAGCCGCCGCGTCTTCTCTATGCCGCGATCCGCCGCCGGGCTTGGCCCTTCGTGCACCAAAAGGGCCTCGCCTCCGAGCGGCAGGCCCCCACGATCCTCTGCATCGATCGCGATTTCGCGCTGCGTCTCGGCCGCCGGATCGACCCCGAACCGGTGCTTCTGACCGTGGACGTGCGCAAGGCGGTCGCCGCGGGCGTGCACTTCCTGCCCGTCGGGGAGAGGCTTTTTCAAGCCGCCTCCCTGCCTCCCTCCTGCCTGAGCGGCCCTCCCTTGCCGGAGAAACCGCCTTCGCCGGCCGGGCGCAAGCCCCTCCCTTCTCCATCCACGCGTATCCTGCCCGGCGGCTACCTACCGGATCCAAATCGGGTTTTTCCGGGCGAGGCGTCCCTAAACCAAGGCAGAGGCAAACGGCGGGGGAAACGGCCCCCGCACGGCCGCTGGAAACGCGAAAAACCTCCCTGGAAGGAATCGCCGGAAAAAATTTGACAGGATTTTTCGGCTCTGCTATTAGGGAAATTCGTCCGCAAGGGCGGTCCGGGATGGGCTGCTAGCTCAACTAGGCAGAGCAAATGACTCTTAATCATTAGGTTGCTGGTTCGATTCCAGCGCAGCCCACCATCCAGAAAATTACATCCTTGTGCTCGGGACCGGGATTCCCCGGTCCTTTTTTATTGCTTGCATCAAACGCCCTTGCCGGGTGAATCTCCAACCGCCCCCGCCGCTCTTTCGACGTCTTCGGTCCTTTTCGGTCACTAGCGCCCGGCATCCGGACCGTCCCTTTCGAGGGCTGCCGGGTGCCCTCCTGAAGTCGCCTCCGCCCGGGGCCGATTCAACCCGCAAGCGCGGCTTGCAAGGGAGCCGGGGGACATTCGGAGCGGTCACGGACCTATCTCCTCGTTGTTAGAAAGGATATCGCTTCGAGAACAACCGGCGTCCCGGTCCTGCAGGCGGCGGCCCGTCACGCGGGGGCCCCGACCCGTCCACCCGCGCAGACGTTCTTTGTCTGGTCTCAGATCAGGGCGGCGAGAACCGAGAGGCCGCTCGCGTCAAGAACGCGGCCGACCGCCCAGCCGACGGCCGCGCGGCCGATCCGCCGGCCGGCCGCGGCCATGGCCTGCTCGAGGCGATCCTGCGGCGAAAGCAGCCGCGAGCGATCAATCAGGCCCTTCGCGGAAAGCGCTTCCGTGATCTCGTCGGCAAGAACGGCATGGGGGTCGAAATGCACGACCAGGCTTCCGGTGAGGGGGGTGAAGGCGGCGGAGCGGACGCCGGGAAGCGATTGCAGCGCGCGCCTTGCCTGCTCTCCCTCATCGGGGAAAGATTTCCATCCGGGGCTTTTCAACCGCATCCGACCGGGAACGCAATGCATGTATACGGTCATGTCGGACTCTCCGCAGGCAAAGGGAAGGTTTGAGAGGATCACCCCATGCCGCCTCGCCGCCTATTTTGTGCCTGATTTGTTAAGAAACCACTAGATCCGGGATAGAATTCGGCTGAGCCGATTCACCCTTGACGACAGCTTCAAAGCAGCTGTAGTGTAGCTTCAAATGGCTTCGCCCGGTGAGACTCAAACTTGCGGGGAAAGCCCGATGGAAGGAACCGAGGAAAAGAAGCGGGAAAAGGAAGAGCCCGTGGATGCCCCGCCGACGCCAGATCCGCAGCTACCCGGCTCTTCGAGCCGGGTCAAGTTCGAAATCTTCGGCGAGGAGATGATCGAAAAGCGGGTCAAGGCGAGCGGCAACAGCGGCCGGGTCTATCTTCCGCCCGACTGGGTCGGCCATCGGGTGAAAATCATCCGCATCGACTGATTCGGCAGAAAGAAGGCGCTGAAGGCTCATGGAAAACGTGCGGATCCGTGCTCTTGCGGTCGAAGACGCCCCGGAAATCGTGCGCATCTACTCCGCCATCACCCGCAAGCCCGCGGGCGATGAGCTGCGCGAGGTGATCGAGGACCACGCCCGCCGCCGCGACGGCGCCTGCTTCGTGGCCGAGCGGGACGACCGGATCGTAGGCTTCATGATCAGCACGATCCTGACCGCAGGCTTCGGGCTGGCCAAGAGCGCCTGGATCTCGACGATCGGCGTACGCCCCGATCAGATGGGCCGCGGCATCGGCGCCTCCCTTGCCGCCGCGGTTTTCGAACACTACCGCGCCCAGGGGATCGATACCGTCTACACCTCGGTTCGCTGGGATTCGACCGATCTGCTCTCCTTCTTCAAGACGCTCGGCTTCGACCGCAGCAACTTCATCAACCTGCGCAAGGTCCTCGTTTGAGGGCTTCGCTCAGTCCGTCTCCTCCCCCCGGATGACTTCCTCGGATTCGAAGCGCCGGATCGGAGTCCCGCCCGCGGCCTCGTAGGCGCGGATCCAGCCGGAAACGCGCTCCTCGCCGTACTCCCGACGCATGGCCTCGACGATGGCCGCAACGGGGATGTCGGCGAAGCTTCCGTGCTCCCGGAGGTACTCCATGAAACGGCGTTTTTCCACGTTGAAGGGCTGGAAGAGCGAATCCTCACGGCCGTTGAACTCCAGGGGGGCGACCCCGTGGCGACGGCAGAGTTCGGCGTTGAAAGCGGGCGTCGCCTTCACCCAGCGGCCCTCGAGGAAGAACTCGGTGAACCCGTGGTAGACGAAGACGTCGGAGCCCATGAATTCGATCAGCTGGCGTGTCGCCAGGTGATTGCGCACGTCGGCAAAGCCGACCCGCGCGGGGATGCGCAGCGCCCGCGCGAGCGCGCAGAGGAGACCGGCCTTGCCGATGCAGAAGGCGCGGCCCAGCGCAAGCACCCGGCTGGCACGATAGTCTTCGGACCGGTGGAACGGAAGGTAGGGATCGTACCAGATCCCGTCCCGAACGGCGTAGTAAAGACGCACGGCGGCCGTGACGGGATCGGGGGCTCCGGCCGCCTGATCGCGGGCGAAGGCCCGCACGGCCGGGTGATCGGCGTCGAGGATCTCCGTCGGCCGGAGATAGGGGACGAGATCCTTCTCCATCGCGGCTCTTTCACCTGCCGGGCTTTGAAGCCCGCGGCCGAACTTCTACAGCTCGAAGGAGCGGACATCGATGATGAGCGGCAGCCTTCTCAGCTCCTCCATCACCGGCTCGGGAATCGGCTGGTCGGTGCGGAAGTAGATCATCGTCTTGTCGCCGTCCTCCTGCTGCCCCACGCGCATCTGGCTGATGTTGATGCGGTGGCTGCCCAGGAGCGTTCCGATGCTTCCGATCGCACCGGGCTTGTCGTGATTGTGAATGATGACGAAGCGTCCCTCGGGCAGAAGCTCCAGGCGGAAGTTTTCGATCTTCACCACCCGCGGCACCTTGCGGCCGAAGATCGTTCCGGCGACGTTGTGTGTCTCCTCGCCGACCCGGGCCCGAACGGTGATCAAGTTGAGGTATTCCTCCGAGGTGGAGCGCGCCTCGGTCACGCGGATGCCCCGCTCCCCGGCCATGACTTTGGCGTTTACGAAGTTCACCGTCTCTTGGACCATGGGGGTGAGAAAGCCTTTGAGAATCGCCGTCGTCACGGGCGAAAGGTCATGATCGGGGAACTCCCCGGCATAGTCGACGGCGATCTCCCGCGCCGGGCCGCGGCACAGCTGGGCGAGCAGGCGGCCCAGGTTTTCTCCCAGGCGGAGGTAAGGTCCGATGCGGGCAAGGAGCTCGCCGCTTACGGCCGGGACGTTCACGGCGTTGATGATCGTCCCGGTCTTGAGGAAAGCGACGATCTGCTCGCAGACCTGGACGGCGACGTTTGTCTGGGCCTCGACGGTCGAGGCCCCCAGGTGAGGCGTGCAGACCACCTGGGGCAGAGCCAGCAGCGGGTTGTCCCCCGGCGGCTCCTTTTCGAAGACGTCGAGGGCGGCGCCGGCCACTTTGCCCGAGCGCAACGCCTCGAGCAGATCGGCCTCGTGGATGATGCCGCCCCGGGCGCAGTTGACGACCATGACACCGTCTTTCATCTTCGCGAACGAGCCGCGGTGAATCATCCCCAACGTTTCTTTGAGCTTGGGGACATGGACCGTGATGAAATCGGCGCGGCGGTAGAGCTCATCGAGAGAGACCGGCTCGAAGCCCGCTTTCTCGATCGTCTCGTCGGTGACATACGGGTCGTGGACGATGACCTGCATCTTCAAGCCCCGGCCGCGGTCGGCGACGATCGAGCCGATCTTGCCGAAGCCGATCACGCCCAGCACCTTATGGAAGAGCTCGCGGCCCTGAAAGGCGTTTTTCTCCCAGCGGCCGGCCTTGAGGGAGGCGTCGGCGCGCGGGATGTTGCGCGCCAGCGCCATCATCATGGCGATCGCGTGCTCGGCGGTCGTGGTCACGTTGCCCGCAGGCGTGTTCATGACCACGATGCCGCGCTTGGTCGCAGCCCCGATGTCGACGTTGTCCAGCCCGATCCCCGCGCGACCCACGACTTTCAGCCGAGCTGCGGCCTCGAGCAGCTTCTCGGTCACCTTGGTTGCGCTGCGGATCACGAGTGCATCGTAGTCCCCGATGATCGCCTGGAGCTCGTCGGGCGAGAGCCCCGGGCGCAGGTCGACCTCGATGCCGGGCTCACGACGCAGAATCTCAAGCCCGACCTCTTCCAGCTTGTCGCTGACCAGCACCCTCATCGTGAAATCCTCCGTCAAAAGGAAGCGGCCGGAGGGCTCCGGCCGGGTTTTCAGCCTGGCGTCCGTCCGATGCCGGCTTGCGAATTCGAATCGCCTCCGCCTTCCGCGGACGGATCGTCGGCCATCCTGCGTTGCGCGGCCTCGGCCGCCTCGATCAGGGCGGCGATCCGCGGCCGCGGCCCGGCCTCTCGGAGCGCCGCGAACACCTCCGCCGGCAGGTGGTCGCGGAGGTAGGCTTCGATATCGAAGCTTTCCCACCAGCAATCGAAAATCTTGAAGCAAGGCCGCTCGAAGTCCGCATGCAGGCAGTAGCGGAAACGGATCGGATGCCCCAGCCGCGGACAGGGTCGGACGAGCGGCGGTCGCGTGGCGTTTTCCATGGCCTGCTGCCGGCCCGCTTGCGCTGCGCCCGCACTCAACGGCTCTTCAGCCGCTGCGGCTTGGGGTACTGCGCCAGGATCTTTTCGGCCTCGGCGATCTCCTCGGCCGGATAGGCGATGTCCTGCAGATCCCCGCTGAGATATTTCTCGTAAGAGGCGAGATCGATCAGCCCGTGGCCGCTCCAGTTGAAGAGGATGACCTTTTCCCGGCCCTCCTCCTTCGCCCGCCGCGCCAGCTCCACCACGCAAGCCAGCGCGTGGTTCGTCTCCGGAGCGGGGATGATCCCCTCGGCCCGTGCAGCCAGCATGCCCGCCTCGAAGGTCTCCACCTGGCCGTACGCCTTGGGTTCGATCAGCCCCTCGACCGCAAGCTGGCTCACCGTGGGCGCCATTCCGTGGTAGCGCAGGCCGCCTGCGTGCATCGGGGGCGGCATGAAGGTGTGTCCCAGGCTGTGCATCGGCAGAAGCGGCGTGTACCCCGCCGTGTCGCCGTGGTCGTAAACAAAGGGCCCGCGCGTGAGCGTGGGACAAGCCGCCGGCTCGACCGGGTGAATGTCGATCCGTCGGCCGTGGATCTTTTCGTAGACGAAAGGAAAGGCGAGGCCGGCGAAGTTGCTCCCTCCGCCGGCGCAGCCGATGACGACATCGGGAAATTCGCCGAGCAGCGCGAGCTGTTTCTTCGCTTCGAGTCCGATCACGGTTTGGTGAAGCATCACGTGGTTGAGAACGCTGCCGAGCGAATAGCGGGTCTTACCCGTCGTGTCGCTCACGGCCGCTTCCACGGCCTCGCTGATCGCGATCCCCAGGCTTCCCGGCGAATCCGGGTCGCGCGCGAGGATCTCGCGTCCGGCGCGCGTCTCCGGACTCGGGCTGGGGACGCAGGTTGCGCCCCAGGTCTGCATCATGGTCTTGCGGTAGGGCTTCTGGTCGTAGCTCACGCGCACCATGAAGACCTTGCACTCCAGACCGAACTGCGCGCAGGCGAAGGCGAGGGCGCTGCCCCACTGCCCCGCGCCCGTCTCCGTGGTCAGCCGCTTCACGCCGAAGACCCGGTTGTAGTAGGCCTGCGGTACGGCCGTGTTCGGCTTGTGGCTTCCCGGGGGGCTGGCGCCCTCGAACTTGTAGTAGATCCGTGCGGGGGTTCCGAGCGCCCGCTCGAGCCCCGCGGCGCGCACCAGCGGCGTGGGCCGCCAGATCGCGTAGACCCGCAGCACCTCCTCGGGGATGTCGATCCACCGTGCGGGGCTCATTTCCTGCTCGATCAGGTTCATCGGGAAAACCGGGGCGAGCCGCTCGGGGCTGACCGGATTGCCGTCCGGGCCGAGCGGCGGGTTGAGGCGGATATCGGCCAAAATGTTGTACCACTGCCGCGGAATCTCCTCCTCGCCGAGAAACACTTTGCGTCGTTCCATGGCCATCCTCTCCCTGGGCGGCGCCCGGGATGCCCTTCGCCGATCGACGGGCGGCTGCACGGCGCCGTAACCCCGAGCACCTCTATGCCATCTCGCGCTCCGGAGTCAAGCCGGGAAAGACGATGTCGGCAGCGCCGCCGGGTGTGGACTTTTCGGGCGGCAGGGATTAGAAGCGGGGCCGTCCCGGGAGATTCCCGCCGCCCCGGGTGTTGCGACCCCCACCCCGGAGCCCGGCCCATGAGCCCAAAGCGCCGCAGCAGCGAGATCCGCAAGCGCGAAATCCTCTCCGCCGCCCGCAAACTGATCATCCGCAAAGGAAGCGAGCACCTGACGGTCCGCGCCATAGCGCGCGAGGTGGGGCTGACCGAGGCGGCGATCTATCGACACTTCCGCAGCAAGCGCGAGGTGCTGCTGTTTCTCGTGGACGACATTTTGGACACGCTGATCGCGGAGGTCGAACGGGTCTCCGAAACGAACGGCGGCGTTCTCGAACGCCTCGCCCGCCTCCAGGAAGAGCACCTCTCCGAAATCGAACAGCGCCGCGGAATGGCCTTCCTGGTGATCGCCGAGATCTTGAGCTTCGGCGACCGTCGCCTGAACCGCGAGGTGCACGACAAGCTCGCGGTTTACCTCGAGGGCGTGAGCGCGCTCGTCGTTCAGGGATGCACCCGCGGCGAGATCCGCCCGGATGTGGACCCGCAGGCCCTGGCCCGGCTGCTCTTCGGCACGATCCAGGGCCTGGTCACCTTGTGGGCCCTGGACGACTACCGCTTCAACCTCTCCGCCGGCTACCGCCCCCTCTGGGACCTCTGCCGCCGGGCGCTCGAGGCGCCGCGCTGAAGGATCCGCCCTTCCGAGATCGAAGAGCCCCCCGACGCTTTCCCCGAACGGCAAGCGTGTTTTTCCTTGACAGCAAGCCTTCCTTTAAGTTAATTATCGTTAACTATTGATCGGATGCCGCCGCCTCTCGGCCGCCATCCTCTTTTTCCCCCTTGCCGGCACCGGTTCACGGAAAACGGGCCGAAACCAACCTGGAGATCCTGCCCCATGGAAACCACCATCGGATTTTTCTTCGCCATTCTTTTCGGCATCGGCGGGCTTGCGCTGGCCGTGCTACTCGGCTGTGTGATCTACCGCGAGCCCGAAGCGCGGGCGGAAAAACCCGCGGCGGCGCTCACGGCCCGAGACAACGCCGAAGCCGCTTGAGGGAGGCCGGGGGTAGGTTCGTTAACGTCGATCGCGGCCGGCATCTTTCACGGCCCGGCTGTCGCGCGATCTTCGGAGTCGCAAAGAATTTTCGTCGAGCGGGTCTTGGGCAACCCCTTCTCCGCCGTCGCCGAGGACAAACCGGCACGCGGCGACGGCGGCCTCCGGGGATCCTCGGCATCCCGATCACGAG
>CAZQUP010000069.1:268-14909 GCA_964596545.1 uncultured Desulfatibacillum sp. | reverse complement strand
CCGGCCGCGGGCCTCGGCGACGATCAGCTCGGCCTGACGCCGCGCGTTTTCCTGCATCTGGTCGAGGACCTTCTGCGAATGCAAGAACGCCCGCTTGATCGTCCCCTCGCGCCTCCTGAGCTCCTCGAGCTCCTCCTGCGCCCGGCGCAGCTCCTCGGTCAGCCGCAACACTTCGCGCTGCAACGCCTCGCAGGCCGCGGCCGCCTCCTCGAGAAAGCCTTCCACCTCCCGCGGATCGTAGCCGCGGAAAACGGTTCGGAAGCGGCGCTGTTGGATCTCGAGCGGGGTGAGCGTCATGCCGGCCTCCTTTCGCCTGCGGTCATCGCAGCCCGAGGGCAAGCTCGTAGAGGCTCGCCACGGCGAAGTGCTCGAGAAACAGGATCGCCAGCACCACGACGAGCGGGGCGAGGTCGATTCCCCCGAAGACGACGGGAAGCCGTCGGCGAATGCGCCACAGGACGGGCTCGGTCAGGTTGTGCACGAAGCGCACGATCGGGTTGTAGGGATCGGGGCTCACCCAGGAGAGCACGGCGCGAGCGATCACGATCCAGAGATAGGCGTTGAGCACCACGCTCAGGACCTTGGCCAAAGCGAACAGAAAATGGCTTGCCAGAAACATCGGTCGTTCCCATGCTGAAGGTATTTTCGGCCGGGCGGGACGGTGACTTGAGCGGAAGGCCGGGCCCCTCCCGGAGGCGCCTCCTCGGGCAAAAGCCCCGAACAGATTAAAATACCACGGATCGCCTCCGGGCTCAAACCCCGGAAGCGCCCCGGCTCAGCCTCCGGCGATCATCGGGACGAGAAAGACCTGGGCGCCGTCGGGGATGAGGGTGGCCGCCCAGCGCGGGCGGGAGAGGTAGCCGCCGTTTACGCGTCCCAGGGGACCTGTTTCATCACCTTGTCCGGCTCGGGGGTGTCGCGGTTGTCCTCGGGGACGATGTCGTTCCAGGGCAGCTTGCAGAGGCCGCAGAGCGAAAACCAGGTGCGGAACATCGGAAACCAGTGCAGCGCTTCGGCCTTCTGCTCGAAGGTGGGCATGAAGTTGTGCACCATGTCTTGGTCATGTACCCGGAGAATTCGAGCCCCTTCGCCTCCATGCCGATGTCGGCGGGCAGCCTCGGATCGGCCCCCCAGCGCTCGGCGAGGAGCGCCTTCATCCGGCGCACCCCCTCGCCCACGATGCAGCCGAAGCCCTCGCCGCGCGCCATCTGGTGCAACAGCTCGAGGGCGGCGAAGCGGTTGCCGAAGCGCAGCTCGAGCCCGCCCGTCGCCTCCGGAGGAATCAGCCCGAGCTCGAAGCATTCCATGGCGAAGGCGGTCGCCGTGCCGACCGAGATCGTATCCAGGCCGCAGGCGTCGCAATAGAAGTTCATCTCGATCACCGTGTGGGGATCGAAAATGCCGAGCAGGGAGCCCAGTGCCGCGATCGTTTCGTACTCGGGGCCGTCGACGAAGACGGGGATGCCGCGGTAGGGACCGGTGAGGGGCACGAAATCGCGCACCCCGTGCGAGCAGGCGACCGTGCCGTCCATCCAGCAGCCGTCGAAACCGGGGTCGAAAAGGCGCCGAAAGACGCCCTGGCCCAGGTTTTCGGCTTCGCGGTGGCTTGCGAAGAGGAAGGGGCCGAAGTAGCCGCCCACGTTCGAGTCGATGACCGTGCCGGTGAGCGGCGAGATCGTGGGGGGGATGCTCTTGCCCGAGCCCGGGTCGCTCGGCGGACCCCCAAGGGTCCGCAGGCATGCAAACCTCGTTTTCGGAATCGTCCCAGCGGGTCTGCGGCGTGACCGCCTGCCGGAGAAGCCGGAGGTCGAAACCCTTGCCCCCAATGAAGAGACGTTCCATCGGGGGGAAGGGCTTGACGGTCACCGCCGGACGCGAGAGGTCGACATGGAGGGTCTGACGGGTGCAGCCGCGCTCGAGGGGGGTTGGGGGCAGGAAGAGGAAAGCCTCGAGTCGGGTCGCACTCAGGAATCGTCTCCGCGGTTCATTTCAGTTTTTCGACGCGGTGGAAGTCCCGGTAGGGTGAAAACTCCGAGAGAACGATCTCGTCCTCGGCGTTGGTCCTTCCCGTGACCATGCGGCAGACGGTCTCGCCCACGCCGGTGCCGAGCATGAGTCCTTGTCCGCACATTCCGGTCGCGTGCAACAGCCCCGGGACTTCCCGATTCCAACCGACGATCGGCGAGCCGTCGGGGGTCATGGGGTAGAGCCCGCGCCAGGTGCGCCGCACCCGCAGGTGACGCAGGCGCGGCACGAGCTCGACCAGCCGCGTGCAGACCTGGGGCAGGAAGGCCGAAGTCTCGCGCTTGTCGGTCCCCACGAGGGGCGGCTCGGGGGTGAGGCAAAAGATTACCTGGCCGTGGCGGTTCTGGTAAAAGTAGAAATTTTTGGAGCCGGGGGCGGGCCGCATGTCGACCACCATGCAATGAAAGAACGGCGCGACCGGTTCGGTGATGCCGGCCTCGTGGCTGTCGGGGACGACCGGGAGACTCACCCCTGCGCTTCGGCAAAGTTCCGCGGAAAAGGGGCCCGCGGCGTCGATCACGACCGGCGCGGCGTAACGAGCCTTTTCGGTCTTCACCCCGGCCACGCGGCCGCCTTCGATCGCGATGCGCTCGACCGCTTCCTGGAAGCGGAAGGAAACCCCCAGCCGCCGGGTATGGCGGAAGTAGGCGTTGGCCACGAGAAGCGGCGAGATCGATCCGTCCTTCGGGGCGAAGGTCGCCCCGAGCAGCCCGTCGCGGCGGATGCCGGGCACGATCTCCCCCACCGCCTCGGGGCCGATGAAATCGATCGTGAGGCCGAAGGAGCGCTGCAGGGGAAGCAGGCCCTGAAGCAGCCGCGCGTCCTCCTCGCGGTACACCGGGTAGAGGTAGCCGCCTTCCAGCCACTCGATATCGTCGCCGTGCGTCTCCCGCCAGGAGGCGAAGATCTCGAGCGAGCGTCGACAGAGGAGGATTTTCCCGGGTGCGGAGTGCGTCGCCCGTACCCCGCCGATCGCGTGCTTGTTTTCGCCCTGCCCCGGCGAGGGATGCCGGTCGAGGACGAGGACGCGCAGCTTCTCCCGGCCGAGCGCGAGCGCGGTGGGCAAACCGACCGAGCCGGCGCCGACGACGATCGCATCCCAGCGTTCAGTCATCGCTTTCCTCCCGCACGCCGGCGAAAGCGCCGATCGGCACCTCGACGAAGAGCGGCCGGTCGACGCGGTCGGTGACCGCGGCGCGGTCGATCCCCTCCTCCCGGAAAATGCGGAAGATGAGCGGCCGGCAGGTCTTCGCGCCGCAGGCTCCCATGCCGGCCCGGGTGAGGGCCTTGAGCTGGTTCAGGTCACGGGTCCCCTCGCGGATGGCGGCCCGGATCTCGCCCGCGGTGACGCGCTCGCAGCGGCAGACGACGGCTTCGTCGGGCGGCGGGGTCTTCTCGTAGAGGGGAAGCGGATCGAGCGGCCGCTCCTGGACCCAGATTCCGGCCGCCCGATCGGCCAAGGCCCGCTCGAGCCGCACGCTGACGAGCAAGGTGCCCGGGTGCTTTTTGCGGGCCTTCACCTTCACGACGGGAAACCGCCCGAGGATCGCCCCCTCGGCGTCAGTCACGGAGACGAGGCTTCCGACCTCGACCTTCTCCCGCCGGATCTCGTAGGGGAGCACCACGAGGGGCCGTTCGGCGTCGCGCCGTGCATCGACCAGGGTCACGGCGAGCCCCGGGCAGACGGCGACGCAGCTGGCACATCCGGAGCACTCGGTCCCGGGGACGAAATAGGGCAGCCCCGTGATCGTGTCGTTCTCGGTGCGGATGCCCTTTTGGGGACAGACGGCGGTGCAGGGGTTGCAAGGAATTTCCTGGAAACAGTGAAAGACCGGGTAGACCGCCCCCGCAGGGAAGGCGCCCGGCCGGGATCCGGTGACGGGGCCGGGACGCGACTTGAGGATCTCAAGCTTCCGCTCCCAGTCGCGCGGGATCTCCCCCGCGTCGGCCCCGAGCGCGCGGGCGATCCGCAGCCCGGCGATCTTGCCGCTGAACAGAGCGGCCGAGGCCTCGGCGATCTCCTGCGCATCCCCCGCGCACACGACGGGAATCCCGAACTGCTTCGCCTTGAGGGCGAACTCGTTTACCTCCGACAGTCCCACGGCGACGAGGACCGTGTCCACCTCGAGGGTCCGGGCGGTCGACGGCCGGATACGAAAACGCTCGTCCACCTCCGCGATCGTCGCCGCGGTCACGTGTTCCTCGCCGTGGGCGCAGACGATCGTGTGCCGGGTGAGGATCGGCACCCCCAGGCGTTTGAGCTTGTCGGCGTGCACGCGGTATCCGCCCACCTCGGGCAGGGCCTCGACGAGGGCGGCGACCTCGATCCCCGCCTGCAGCGCATGGTAGCCAGCGATGAGCCCCACGTTTCCGCCTCCCACGATGAGCACCCGCGAGGCGCAGCGGACGAGATCCCGGTTGACCAGCGTCTGGAAAGCCCCTGCGCCGTAAACGCCGGGAAGGGTGTTTCCCGGAAAGGAAAGCATCCTCTCGCGGGCGCCGGAGGCGACGAGCAGATGTCGGGGACGGATGAGAACGTAGCGCCCCCGCTCCACGGCGCCGACCCGACCGTCGGCGAACACCGCGACCGCCGTGGTCTGAAGGCGCACCTCGACCGCGGGGCAGCGCTCGATTTCGGCGGCGAGCAGGCGCCCGATTTCGAAACCGCGTGTTCCGGCATGGCTGTCTTCGACCGAGCCGAAAAACTTGTGCGTCTGCAGGACGAGCTTCCCGCCGAGCCGATCCTTGTCGTCGAGCAGGAGTGTTTTGACCCCCCGACGGCCGAGCTCGATCGCCGCCGCAAGCCCGGCGGGCCCTCCCCCGATCACGAGCACGGAAACGTCGATCTCCTCCACCGGCCCGGTGGCGACGGGGGCATCCTCCGCGGGCAGCCGCGGCAGGCCGCGCAGGCTTTCGAGGCGCATGCCCGGCTGCAGCGGGGTCATGCAGGCCTTGACGGGTTTGCCGTCGGCCATCACCAGGCACTGGGAGCACTGCCCGTTCGCGCAGAAGAGCCCTTGGGGGCTTCCGTCCTTCACATGCCGTCCGAAGACGTGGATGCCGCAGGCGGCGAGAGCGGAGGCGATCATCTCGCCGCGGAAGCCGAGCAGGGGTCGGCCGTCCCAGGTGAAGGAGACTTCCTCGCGGGCGGGAATGGAGACAATGGGGTGGCGCTCGATGCGGTTCATGGGCGGAGATCCTCGATCCGACGGGTGCGCAGGGGCCTCTTGCCCGCAGGGCTCCGGCGGGTCGGAAGCTCGCGGGCGGATCGTCCCTCGGCCGCCGCACGGCGTTGCATGCGGGCGTTGAAGCGGCTCACGTGGCCGGCGGCGATGCGGCGGGCTTTTTCCGCATCGCCCCGGACCACGGCGGCAACGAGGGCCTCGAGGTCCTCGTAATTCTCCCGCAGCTCGGGCTCGGCCATGGACAAGAACCGCTCGTAGTAGCGGTGGATGTTCTCGTGGACGGAAGCGAGGACGCTCTGGTAGATCGGGTTTCCGGTCGCATCGGCGATCGCCAGATGAATCCGCCGGTCCGCCTCCAGGAACGCCTCGCGGCGCACGTAACCGGCCTCGAGCGCGGAGCGCGCTTGCGCCAAGAGCCCGTGCAGCCGCTTGATGTCGGCCGCGCGTCGCCGCCGTGCGGCCCGGGCGGCGACCTGGGCCTCGATGCCCTCGCGGAACTCGGCCAGGTGGGCCAGAGAGACTTTCTGCAGCCGGATGAGCCGCGCGAGGGTCTCGGTCACCCGCCCGGCGTCCGGCCGGCTGACGACCGGCCCTCCCCCGGTGCCGAGGCGGATTTCGATCAGGCCCTTCTCCTCGAGGACCCGCAGCGCCTCGCGCAGGGTGGGGCGGCTCACCCCGAACATCGCCTTGAGCTCGCGCTCCGAGGGCAGGCTCTGGCCGGCGGTGATTTTCCCCGCGAGGATCGCCTCCTCGATCTGGGCGACCACATCTTGAAAGACCTTGGTCGGGCGGACCGTCTGGAACAAGAAATCCCTCTGCTTAAATGGTCAGACCATTTATAGCCGAATGCCTTCCGGCGGTCAAGCCGCACTCGCGCTGGGCGGGGTTGACACCGGCCCGGGGACTTTTTACAAGGCGGCCGGGGGGGGATGTCTGCCGTCCCGGGACCGAGCCGCAGCCCCGGGGAAGGAGGATTTCGTGGGTGCAATCCGCGGGAGGAAGATCGCGTTTTTGGGCTCCGGGAACATGGGCGAGGCCCTCGTCGCCGGACTGGTGCAATCCGGGGCCGCCGCCCCGGAGGACATCCTCTGCACCGACATCCGCCCGGAGCGGCGCGAAGAGCTGCGCGCCCGCTACGGCGTGCGCACGACGTCGGAGAACCGCGAGGCGGTCGCCGCCTCGGAGATCGTGATCTACGCGGTCAAACCCCAGCTCATGGCCGAGGTTCTCCAGGAAACCGCGGAGGCGCTCGACCTCTCGCGGTTGGTGATCTCGATTGCGGCCGGTGTGCCTCTGCGAGCGATCGAATCACTTCTGCACAAGGAGCTGCGCCTGATCCGCGCCATGCCCAACATCGCCGCCTCGGTCAAGGAATCGGCGACCGCCATTTCGGCCGGCCGGCACGCCCGCCGCGAGGACATCGATCTCGCCCTCGAGATCTTCAACAGCGTCGGCCGCACGGTCTTTCTGCGCGAAAACTACCTCATGGATGCGATCACGGGTCTGAGCGGCTCCGGTCCGGCCTACATCTTCATCATCGTCGATGCGCTCGCCGACGCCGGAGTGAAAATGGGCCTCTCGCGCAAGGACGCCCAGTTTCTCGCCGCCCAGACCCTGCTCGGCGCAGCCAAGATGCTCATGGAAACGCGCGAGCACCCGGGACAGCTTAAGGACCGCGTCACCTCCCCGGGCGGGACCGCGATCGCCGGCATCCACACGCTCGAGAAAGGGGGGTTGCGGACGACCCTCATCAACGCCGTCGAGGCGGCGACCTTGCGTTCGAAGGAACTCGGGGAAACGATGATCCGCTATTTCGCCGAAGCGAACCACCACCCCTGAGGAGGAGCCCTCCCATGGCCACCGCGCCGCACCCTGGAATTCGTGCGAACCCCTCGGGCGACCTGCCGTGCATCGATGCGAGCGCTTTCGTGGATCCGAGCGCCCAGATCATCGGCCGCGTGGTGATCGGCCCGGGGGTCTTCGTCGGTCCGCAGACCGTGCTGCGGGCCGACGAGCCCGACGCCGCCGGCCGGGTGCACCCCATCGTCATCGAGGAGAACGCCTGCCTCCAGGACTGCGTCATCGTCCACTCCCGCGCCGGATCCGAAGTGCGGATCGGCCCGCGCTGCAACATCTCCCACGGGGTCGTCATCCACGGCCCGGCCAAGATCCATGCCGACAGCTTCATCGCCCTGAGGGCGATCGTCTACCAGGCGGAGATCGGCGAGGGGGTCTGGGTGGGGGTCGGCTCCATCATCATGCGCAGCCGCATCCCCGCCCATGTCTGGATTCCGGCCGGATCGGTGATCCGCTCGGAGACCGAAATCCGGGGATTCCGTTTGGTCGACCTCAAGGAAGAGAAGCACAAGAAAGACATCTACGACGCGACCGCGGCCCTGCGCGAAGCCTATCGGAGGCTGGCCTCGGAATAAAAAAACCGGGCGGGAAACCGCCCGGTCCGCGACGGCGGGGAAAGAGACGGCTCAGGGGATGACCCCCATCCCCTTGAGGACCGAGAGCATGATGGCGGCGGCCATCACCGAGCCCACCTGCCCCCCCGTATTGGCCCCCACGGCGTGCATCAACAAAAAGTTGTTGCGGTCGTACTTGAGGCCCTCTTTGTGGACCACCCGCGCCGCCATGGGATAGGCCGAAATGCCCGCCGCACCGATCAGGGGGTTGATCTTGCCCCGGGTCGCCGCACACATCAGTTTGCCGAAGAGCACCCCGCAGACCGTGTCGAGGCAGATGGCGACGAAGCCGAAAACGAGGATCATGAGCGTTTGCGGGGTGAGAAAGGCCCGGCCGTCCATCGTCGCCCCGATCGAGATCCCCAGAAACAGCGTGACCACGTTGGCGATCTCGTTTTCGGTCGCCTTGACCAGCCGCCCGACGACGCCGCACTCCTTCATCAGGTTGCCGAGCATGATCGTCGCCAGCAGCGGCAGCCCGCCCGGGGCGATGAAGCCGCCGAAAACGGTGACGACGATCGGGAAAAGGATGCGTGTGGTCTTGGAGGGGGGCGTGGCCGAGGTGATCTCGGACATGTTGATGCGGCGTTCCCGCTCGGTGGTGAGAAGCCGCATGATCGGCGGCTGGATGATGGGAACGAGCGACATGTAGGAATAGGCGGCCACGGAAACCGCGGCGAGCAGGTGCGGGGCGTACTTCGAGGAAACATAGATCGCCGTCGGACCGTCGCAGGCCCCGATGACGCCGATGGCGACCGCATCGAGCTTGTCGAAGCCGAAGAGCAGCGCCAGCGCGATGGTGAGGAAAATCCCGAACTGGCCGGCTGCACCCAGAAGAAAGATCTTCGGGTTTTCGAGCAGGGGGCCGAAATCGGTCATCGCGCCGATCCCGATGAAGATGAGCAGCGGAAAGAGCTCGTTGGCCACTCCCATGTTGTAGATCGTGCGCAGGAACCCCTCCTCGCCCATCAGATCGGCGAGCGGAATGTTGACGAGAATCGCTCCGAAGCCGATCGGGACGAGAAGCAGCGGCTCGACGTCCTTGCGGATGCCGAGATAGAGGAGCAGGCAGCCGACGGCGATCATCACGGGGTTGGACCAGTGCAGATGCAAAACGCCGGCGGCGAGTCCGCTCAATCCGTTGAGAATGGCTTCCGTCATATGCGTTTTTCGCCTCGCGCTTTCCTGGTGTTCAGGCCTCTTCCTCTTCGGCGGGGAAGAGCTTTTTCAGCAGGTTCATGAGAGCCGCCAGCAGCGCGAGCGCAACCAGCGTCCCGCCCATGCCCACGACCAGCAGCGTCAGACCGAAGCTCAGGTTGTCCATGTTTCCCTTCCTCGGATGGCGAACCGGTCCGCTTGCAAATAAAGCGGGCACCCCGCCTTGCCGGAAAGGAGCATTCCGCGGAGTGCCGATCCGGTGCCATTTTATTGTGCCTTTCCTCGAGGTCAAGGGAAAAAGAGGGCCGCCATTTCGGCTGAAAGCGCGCGGTTTGCCACAGGATACTCGGGGTGCTACAGTGAAGGCATGCCGGAAACGAACCGCCTTCCCCCCGGCGGTCGGGCCATCCGGGACAAGGGCTGATGCTGCAGATCGAACGACTTTCCTCCGGAGGGGTGATTCCCGATTATTTCTGCCCTGCCGCCTGCCGCCACTGTCTCTACCGCTGCGGGCCGAAGCGCAAGCGGGTGGATCTCGATCCGGCGAAGGCCGCGGACCTTTTCCGACGCTTGCGCGCCCTGGGCTGCGGCGCCGTGCACATCGGCGGAGGCGAGCCCCTTTTCAACCCGCAAGCCGTGGAAGCGCTTCTCGAGGCCGCCAAACGGGCCGGGGTGGGGATCGACTATGTCGAGACGAACGCCTCCTGGTTCCAGGATTTCCCCTCGGCCGTGGGGATCCTCGAGCGTCTGCGTTCGAAAGGCCTGGGAACGGTCCTCGTATCGATCAGCCCTTTCCACAACGAATTCATTCCGCTTCGGAAAACGCGGGGCGTGATGGCGGCTGCGCGGCAGGCGGGACTACGCGTGTTTCCGTGGATTGCGGACTTTCTCCCCGAGCTCGAGACCTTGGGAGCCGACAGGCCGCATCAGCTGAAAGAGTTCATCGAGCGTTTCGGGGAAGACTACCTCCAGCGGATCCCCGGGCGCTACTGGATCCATCCGGGGGGTCGGGCGCTCGACACCTTCCGGCCCATCCTCGGGGGAAAACGGCTCGCGGAGATCTTGGAGGACAGCCCCGCCTCCTGCGCCCGCGAGCTCTCCGACACCGGTCATTTTCACATCGACCTCCACGGGAACTACATTCCCGGCCTGTGCGCGGGGCTGGCGATCGCCGCGGAGGACTTAGGCAGGACGCTCTCCCCGGAGCGCTATCCCCTGATCGCGATCCTCGCCTCCGAAGGGATTCGAGGTCTTGCGGCCTTCGCCCGGCGGGAGGCGGGCTTTGCGCCGGCGCCTGCAGGCTGGTGGAACCGCTGTGATCTCTGCGATGCGATCCGTCTATTTCTCTTCGAGCGCGGCTGGAGCCGCTCGCAGGAGCTTTCCCCGAAGGGGTTCTATCGACGAAGGAGTCCCGTATGCGATCCGCCGTTTTGCTCTTCCTGATGCTCTCGGCCTGGACCGCCGCCGCGGCCCAGGAGATCCTGTGGCACGGTTTCGAAAGCGGCATGGCCCGCAGCCGCTTCGAGAAAAAGAAGGCCATGCTCTATTTCCGCGCCGACTGGTGCCTCTTCTGCGCCGAAATGGAGCAGAAAACCCTCCGCGATCCGGCGGTGGTAGAGTCCTTGAACCGCCATTTCATCGCCATCCGCATCGATTCCGACCGTGAAAAGGAGACGGCGCAGCTGTTCCGGGTGAAAAGCCTGCCGGACCTCTGGTTCATGAGCGAGACGGGCGAGGTGATCGGCCACCGCCCCGGCTACATCCCGCCGCCCCAGATGCTGAAAATCTTGAACGCGGTGAACGCGACCGGGAAGATGCAATGAGAGACAGACCGCAAAGCCCGCGGCCGCCTCAGACGCTAGCCGGCTGCGGATCGAGCGCCGCACGGTTTTTCGCCGCGCTTCTGGTCGCGCTTGCGGCCGCATCCGGCTGCACCCTGCCGGCCGTCCGGCCCGCCCCGCCGGCCGCGGACCATCCCCGTTGGGAGGTCGTCTCCGGCCCGGAAGGCCGTCCCGTTTCCTGGGAAGAGATGATCGCCGGGCTGTGCGCGGTCCGGGTCGTTTACGTCGGTGAAACGCATACCCAGGCTTTGCACCACGAACTGCAGCTCGACATCCTGCGGGCGCTTGTTTTTTCGGATCCCGCGGCCTGGTCGCTCGGTCTCGAGATGTTCGACACCGGCTACCAGCCGGTCCTGGAATCCTGGTCGCGGGGGGAGCTCGGGGAGGAGGAGTTTCTGCGCCGCACCCACTGGTACGCGAACTGGCGCTACGACTTCGGCCTCTACCGCGCGATCCTGGAGTTCGCCCGCGACCACCGGCTTCCCGTCCACGCCCTGAACATCCCCTTTCACATCCCCCCCAAGATCCGCGTGGGCGGTATCGAGCATCTCTCCGCCGCCGAAAAGGCGTTTCTCCCCGCGGAGATCGATCTGCACGTCGATGAGCACCGCCGCTTCGCCGAAGCCGTCTTCGCGCGGCACGACTTCCGCAACCGGGTACGCTTCGAGGATTTCTACCTCGTCCAGTGCGTCTGGGACGAGGCCATGGCCGAAGCGGTGGCCGGGCGGCTGGGCTCGAAGCGGATGGTGGTCCTCGCCGGAAACGGACACATCCAGTACCGCTACGGGATCCCCGCGCGCGCTTTCCGCAGAAACGGCCTGCCTTTCCGCACCGTCTACCCTCTTTCGCCCGGCGAAGAGGTCGCTGCCGGAATCGCCGATTACGTCGTCGCCGCGCGTTGATCCCGCGCTCCGCCGGACAGGTTGAAAGCCGAAAAGCATTTTTTCGAATGATCACTATATTTTGGAAATTTTTCTTGACCATCCCCAAGATGTTGGGGTAGGATGGAGTTCATAGGTCATTTCCAAGCTTTCAAACCGCCCTCTTCCGAAAGCTTCTTCCCCAGAGGGCGCCGGCCTGCGGCCGTCCTCGAAGCGAGCAGTTTTTCGCCGACGCGTGTTTTGAGCAAACCATAAACGGCAAACGACCAAGAGGTGTTTCGTGTTCGAGCAGATCGAGAAACGTGACGGCAGGATTGTGCAGTTCGACTCCTCCAAGATCACCGCGGCCATCGCCAAAGCGGGCCGGGCTACGGGGGAGTTCGAGGAGCGGGAAGCGAAAAAGCTGACCCTGCGCGTCCTCACCCTCGCCCATGAGTTGCGCTTGGGGCCCGTGCCCAAGGTGGAAGAGATCCAGGACATCGTCGAGCGGGTGCTCCTCGACTCCCCCTACTACCGCACGGCCAAGGCTTACATCCTCTATCGCGAGCAGCATGCCCAGATCCGGCGCATCGCCACCCGCGCCCATGTCGATCTCGTCAACCACTACATCGAGAAGCTCGACTGGAAGATCCGCGAGAACAGCAACATGAGCTACTCGCTGCAGGGTTTGAACCATTACATCTCCTCGGAGATCACCGCCGAGTACTGGTTGAACAGCATCTACCCGCCCGAGATCCGCCGGGCGCACCTCGAGGGGGATCTCCACCTTCATGACTTGAATCTTCTCGCCGTCTATTGCGTGGGCTGGGACCTCCTCGATCTGCTCCGACAGGGGTTTCGCGGCGTCGAGGGTAAGGTCGAAAGCTCGCCCCCGAAGCACCTGAGAAGCGCCCTGGGGCAGATCGTGAACTTTTTCTACACCCTCCAGGGAGAGGCGGCGGGCGCCCAGGCGATCTCCAATTTCGACACCCTGCTCGCGCCCTTCGTCGCAGGGGACCGTCTTGATTACCGCGAGGTGAAACAGGCGCTCCAGGAATTCGTCTTCAACATCAACATCCCGACCCGGGTCGGGTTTCAGACCCCGTTCAGCAACATCACCGTGGACCTCCGGCCGCCCGCAAACCTGCGTGATCTCCCCGTCGTGATCGGCGGCCGGGAGCAACAGGCCACCTACGGAGAGTTCCAGGCCGAAATGAACCTGATCAACCGCGCCTTCGCCGAAGTCATGATGGAAGGCGACGCCCGGGGCCGGGTTTTCACCTTCCCCATCCCGACCTACAACCTGACCCGCGATTTCGACTGGGAAAACCCCGAGCTCGAACCCCTGTGGCGCATGACCGGAAAATACGGCATCCCTTACTTTTCCAATTTCATTCAGTCCGACATGTCCCCCGAAGACGCGCGCTCGATGTGCTGCCGCCTGCGGCTGGACAACCGCGAACTCCTCAAGCGCGGCGGGGGCCTCTTCGGAGCAAACCCCCTCACCGGCTCGGTCGGGGTCGTCACCCTCAATTTGCCGCGGCTGGGCTACCTCAGCGACTCGGAAGAGGACTTCTACGCGCGGCTCGGCCGTCTGGTGCAGCTTGCGGCCGAGAGCCTGCAGATCAAGCGCAAGGTGCTCGAGCAGTTCACCGACAAGAACCTCTACCCGTATTCGCGGTTCTACTTGCGGGAAATCAAGAGGGCTTTCGGGATCTACTGGAAAAACCATTTCTCGACGATCGGGATCATCGGCATGAACGAGGCCTGTTTGAACTTCCTGGGGCAGGATCTCACCACCCCGGAGGGGCAACGCTTCGCCCTCGGGGTGATGGACTTCCTGCGCGAGACCATCTCCGGCCTGCAGGAGTCAACCGGCGCGCTGTTCAACCTGGAGGCGACCCCGGGCGAGGGGACCTCCTTCCGTCTGGCCAAGCTCGACAAGGAACGCTTCCCCGACATCCGCTGTGCGAACGAGCCGGACGTGCGCTCCCGCGGGGCTGCCCCCTACTACACGAACTCGACCCACCTGCCGGTCGGCTTCACCGAGGATCTCTTCGAGACGCTGCGCCTCCAGGACGCGCTGCAAACGAAATACACCGGCGGTACGGTGCTGCACATCTTTCTCGGCGAGGAAATCCGGGACCCGCTCGTCGTGCGCAACCTCGTCCGCCGCATCGCCTCCGGCTACCGGCTGCCCTATTTCACCCTCACCCCGACCTTCAGCGTCTGCCCGACCCACGGCTACCTCGCCGGCGAGCAGCCGGTCTGCTCCCGCTGCCAGGAGCCGACCGAGGTCTACTCCCGGGTGGTCGGCTACCTTCGTCCCGTCAAGCAATGGAACAGCGGCAAGCAGGCGGAGTTCGAAAACCGCAAAACCTACCGTCTGGCGGTCTGAGCGGGGAGGGTCGGGCGATGCACATCGGCGGGTTGCAGAAACAGTCCTTCATCGATTACCCGGGCAAGATGAGCTGTGTGGTCTTTCTGTCGGGTTGCAATTTCGACTGCCCTTACTGCCACAACCCGCAGCTGGCCGGGCGGGGTGAAGCCTGCGCGCAGCGGCTTCCCGCCGAGGCGATTTTCGATTTTCTCGCCGCGCGACGCGGCTTTCTCGAGGGGGTCGTGGTCTCCGGGGGCGAGCCCACCCTGCATGCCGAACTTCCGGATTTCTGCCGCCGGGTCAAAGATCTCGGCTATCCCTTGAAGCTCGACACCAACGGCAGCCGCCCGGCGATGCTCTCCCAGCTGATCCGCGAGGGCCTGGTCGACTACGTGGCCATGGACCTCAAGTCCGACCCCGAGCGCTACCCCGAATGCCTCTGCGACCGGGCCCGCCGTGTCGACATCCTGGCAAGCGTGCGCATTCTGCTCGACTCCACCATCGACTACGAGTTTCGCACGACCTGCGCCCGGCCGCTCGTCTCCCCGGAGATCGTCGAGCGCATCGCCCGGTGCATCCGGGGATGCCGGCGCTATGCCCTCCAGCCCGTGCGGCTGGGAAGGCTGATGCGCCCTGAGTTTTTCGACGGCATCGAACCCGCCTTCAGCCCCGAAGAGATGAACGTCCTGCAGCAGGCCGCGGCCCCCTGGGTCCGGGAGTG
>CAZQUP010000069.1:0-240 GCA_964596545.1 uncultured Desulfatibacillum sp. | reverse complement strand
CCCGCCGCGGCGACCGTGATACGGAAAGGCACTCGCCTCGCAGGCTTTTCCCGTCCCCCGCAAGACCGCGACGACAAGACGCATAAGGAGGAGGGACCCCGATGGACAGCGGCACCCGGTTTCTCACCTTCACCTCGATTCTCATGCTCGCTCTCATCCTGCAGGTGGTGCTGGCCGTCGCCGACCAGCGCGACACTCCGGAAAAAGCGGCCGTCGAATTCGCCGAGGCCTATTTCTGGC
>CAZQUP010000068.1:0-15068 GCA_964596545.1 uncultured Desulfatibacillum sp. | reverse complement strand
GATCTTCTGCGCACGCGGGAGAAGCTGCGGGAGGAGATCGCCGTGCGCCGGGCCTCGGAACAGGCCCTGCGGGAAAGCGAGCAGAAATACCGCCTGCTCGCCGAAAACGTGCGCGATGTGATCTGGATGACGGATCTCGAGCTGCATTTCACCTTCGTCAGCCCCTCGATCCAGGTCCTCCAAGGCTTCACCCTCGAGGAGCACCGCGGGATGAAGATCGAGCAGCTGCTGACCCCCGAATCCCTCGCCCGTGCCCGCCGCGAGCTCGCCCGGCAACTCGAGCTCGGCCGCCAGAGCGGCACCTTTGAGCGCTCGGTCACCCTGGAGCTGGATCTTTTCCACAAGGACGGCCGCATCGTCCCCGCCGAGGTGAGCGCCTCCTTCCTTCTCGGGGAGGGGGGCACCCCCGTCGGCATCCTGGGGGTCACGCGCGACATCACCGAGCGCCGCCGGGCCGAGAAAGAAAAGCGCGAACTGATGGAGCGCCTGGCCCGCTCGAAGAAGATGGAAGCGCTCGGCACCATGGCCGGAGGGGTCGCCCACGATCTGAACAACGTCCTCTCGGGGATCATCAGCTATCCCGATCTGTTGCTCATGGATCTGCCGCCGGACAGCCCTCTCCGACGGCCGCTCGAGGTCATCCGCGAATCGGGGAAAAAGGCCGCGGCCATCGTCCAGGATCTCCTCACCCTGGCGCGTCGCGGCGTGCCCACCTTCGAGATCGTCAATCTGAACCTCCTCGTCGAGGAGTACCTGGTCAGCCCCGAGTACCTGCGGTTGAAAGCCTTCCATCCGCAGGTCACGGTGGAGACCCGGCTGGATCCCGATCTCTTGAACATCCTGGGCTCGCCGATCCACCTCTCCAAGACCATCATGAACCTCGTTTCCAACGCCGCCGAAGCGATGCCCGAAGGGGGCAAGGTCGTGATCGCCACCGAAAACGTTCACTTCGACACCCCGCCCGCCGGTCGGGGACTGCGCGAGGGGGGCTACGCCGTCCTGCGGGTGACCGATACCGGCATCGGGATTCCTCCCGAAGACTTGCAGCGGATTTTCGAGCCCTTTTTCACCAAAAAGAAAATGGGCCGCAGCGGAACGGGGCTGGGCATGGCCGTCGTCTGGGGAACGGTCGAGGACCACCGCGGGGCGATCGACGTTCAGAGCACCGAAGGCCGCGGGTCGGTGATCACCGTCTTTCTCCCCGCGACCCGCGAATCTTGCCCGCTCAGAAGCTCGGCGGTTTCCCTCGACGGGCTCCGGGGCCGGGGGGAAAAGGTGCTCGTCGTCGACGACATGAAGGAACAGCGGGAAATCGCGGTCAACATCATCGGACAGCTGGGTTACGACGTGCGCGCCGTGGAAAGCGGCGAGCAGGCGGTGGAATTCTTGCGACACGAAAAGGTCGATCTCCTCGTCCTGGACATGATCATGGACCCGGGGATCGACGGCTTGGAGACCCTGCATCGCGTGAAGCAACTGCACCCCCACCAGAGAGCGATCATCACCAGCGGGTACGCCGAGACCGAGCGGGTACGGATCGCCCAGCAACTGGGGGCGGGCTGCTACCTGAGAAAACCCTACACCGTGCAGAGCCTCGCCGCGGCGATCCAGGCGGAACTCACCCGCAGCTGAGGCCGATCCCCTCCGCGGCTCTTCACAAGCCAGGACCACTGATCTATAGGGGAAAGAAATCTCCGGCTACGGAGGAGCCCCGAAAACCATGCCCGATATCACTTCGTCCGCGCAGAAGGTCATTCCCCCCGGCCGGATCGATTTGGCGATCGGCCAGCCCTCGCCCCGGCTGCTCCCCTTCGAGGTCATGGCGCGCGCCGCCGCCCTCGCCGGCGCCGACCCTGAACGGCTGCTCCTTTCCTACGGCACCGAGCAGGGGGAGAGCCGCTTTCGCGAGGCCCTGGCGCATTTTTTGCGCCCCCTCTACGGCACCCCCGTCGATCCCGACGAGCTGCTCGTCACCAACGGCGCCTCCCAGGCGATCGACCTCGTCTGCACGCTCTTCGCCCGCCGCGGCGATGCCATTTTCGTCGAGGAGCCGACCTACTTTCTCGCCCGCAAGATCTTCGCCGACCACGGGCTCAAACCCGTCGCGCTACCCATGGACGAAGAGGGCCTCGTGGTGGAGGCCGTCGCCGAGGCGCTCGCCGTCCGCAGGCCCGCGTTTCTCTACACCATCCCCACCTACCACAACCCGACAAGCCGCTGCCTGTCGGCCGAGCGCCGCCTCCGGCTCGCTCGGCTCAGCCGGGAGCGGAGCTTGCTCGTCGTCGCCGACGAGGTGTATCATCCTCTGGTTTATGAGGAATCCCCGCCGCCCCCGCCGCTTGCGTCCTTCTGCCGCGAGGCGGAGATTGTCTCGATCAGCTCCTTTTCCAAGATCCTTGCTCCCGGTCTGCGCCTGGGATGGCTGCAGGCCGACCCGCGGCACATCCGCCGGATCACCGCCTGCGGTCTGCTCGACAGCGGCGGCGGGCTCAACCCCTACACCTCGGGAATCGTCCGAGGCGCCCTCGAGCACGGCCTCGTGGGAAAACACCTCGGCTTTCTGAAAGAGACCTACCGCTTGCGGATGCTCGCCCTGTGCGCCGCCCTGCACGCCGCGCTTCCGCCCGAGGTGCGCTTCCGCCGGCCCGGCGGCGGGTTCTTCCTCTGGCTCGAGTTCCCGGAAGGAATCGACACCGAGGCCCTTCTTCCCCGCGCTCTCGAGCACGACCTCGAATTCATGCCCGGCCCCCGGTTTTCCAGCCGCGGGGCGCTCGGCAACTGCATGCGCCTGAGCTTCGCCTACTTCGAGATCCCGGACCTCGAGGAAGGAGCCCGTCGTTTAGGCCGGCTGATCCGGGAATGTATAAACGGATGAAGCGGCCGGTGTGGCGGCGGGCCTTCGCAAGCCGAAGCTCGAACGCCCCCGAGCTGAAAACAAGCTCAAACGGGAGCATC
This sequence comes from uncultured Desulfatibacillum sp., assembly GCA_964596545.1. GTDB lineage: Bacteria > Desulfobacterota > Desulfobacteria > Desulfobacterales > SpSt-501 > SpSt-501. The sequence goes on along the minus strand of CAZQUP010000068.1, from coordinate 12,113 downwards.
GGCCATGGGCTACCGCATCGCCTTGATCCCTGGAGACGGGATCGGCCGCGAGGTCGTCCCCGAAGCCGTGCGGGTGCTGCAGGCGCTCGCTGGGGAATTTCGATTCCGGATCGACTTCACCGAGTTTCCCTATTCCTGCGCCTACTACCGGGAGACGGGGACGATGATGCCGCCGGACGGGCTCGATCGGCTGCGCCCCTTCGATGCCCTGCTTCTCGGGGCGGTGGGCCATCCCGAGGTGCCCGACCACGTCTCGCTCTGGGGGCTGCTCATCCCCATCCGGCGGGGATTTGACCAGTATGTCAACCTGCGGCCGGTCCGGCTGCTGCCCGGCGTGCGCTCACCGCTTGCCGGCCGCACGGCGAGGGACATCGACTTCGTGATCGTGCGCGAGAACACGGAAGGAGAATATTCCCAGATCGGCGGCCGTCTCTACGCGGGGACCGAGCGCGAGATCGCCGTCCAGGAATCGGTCTTCACCCGCGTCGGCGTGGATCGGGTCCTGCGCTTCGCCTTCGAGCTTGCGCGCAGCCGCCGCGGGCATGTCACCTCGGCCACGAAATCCAACGGCATCATCCACACCATGCCCTTCTGGGACGAGCGCTTCCGAGCGATCGCCGCCGAGTACCCCGACGTGCGCACCGCCCAGTACCACATCGACATCCTCTCGGCCCATTTCGTCCAGCACCCGGACTGGTTCGATGTGGTAGTCGCCAGTAACCTCTTCGGCGACATCCTCTCCGATCTCGGTCCCGCCTGCGCGGGCGGGATCGGCATCGCCCCTTCGGGGAACCTCAACCCCGAGCGCCGCTTCCCCTCGATGTTCGAACCCGTGCACGGCTCGGCCCCGGACATCGCCGGCCGCGGCATCGCCAACCCCGTCGCCACCCTCTGGTCGGCTTCGATGATGCTCGATTTCCTGGGCGAAAAAGAGGCCGGAGTCGCCCTCATGAAGGCGATCGAGGCGGTCACGGCGGAGGGAAGAACGCTCACCCCTGACCTCGGTGGAAAGGCCGGAACGCGCGAGGTCGTCGATGCCGTTCTCGGCCGGCTGAACCGCTAAAAAATAAAAAAAGAGGCCCCTGAAACAGGGGCCTCCCCCACGCGAATCCTCGCTTTTCTTTATCCGGTCATTGGGCGGTCGCCCCGAAGCCGGTGCCGTCTTGGGGACCGACACCCTGATTTCCGGTTCCGTCGCCCGGACCGTAGCCGAACCCCTTGCCCTTCGCCGTCCCCGGAATCGCCGGCGTCCCGATCACCGCTGCGGGGCCGGGGCCGACCGAAGCGCCCGGTCCGGGTCCGATCGATGCTCCGGGTCCCGGTCCAGCCGAAGCCCCCGGTCCGGGCCCGACACCGGCGGCACCGGCACCCGCTCCACCTCCAGATCCGGCTCCGGCTCCGGCACCTCCTCCGGCTCCTCCTCCCCCACCGCCGCCCCCACCTCTGGCATAAACGGGCGCGATGGCGATCACCAGCGACAACAGCAGGCAAACCGCAATCCAAGACCTTTTCTTCATGCGCGATGCTCCTTTCTCCACGATCGATTTGCGAGGTCTACCGGAGGCATGCCGTCCGAAAACCCCGTTTGCCTTTACAACGAGAAGAGCCCGGATTTGTTACCGCCGAAAGCGGCTATCCCGGCCTGTGGCGTTTCAGCGGCCCCCTCCCGGCCCCCCGCCGCCCCCGGCGCCTCCGCCTCCTCCGGGTCCGCCGCCCCCCGCACCCCCTCCGGATCCGCCTGGAGCTCCTCCCGCCCCGGAAGGCGAGGCGCCACCGGATGCACCTTGGGGTGCCTGACCCATCCCCTGCGCCAGTGCCTGGGCGGCGCTCTGGGGGGATTGGGAGCGCGCCTGGTCGAGAAAGGACTGATGGATGCCGGCGATCGCTACCGCATCACGCCCGCTGGCGAGGGCCTGCGTGACGACCTCGGCGGCGAGATCGGAGGAAACGCCGAAGCGCGACAGATCCCGCAGCATCCTGAGCGACGCCGCGGCGAGCTCCGCAGCCGAATCGCGGCGCTGTCCGCTCGAGGTCTCCTTGAGAGTTTGGACCGTGCGCTGGGCGTCGTTCTCGTTCAGTCCCGCGGCCAGGCTCTCGGCCAAAAGTTGCCCGAAGGCGGAGATGTCGGCTTCGGCGCCGGCGATCGTTTGCGCCAGGCGGTAAGCCAGGGCATAGCGGGTGCGGACGGCTTCCAGGGCCCCGATCACGCGCTCCGGCGGGATGCGTTTGGATAGCCCCTCGAACGCCTTGAGCAGAATCGGCCGGGGGGGCAATCCTTCGCTCTGCGCCCGCTCGAAGAGCGCCGCCACCGCCTCGATCTGCCCGCGGGAAAAGCCGGCGCGCCCCATCTCCTCCGCGAGTCGCCTGGCCTCCTCCCCTGGGATTCCCGGCCGGCTGATCCGCCGCGCCTGCTCGTCAAGGAATTCCCGCTCCAGCTGCGCTCCGAAGGCGGCGGGCGGGAACAGGGTGAGGGCATAAAGGGCAACAAGCACATATCCCCGAAAATATCGTCTGCCGATCATGGTCCTGCTCATCTCCACCGGCCGGCGTGAGGATCATACACGCAGTTCCAGAACCCGAAATCGTCTTTCTCGCGCACCGGGCATTCCGGAGGCTCGATCTTCCCGTCCACGCGGAAGCTGTAACGGAATTCGCCCCGGCCCTTCCATCGCGCCCGCCACAGGCCGAATCCCGCCTGCTGCGCGGGGATCTCCTCCACGGCCTCGTCGGCCACGACCAGCGAGACCTCCCGGGCCTGCGGCGCCCGCAAATAGATCACGACGGCCTCCTCCCGGGCTTCCAGGAAATGTCGCTCGCATCCGGCGCATAGTAGAAGCGCCGCCGCCAGGATCCCTGTAACCAGCCGTTTCAAGAGGAAAGGGTCACCTCCAGAATCGAATTTTCGCCGCCGAAATCGTCCTGTTCCCGCAGCGCGACCGTCGGATCGGCCAGGCGCCTTCCGCCCTCGACGATGTAGCTGAAACGGTGCTCGCCGGGAGGCAGATCGAGGGTGATCTCCCAGTAGCCTGCGCCTCCAGCCCGCTTCATCGGAAGGCTTCGCCATCCCGTGAAGCTGCCGGTGATTTCCACCTGCGCCGCCTCCGGCTGATAGAGGACGAAACGGTGGGGGCGCAGGGGCTCTCCGGCCGGCGCGGCGGGCATGAAGATCCACCACAGCGCCACCGCCGCGGCACCCGCGGCGAAGGCGGCGAAGGGCTGCAGAATGTTTCGCAGGCGGACGCGCCAAGGCTCCGCAAAGCGCATTTCGGGCGGGTCGGCCTTCGGCTCGGCCCGCAGCCATTTCTCCTGCTCGAGCAGCGAAAGCGCCTCCTCGGCATACTCGCGGCTGGTCTGCACGGCCTGGACGAAGGCTTTTTTCTCGTCCAGATCGAGCTCGTCGTCGATGAACTGGCTGATCAGGATCGTGTTCATGGGGTTCCCGATTCGAGAAGGGTTCGCAGGCGGCAGCGCGCCCGGTGGACCTTGACCCGGATGTTTCCCTCGCTCTGCCCCGTCAGGGAGGCGATCTCGCGGTAGGAACGACCCCCGCTCGCCACGAGCGCCAGGAGATCCCGCTCTTCCTCCTCCAGCCGCTCCATGGCCGCGAGCACCCGCCGGGCCTCTTCCCGGACGAGAAGTCGCTCTTCCAGCCCGGAGTCGACGGCATCCTTCTCTTGCGGCGGATCGGCCTCGTGCTTTCGCCGACGCAACGCGTCGATCAGGAGATGGCGGCCGATCGTGAAGAGAAGCCGGGCGTTCCAGCGCTCGGCCGGATAGGAGGCATAGAGCCGGGTGAAGCTCTCCTGCAGGATGTCGCTTGCCAGCGACGGGTCCGTCGTCCTGCGGAAAAGATAGGCGAAAAACGCCTTCCGCTGATTGCGGTAGAAGTCCTGAAAGGAGTCCACGCACCCATGATAACGGATGAGCGGGGAAATGGTTACCGAAATCCCCTCCCGGTATCGTGCGGGGGGATGCGAAGCCGCAGCGGGCGGCGTTCAGAGGTTGTAGACTTCTTCGGCGGAGAGCGGGTGGAGGCCTGCCGAACGCAGCGGCTCCACGGCGGCGGCGAGGTCGGGGACCTCGATCACGAGGATCGCCCGACGGTCGCGGGCAAAACCGTAGGCGTCCTCGACGTTGATCCCGTGGCGGGTGAGCACGCCCAGCACCGCATGCAGGCCGCCGGGCCGATCCTCCACGGCGACGACGAGCACCGGACGCTTCGAGGCCGCCACGCCGGCTTCCGTGAGGGCCTGAAGGGCGGCATCGGGATCGTTCACCAGGAGCTTGACGACCCCGTGCTCGCCCAGGTCGGAGATCTTGATCGCACGGATGTTGACCCCGGCCCGGGCGAGAATCCCGGTGAGGGTCTCCAGGCGTCCGGGTCGGTTTTCGGCGAAGACGGAAAGATGCCAAGTCGTCATGTGGGAGGCTCCTCAGGGTTTTAGGTCTGACGCCGCCGGTCGAGGACGCGCACCGCCTTGCCCTCGTTGCGGGGCAGCGCCCCGGGCTCGACGAGCTGAACGCGGGGGGTGAAGAGGATCTCGCTTTTGAGCGCGGCGAGGATCTTTTCGCGCAGGGCCTTCAGGCTTTTCACGTCCCCCTGGAAGACCTCGCGTTGCACCTCCACCTCGACCGTCATCACGTCGAGGTCCCCCTCCCGGTCGAGCACGATGCGGTAGTTCCGCCCCACCTCGGGCATGCCCATGAGCAGGGTCTCCACCTGGATCGGGAAGACGTTCACCCCCTTGACGATGAACATGTCGTCGGAGCGGCCCTTGATGCGGTCGATGCGACGGTGGGTGCGGCCGCAGGGGCAGAGACCCGGAAGGATCGCCGTCAGGTCCCGCGTGCGGTAGCGGAGGAGCGGCATGGCCTCGCGATCGAGGGTGGTGAGCACGAGCTCGCCTTCCTCACCCTCGGCGACCGGCTCGAGGGTCTTGGGATCCAGCACCTCGACCAGGAAGGCATCCTCCCAGATGTGCATCCCGTTCTGCTCGGGGCATTCAAAGGCAACCCCCGGTCCGGACATCTCGGAGAGACCGTACGAGTTGAACACCCGCACCCCGAGTTCCCGCTCCACGCGGCGGCGGGTCTCTTCGGAGTAAGGCTCGGCCCCGAGATAGGCGGTCTGGAGTTTCAGGTCGCGCCGGGGGTCGATCCCCATCTCCTCGAGCACCGCCAGCAGCCGGAAAGCATAGCTCGGGATGGCATGGATCACGGTCGTCCCGAAGTCCTGCATGAACTGGATCTGCCTCCGGCTGTTGCCCGGACCGGCCGGGACGGTCAGCATCCCGAGACGCTCGGAGCCGTAATGGAAGCCCAGCCCTCCGGTGAACATGCCGTAGCCCGTCATGTTCTGAAAGACATCGGAAGCCCGCGCCCCGGTCATGTACATGCAACGGGCCAGCCGGTCGGCCCAGGTGTCGAGATCGCCGGCGCTGTGCAGGACCACGGTCGCCCTCCCCGTGGTCCCCGAAGAGGAGTGCAGGCGGACCGCCTCCTCGCGCGAGACCGCGAGCAACCCGAAGGGATAGGCCGCGCGCAGGTGATCCTTGGTCGTAAGGGGAAGGCGCCCTAAATCCTCGAGCCCCCGAATCGTCTCCACCGTCACCCCCGCCTCGGCGAAGAGGCGGCGGTAAAAGGGGGATCGGCCGGCGCGCGCGAGCGTCCGCCGCAGCCGCTCTTCCTGGAGGGCGAGCAGGCGCTCCCGCGGAAGCGTTTCGATCTCGGGTTCCCAGTAGAGCGGGTGGCGGTCTGGTTTCATGGGATTTCTTTGCAGGCCGGGGCGGGAAGCAGTTCGAGCAGCCGCGGCAGAATCGCCCGGGCGTCGCCCACGACTCCCAGGTCGGCCAGGTTGAAAATCGGGGCCTCGGGGTCGGTGTTGATGGCGATGACACGCCGGGCCGAGCTCATGCCCACCACATGCTGGATCGCCCCGCTAATCCCGGCCGCGATATAAAGATCCGGCCCCACGGTGGTCCCGGATTGGCCGACCTGAAGGGTGTGTGGAATCCAGCCGAGCTCCACGATCGCCCGCGATCCGGCGAGCGCTCCGCCGAGACTCCGAGCGATGCCGCGCAGGGGCTCGAGGTGGGCGGGGTCCCCCAACCCGCGGCCGGCGGCGACGATGACGCGGGCTTCCTCGATCTTCGCTTCCCCGCAGGGGATCTCCACGGTCTCGACCACCCGGGTGCGGATCGCGGCCTTGGCGAGTTGGACGGGGAACTCCTCGATCGCCACCGGCCGGCGCTCATCGGCGGGCAGGGCGGCGAAGACATTGGGGCGCACGGTCGCGCACTGCGGCCGCGTGTAGGGGGTGACGATGCTGGCCATGATGTTTCCGCCGAACGCGGGCCGCGTTTGCACGAGCTGCCCGGCCGCATCGATCTCGAGGCCGGTACAATCCGCGGTCAGCCCGAGGCGCAGGCGCGCGGCGACCCGCGGGGCGAGATCACGGCCGTTGGGGGTCGCCCCGAAGAGCAGAACCGCGGGCTTTTCCTTGGCCACTACGGCCGAGAGCACGGTCGCAAACCCGTCGGTCGAATACCGGGCGAGAAGCTCGTGGCGGCAGGTGAGCACCCGATCCGCCCCGTGATGGCAGAGGCGCTCGAGGCCGGCCAGGCGCTGATCGCCCAGGACGACGGCCGTAAGCTCCTGCCTCAGTCGGTCGGCGAGGGCGCGGCCGCGGCCGAGGAGCTCGTAGACCACGCGGCGGGGCTGGAGCCGCCCCTCGGAGCCCTCGCACTCGGCCCAGACGAAGACGCCGCGGTAACGGGCCAGTTCCTCGAGGGAAGCCTGGCGACGCTCGATGGAAAGGGCCGATTGCGGGCAGACATTCACGCAAGCGCCGCAAAGGGTGCAGCGTTCGTCCACGGCGAGCCGTTCGCCGGCGACCGCGACGGCGCCGAAGGGACAGGTTTTCTGGCACAGACCGCAGCGGTTGCAGATTTCGTGGTCGATCTTCAACATGGGGATTCAGCCCTCGATGAACCCTTCCTCGCGCAGAAAGGAGGCGATCGCGCGGGCGGCCTCCGCCGGCTCGAGCCCCTCGAGACGCCGCCCGCCCTTCTTGGGCGGCGGCGGAAAGACCTTGACGACCTGGGTGTAGGATCCGGCGAGCCCCAGCTCGGATTCCTGCAGCGGAAGCTCGGGGGCGCCGAGGCGGCGGATCTCCTTGCGGCGCGCGGCGATCACCTCGGCCAGCGACGGCATGCGCCGCAGAGGTTCCCCCTTGCTCGCCGAGACGAGGGCCGGAAGCCGCGCCTCGACCACCTCGTAGCCGGACTCAACCTCCCGCCGCACGCGGATGCGCCTGCCGTTCGCCGCAAAAGCCATCTCCACTCCGTACATGATTTGGGGGATCCCGAGGATTTCGGCCGTTTCGGGACCGACCTGGGCCGTGTCCCCGTCGATCGCCTGCTTGCCCACGAGGATGAGATCGAAATCGGGGTGGGTGGCACGGATCACCGCGGCCAGGGTCAGCGCCGTCGCCCAGGTGTCGGAGCCGGCGAACCGTCGGTCCGAGGCGAGAACAGCCCGGTCCGCCCCGAGCTCGAGGCAACGCGTGAGCACGGCTTCGGCCTGCGGCGGCCCCATCGTGAGGGCGACGATTTCCGTCCCCGGATGGGACCCTTTCAGGCGCACGGCGTGATCGAGGGCGTATTCGCAGAAGGGGTTCAAGATCGAGGCCACCCCTTCCCGAATCAACGTCCCGGTCTCGGGGTGGACCCGCACATCGGTGATTTCCGGTACCTGTTTCACACAGACGAGGATTTTCATGGGCCCTCCGTCCGCCGGATTCCGAATCCTGCCGCGGTCTGCACCGCCGGCCTGCGGATCCCTTTCTGCAGGGCCACCACCAGGAGGAAGCATCCGAGCCCCACCGCATCGGTCAGAGCCTCGGGGACGATCAGACAGCCCGCGGCGACGAAGAGCAGAAAACGCTCGAGGAGGCTGCAGCCGCGGAAGAGCCAGTTCTCGAAGGCTCCGCTGACGGCGACCAACCCCACGGCGGCCGTGACCAGCGCCTGAAAGAGCCGGAGCAAGGTGTATTCGCCGCTCAAAAGCAGCATCGGCGAGTAGACCGCGAGATAAGGGATGAGAAACCCCGCGACCGCCAAACGAGTCGAAATCCAGCCCACGCGGTAAGGGGGCGCCCCGGCAATCCCCGCGCCGGTGAAGGCCGCCAGGCAGACCGGAGGGGTCAGGTTGGAGAGACAGGCGTAGTAGAACACGAAGAAGTGGGCGACCAGCGGGGGCACGTTCAGCTTGATCAGGGCGGGAGCGGCGATCGTGGCGGCGACGATGTAACAGGCCGTCGTCGGCAGCCCCATCCCCAGGATGATGCAGGTGATCATCGTAAGCACCAGGGTCACGATGAGAATCCCTTGGGAAAGGCCCAGAATGTTGGCCCCGAAGGTCAGCCCGAGGCTGGTGAGCGAGCTCACCCCCACAACGAAACCGACGACCGCGCAAGCGATGGCGACCCCCACCGCGCCGCGAGCCCCGAATTCCAGGGCCTTGAGCAAGCCGCGGAAGGTGAGACGCGTTTCGCGGCGGAGAAAGCTCGCCGCGATGGTGACGAAGATCGTGATGAAGGCGGCATAGAGCGGGGTAATCCCGCGCAGGAGCAAAAACACGATGGCGACGATCGGAATCAAAAGATGCCCCTGAGCCCGGAGGGTCCTTCCCAGGCTCGGCAACTCCTCCCGCGGCAGTCCCTGCAGGCCGATCTTGCGCGCCTCCTGGTGCACCATGCAGAGCACGGCGAAATAGTAGAAAAAGGCCGGAATCACGGCGGCGATCATGATCGTCGTGTAGGACTCGCCCAGGAACTCGGCCATGACGAAGGCCGCCGCCCCCATGACCGGCGGCATGATCTGGCCGCCGGTCGAGGCGACGGCTTCCACGGCGCCGGCGAAGGCCGGGCGGTAGCCGACCCCCTTCATGAGCGGGATGGTGAAGGCCCCCGTGGTGGCGACGTTGGCGACGGCGCTACCGTTGATCATGCCGAGCATACCGCTGGCGAAAATGCTCACCTTGGCCGGCCCGCCCGCGGTGTGGCCGGCGACGGCCATGGAGAGCGAGTTGAAGAAGCGCGCCATCCCGGTCTGCTGGAGGAAGGAGCCGAAAAGGATGAAGAGAAAGATGTAGGTCGAGGAAACCCCGAGCGCGACGCCGAAGATCCCTTCGGTCGTGAGAAACATGTGGTCGATGATCCGCTCGAGCGAGTAGCCGCGGTGCCCGAACTGCCCCGGGATGAGGTTGCCGTAAAGCGCATAGAGCACGAAGAGCCCGGCCATGATCGGAAGCTCGATGCCCGTGGCGCGTCGGGCGGCCTCGAGCACCAGCAGGCAGAGGATGCCGCCGGCAACGATGTCCAGCGTATTCGTCACCCCCCCGCTCAGCGCGATGCGGTCGTACTGTGTGAGGAGGTAGATCTCGACCGCAAGAGCGACTGCGGCCAACCCGTAATCCCAGAACGAAACCCGCTCGCGGGGGCTGCGGCGGCGCGCCGGGTAGAGAAGAAAGATCAGCACCAGAACGAAGCAGAGGTGGATGCTTCGCTGTTTGATCGCCTCGAGCAGCCCGATGCCCGCGGTGTAGAGATGAAAAAGAGACATCGCGACGGCGATCGCCGAAACCGCAATCGCCATCGGGCCGGCGAGTTTTCGGTAGCGCGACTCGGCATCGTACTTGCGGGCGATCTGCTCGGCTTTCTCGGTCTTCTGGTCCCGGCTGAAGGCCTCAATCGTCTGCTTTTCAATCGTCATCGCTGTCCTCGCACTCAGGCACGGGCAAAGCCGCTCCCCCCGCCGTCGCCGGGGGCGCACCCTTTGCGGCCACCAGGGATCACCCCTCCGGGGAGACTCGTGGTTACTTCACGACACCGATCTCGCGGTAGTACTTCTCCGCGCCGGGATGCAACGGAACGGTCATGCCTTTCAGGGCGTTCTCCTTTTGGATTCCTTGAGCGGCCTTGTGCGCGGCGACCAGGTCGGCCAGGTTCTCGTAGATCGTCCGCGTGAAGCGGTAAACCAGTTCCTCTTTCAGGTCCTCGCGGCAGATCAAGATGTTGGCGACGGCCACGGTGCGCACGTCCTCATCCTGGCCCATGTACGTCCCCTTGGGAATCACGTACTCGTAGTACCAGGGCATCTTTTCGACGAGCTCGCGGATCTTCTCGGGCTCAAGCGAAAGCAGCCGCAGCTTGACCGAAGCGGCCACATCCATCACCGCGGCCGTGGGCAGACCGCCCGCAATGAGAATGCCCGCGGTGCGCCCGTCCTTGAGGGCGCTGGCCGCCTCCCCGTAGCCCAGGTAATCGGCTCTCACGTTTTTCTTCTCACGGTAATCGAGCCCGTAGAGACCGAGGATTTCCCGGCTGTTCACCTCGGTGGCGCTCCCCACCGCCCCCGGAACGAACGCCTTGCCTTCCAGGTCCTTGATCGAGCGGATGCCCGAGTCGGCGGCGACGACGATCTGCATTACGTTGGGGTACAGATGGGTGATCCCGCGGAGCATCTTGACCGGCTTGTCCTTGAACATCTCCAGACCGTTGTAGGCGTAATAGGCGACCCCGTTTTGCGCGAAGGCCACTTCCGCCTCTTTTTTCTGCATGAGCAGAATGTTCTGGGGTGTGCCCGCGGTCGCCTGGGCCGAGGCCTTCACAGCGGGGATCTTGGTGTTGAACAGCTGGGCCATGGCGTTTCCCATGGGGTAATAAACCCCGGCCGTCGTCGCGGTGGCGATGTTGATGTTCTCGAGCCCGAAAGCGATTCCGGGCAGCAGGACCGCCAGGGCCGCGATCGACGCCCAATGCTTTCCGATGCCGTTTTTCCTCATCTCTCTCTCCTCCCTTGGCGTTTCGGAGTCGGCCGAAACGACTTCGCCGATCTCCGCGTTCATCCCCTGCCTTCGCCTGCGGTCCGCAGGCCGTCACGAGCGGTCCGGCATCGCGCAGGGCGATGTCTCGAAGATGTTTCCCGGGTTGAGCAGCCCCTGCGGGTCGAGCGCGCGCTTGACGGCGCGCATCTGTTCGATTTCCTCATCGCGGTACATCGTCTTTAGAAACTTCGCCTTGAGTTTGCCGATCCCATGTTCGGCCGAGACCGTCCCCCCGAAGGCCACCGCCTGCTCGGCGAAGCGCCCGTAGAGGCCGAGCGCTTTTTCGAGGTCGGCCATGTCGCGCGGCAGAATGTTGATGTGCAGGTGGTTGTTGCCGATGTGGCCGAAGGCCGCCCACTCGAGCCCGGCCCGAGCAAGCGATTCCCGGTAAAACTCCCACATGGCCTCCAAGTGCTCGTCGGGGACGGCGAGATCGGTTCCGAGCTTGTGCAGACCGGGGTGCTTTTTTTTGCGCTCGGCGATGATCGCGTTGATCGTCTCGGGAAGGATGTGTCGGAAATGCTTGAGCCGCTCGAGCTCGCGCGGCTCATAGGCGGCCCAGCTGTCCGCGAGGGAAGTGCCGCAGGCGGCGAGCACCTCCGCGAGGGCTTCCTTCGCCGCGGGTCCGGCCGCGGGATCGAAGTCGAGCTCGAAGAAGAGGGCCGATCGCGCGCTCCGCGGGATCGCCGGGGTCCCGACGGAGCGGGCATCGCGCGCCTGACGCTCGCGCAAGAGCCCGAGGGCGGTCTCGGAGTACATCTCGAGGAAATCGAGCCGCAGGCGCGGGTCCTCGCGCAGGGCGCGCACAAGGCGGATCGCCTGCTCGTCGGAGGAAAGAAATTGAACAACCGAAATCTTGGGCGTGCGCGGCAGCAACCCCACGGTCACCTCGGTGATGATCCCGAAGGCGCCCTCCGAGCCGATGAAAAGATCGACGAGATCCATCGCCGGAGCGGTGAAGAAGCCGGCCGTGTTCTTCGTGGGCGGGATCCGGTAGGTCGGCAGCCTGACACGCCGGTCCCTGCCGTTGGAATCCCGAATGAGAAACTCGCCCGCGGGGGAGGCGAAGACCTTGCCCCGCGCGAGGTCGAGCACCTCGCCGTCGGCCAGCATCACGCGGATCCCCCGCACCCAGGCACGGGTCGGCCCGTAGCGGAACGTGCGCGCCCCCGAGGCGTTCGTGGCGACCGGGCCCGCGGGCGGGGCGCTCAGCTCCGCGGGCGCGG
>CAZQUP010000067.1:0-15743 GCA_964596545.1 uncultured Desulfatibacillum sp. | reverse complement strand
GTCCCGGCGGCTTCGGCCGCGGCCCGCAAGGCGGCGGGGGGCGGGGCGGCTTCGGCCGCGGAGGGCGCTTCTGATTATTTTCGGAGCAGCCGGCGGATATCGGGGTCGGAGAGGTTGCTTGCGACTACGCGCCATTCCCCCTGCGGAGTGCATAAACCGCGCAGACGGCCGATTCTCAACCACTCGCGGACTCCTCGGACGGTAAGATAGGTCATGGCGGCGAAGTCCTCCACGGAATAATTCGCTTCCGCCGCCAGGGGCGCTTCCCGAGCCGGCACGCCCTCTGCGGAAGCCTCGGAAGGAGACTCCGCCGCGGGTGACGCTGCGGATTTGCCCGTCGAGGTTAAGCGGGTGACGGCTTCCGCGGCCGCCCTCCCGCCGCTCCGGCGTGTGGCGCGTCGTCCCTGTTCTTTTTTCCCTTTGCCCGCCATCTCGCGTACGGCCCGCGCTTCGAGCTGGGAAGCGGGGATCTTCCAGGATGTTCCCTCCTTGCGGGCACGGAGTTTTCCTTCCCGGATCAGCCGCGTGACGGCCGTTGCGGGGATCCCGGCCGCCCGCGAGAACTCCGCTGTGGTCATGCTTTCCCCTTGTCTGGCCATGGGTGCGTCCTCTCTGCGGGTTTCTCCAGGTACGAAAATCACGATCCGGAGTTCCCGATGGTCTACCCGACTTTTTCCTCGGCGTAAACCCTCGGGTTTTCTCGGCTTCCCCCAAGGACCGGCGGCTTCGAAGAGGAGCGCCTTTTCCCCTTGTTCTGCCTTGCTTTGCGCGGATCGCCTTTCTGTGGAAAAATAGTCCCCCCGAAGAGGGCCGGCCTCTTTTCGCGCAAGGAAAAAGACTCCCGGGGGCCACACCGGGGATCGCCGCGAGAAGATCCGGGCGAGGGGCACATGGTCGGCAATTCCGAAATCGCGGCCGTCTTCGAGGAGATCGCCGATCTTCTCGAGCTGCAGGATGAAAACCCGTTCAAGATCCGTGCGTACCGAAAGGCGGCGCAGGTTCTGCGGGGGCTGGGCACGGAGGCGGCCGACCTGCTGACCGCCGGCCAGGACCTCCGGCAGCTTCCCGGGATCGGAAAGGAGCTTGCGGCCAAGATCGCCGACATCGTCCGGACGGGAACGACGTCCACCTTGGAACGGCTGCGGACAAGCCTTCCGGCCGCGCTGCGGGAGATGCTGCGGCTTCCGGGGCTCGGCCCGAAACGGGTGCGGGCGCTTTACGGGGAGCTTGGCCTGGCGACACGGGAGGAGCTGCTTCAGGCCGCCGCGCAAGGGCGCATTCGGGCGCTTCCCGGCTTCGGCGAAACCCTCGAGCGGCAGATTCTCGAGGCGCTCACCCGGGATTCCGCCGCTCCGGGGCGCACACCGCTCGGAGAGGCCCGGCCGCAAGTGGAGGCGCTGCTCAGCTTTCTGCGCGCCCAGCCCGGTGTCCGGCGGGTCGAGGCCGCCGGCAGCTACCGACGCCAGCGGGAAACGGTCGGTGACATCGATCTTGTGGCGGCCGCCGGCTCGGGGAGTCCGGTGATCGAGCGGTTCGTCTCCTGGGGGGACGTGCGCGAAGTGCGCTCCCGCGGGGAGACCAAGGCCGGCGTCGTTCTCCGCTCCGGCCTCCCGGTCGACTTGCGGCGGGTCGAGGACTCGAGTTTCGGGGCGGCGCTCCAATATTTCACCGGCAGCCAGACGCACAACATCGCGCTGCGCCGAATCGCCAGGCGGCGCGGTCTCAAGGTCAACGAATACGGGGTCTTTCGATCCGGGGCGCGGATCGCCGGTCGGACCGAGGCCTCGGTCTACCGGGCCCTGGGGCTGGCCTTCATCCCTCCCGAGCTGCGGGAAGACCGGGGCGAGATCGAGGCCGCACGGGAAGGCCGATTGCCCGTCCTCGTGAGCGCCGCCGACCTGCGCGGGGATCTTCACGCGCACACCACGGCGACCGACGGGACGGCATCCCTTGAGGAGATGGCCCAGGCGGCGCGGCGGCGCGGCCTCGAGTATCTGGCGATCACCGACCATTCCCGCCGTTTGCGCGTTGCGGGCGGCCTGGACGAGCGCCGGCTTCTCGAGCAGATCGAGGCGATCGATCGTCTGAACGAGCGCTGGAAGGACTTCACCCTGCTCAAAGGGATCGAGGTCGAGATCCTCGAGGACGGCGGCCTCGATCTGCCCGACGAGGTGCTCGGCCGGCTCGATCTCGTGATCGGCGCCGTTCACAGCGGGTTCCGCCTGAGCCGCGAACGCCAGACGGCCCGCATCCTGCGGGCCATGGATGGGCGTTATTTCACGATTCTCGCCCATCCTACGGGAAGGCTGCTTCCCGGCCGGGAGCCCTACGCTCTCGATCTCGCCGCCGTGATCGCCAAGGCGGCCGAACGGGGCTGTTTTCTCGAGCTGAACGCCCACCCGCGTCGGCTCGATCTGGCGGACACCTCCTGCCGTGAGGCCCGCGCAGCGGGCGTCCGGATCGCCGTAAACAGCGACGCCCACGCGCCGTCGGACTTCGAGCATCTCGCATACGGGATCGGGCAGGCGCGTCGAGGATGGCTCGAAAAGAAGGACGTGCTGAACGCGCTGCCGCTGGCCGACCTGCTGCCGCTTCTGCGACGGACGATGGCCGCATGAAAACCCGACGGAGGAAGTGCAGGCTCAGCGTTTTTCCCGGGTCCGGATTTCGCCGATCCGCCGCTGGAGTTCCTCGTAGCGCCGGGCGTCGAAGAGGCGGATCTCCCGGGCGTGGTGGCGGTAGAGTTGCAGGCAGCGCGCGGCGTCGACGGCGTTGCGCTGGACGATCCCCTGCTCGACGCAGCGTAGGCTTTCGCGGAGCGACTTTTCGTAGAGCTGACGTCTCAACTCCTCGTAGAGCCGGGCATCGAAGGTGTCGGCTTCAATGGCCGTGACTTTCCAGACGTTGAGGGCGACGCGCCCGTTGGCGAAGCCCTCTTCCTGGATCGCCTTCTTGGCGAGCGAAAGGTTGACCGAAGCCTCCCGCTCGAGCTGCTTCTGGCGCGCGGTTTCCACAGCCGGCGCCGAAGCGGGAGGGGGCCTCTCCTGGGCTGTAGCCGGCAGCGCCGACCCCAAAGCACCGGCGAAGACCGCGGCCAGCAGCCACACCGGGCGCAGACGACTCATGAGGCCCTCCGCAGCAGATCCGCAAGCTTCCGGTCGGCCGGGCAGAGATTCTCGCGGCCGAGATCCCGGATCGGCACCCAGCGCAGCTCCGCGTGATCCAGACAGCGTGGCGTGCCGGCAACGGCGCGGATGCGGTAGGCGAGCAGGCGGATCGGGGGGGTGTGGCCGGCATCGAGGGCTTCCCCGAAAAACCCGCCCACCTGCGCTTCGATGTCCAGCTCCTCGCGCAGCTCGCGCGCCAAGCCTTCGGGCGGCGTTTCCCCGGGCCGGAGCTTTCCCCCCGGAAACTCCCAGCGGCCGGCATGAGAACGGCCGGGTTTGCGACGGGCGATCAAAACGCAGCCGTTTTCACACCAGATGGCGGCGGTCACGACGATCATGGTCCGAGCCTCCAGCGAACCCAGCGGACGACGGGTTCAAGCCGCGGGGGGACGAGGGCCGCAAGCTCGTCCGGATCGACCCAGCGGAACTCTTGATGCTCGGGCTTTCCCAGGGCGGGGTTCACGGCAAGCTCCACTTGCGTCGCGTCGGTTTCGGCGAGATAATAGCGCGCAATCTTTGTTCCATGGCGGTAAGGCTGCGTTTCCACGAATTCCGTGCCCCAAGGGAAAGAAAGCCGGTCGATTCCCGTTTCCTCGCGGGTTTCACGCCGGGCCGCGGCCAGGGGATCCTCCCCGGGGCGAAGCTCGCCTTTCGGGAAATCCCAGAAGCGGAACGCGCGCAGCAAAAGAACACGCCAGCCGGAATCCTGCCGCCGGACGACGACGATGCCTGCAGAGCGGACCATGGTTGTTCTTCCGTGAACGTGATGACGAAGTATACGCCATCACCGACCGAAGCAAAACCCGGGAAAGGGGGTTCCCGGCGGCCGGCCCCGGTTTCGCCGGCCTCCCCGGAGGCGCCCCCCGAGACGTTCCGCTTCCGCGAAGTCGTCTTCGAGACCGACGGGGATCGTGTACGCGAGATCGTCTCCTCGACCGGGTTTTTCCACGCCGCCGAAATCGACATCGCCGCCGAGTTGGTTGCCGAACGGCTCTCGCGGGGGACCGAAAGCGGGTATTGCTTCGTTTTCCTGGAAGAGGGGGGTCGCGTGAGCGGCTACAGCTGCTTCGGCCCCGTCCCCGGGACCCTGGCGAGCTTCGATCTTTACTGGATTGCGGTTCACCGGGACCGGCAAGGTGCCGGCCGGGGTCGCATCCTGCTCGCGCGGACCGAGGAACGCATCCGGCAGGCAGGCGGGCGGCGGCTCTATGCCGAAACCTCGGGTCGTCCGCAGTATCGGCCGACCCGCCGCTTTTACCGTCATGCCGGCTTCCGGCGCGAGGCCCGCCTGCGGGATTTCTACGCTCCGGGCGACGACAAGCTGATCTTCGTCAAGGAACTTTCCCCTCTTTCTCCCTGGCCGCCGTGACACAATAGAGGCCTTCGCCGCTTCGCGCCGGTCCGTAACAGAGGTTGTCCGAGGTGCAGGTCGCCGGCCGGAGATCGCCCGACCGCCAGCGGTTCACGAGGTCGGGCTCGCGGATGAAGGGGCGGCTCATGGCGATGAAATCGCAGACGTTCTCGGCGAAAAGCCGCTCGGCCGTGACAAGCGAGCGGATCCCGCCCACGAGAAAAAGCGGTACGCCGACCTTCCGGCGGATGCATTCGGCCTCCGGCCGGTTGTAGGCCTCCTCTTCCGGACGGGCGATCCGCTTGCGGGCGGACCCGTAGCGCGCATGCCGGGTCATGCCGCTGGACACCTCGATCCCGTCGATGCCGGCCGCTTCGAGCCGGGCGGCGGCTTGCGCGGCCTCCTCCGCCTCAAGGCCGCCCGGGGCGAAATCCCTGCCGTTCAACTTGACCAAGACGGGGTAATCGTTGCCCACCTGCCGCCGGATGGCGGCGACGATCTCGCCGTGGATTCGCAAACGGTTTTCCAGGGTCCCGCCGTAGGCGTCCGGGCGGCGGTTGAAGAGCGGGGAGAGGAATTGGTTCAAGAGGTATCCGTGGGCGGCGTGGATCTGCACGCCGTCAAAGCCCGCCTCCCGTGCGCGGCCGGCCGCCCGGGCGAACGCTTCGACGAGGCCGGGGATGTCTTCCTTTTCGATTTCCCGGCGTTCGACGTCGTCCAGGCGGACCGCGGCGGAGACGGCGAGCGGAGGCGTCCCGGTGAGTGCGGGGTCGGCGAAATAGCCGGCGTGGGCGAGTTGCAGCAGAATCGCCGATCCGTGTGCATGCGCCGCCTCCGCCAGACGCCGGAGACCCGGGATCAGTCGGTCCTCGTAGACCCCGATTTGGCCCGGCCCGGCCTGGCCCTCGGGGCGGACGAAAGCGTGGCTGGAGATGATCAGCCCCACGCCGCCGCGGGCGAGCGCGGCGATCGTCTCCTCCAGCCGGGCGGTGACCTCACCCCGCGGTGTCGCCATGGCTTCCCAGGTGGCGGAGCGGACGAAACGGTTGCGCAGAAGGATTCCTTTCAAGGCGGCGGGTTGAAAAAGAGGGCTCAGGGGATCCTCCGCAAAAACGGCGTTCAGGGAATCAGGCGGCATTCGACGACCCGACGCCACTGTGCGAGCAGCATCGCCCGGTGGGAGCGGATCCAGTCCTCGCCGTTCAAATCGAGCAGCTCGCCCAGCCGGGTGCAGAGGGCGGCGATTTCGCGCTCGTTTCCCGGGATCGCGTGCGTTCCCAGGAGCTCGGAGGCCGCCTCGAAGGAGAGCTTCGGCATGGAAATCTTCCCGGCCGGCGGGAGCGTTGCGGACTCTTTTGCGGGGGTTCTCGCCGGCCCGAGGGGGAAGGCCGGTCGGGGCCGTCCGCAAACCTCCCTTTACAAGGGGAGGGCGCCGCGGTCAACCGCGGCCTTCCGGTACGGCGGCGCGTGGTTTGCCAGTCGGCGCAAAGCGGGTTATAGCCAGATCACAGAAGATGCCACCGATTCGATCCGGGAAGGAAAACGGCTGATGAATCCCTTCGTCATCGACACCGAAGCCTGTATCCGGGACGGCCTGTGTGTGCAGGAATGTCCGGCCCGCATCCTTCGTTTGGAAGAGGACGACCCCGTTCCCGTACCGCGGGCCGATTTCGCCGCCGGGTGCATCTCCTGCGGCCATTGCGTCGCCGTCTGCCCGACGGGGGCCTTCCGGCTGACGAGGCTTCAGGCCGCGGAGTTTCCCCCGATCCGGCCGGAGCTCCTGCCGGGTCCGGAGCAGGCCGAGCAGTTTCTCCGCCGCCGCCGCTCGATCCGCAGCTTCGAGGCGCTTCCCGTCGAGCGCGCCTTTCTCGCCCGCCTGATCGAAGCGGCCTGCTGGGCGCCCTCGGCCAAGAACGCCCAGCCCTGGCACTGGACGGTGGTCGAGGACCCCGCGGCGACCCGCCGCCTGGCCGCGCTCACCGTCGAGTATATGCGCGGTTTCATCCAGGAGAAGCCCAAGCTCGCTGCACTTCTCTCCTTCACGCGGGTGGTGGCCGACTGGGAGGAGGGCTGCGATCGGGTGTTGCGCGGGGCTCCCCACGTGATCGTGGTTCATGTCGATCGCAACTGGGGATTCGCCGTCGAGGACACGGCGCTCGCCCTCGCCTACCTCGAGCTCTATGCTCCCGTGCTGGGTCTCGGGACCTGCTGGGCGGGCTATTTTTCCATGGCGGCGAACGCTCATCCGCCGCTCTTCGAGGCCTTGGGCATTCCCGCGAAGCACAAGGTCTGTGGTGCGGTCATGGTGGGCCGGCCGCGATTTTCCTATCGCCTGCTTGCGCCGCGGCGGCCGCCGCGGATCGACTGGCGCTGATCCGTCAAGAAACCGCGGGCATGCCCTCGAGGATCCGATCGCGGTTTGCCGGATCGAGCGTGAGGATCCGTCGGGCTTCTTCCGGGCTGGCGATGCCGCGCCCCATTTCCTCGGCGATGCGAACGATTTTTTCCACCAGCACCGGATTGGAGGCTGGTGAACCGTCCGGGAGCCGCAGGTTGTCCTCCAGCCCCACCCGCACGTGCCCGCCCATGGCGACGGCGGCGGTGGACAGCGGAAGTTCGGCCTTGCCGATTCCGGCCACCGACCAGGTCGATCCCGGATGCAGGCTTTCCGCCAGAAAGACCAGATTGCGCACCGATCCCGGCATGGAACCGGGCGCTCCCAGCACAAAGTCGAAGTGAAGCGGCGGCATGAGGTACCCTTTGGCCTGGAGGTAGAGAGCATTGGCGATCATGCCAGCCTCGAAGACTTCGATTTCGGGCTTGACGCCGGTATCCCGGAAGACGGCGGCCAGAAATTCGAGGAAGGCGGGTGGGTTCTCATAAACGATGCCCGGGAGGTTGTTCGAGCCCGTGGTAAACGAGGCCATTTCGGGCAGCAGGCGGACCGGAGCGGCACGGGCCTCCCAATCTTTTCCCGCTCGAGCCCCCGTCGACAGTTGGATGATGACCTCCGGAGCCCTTTCTTTGATCCGGCAGACGATCGCCTGATACACGCGGGGATCCAGTGTGGGTTTTCCCTGGGCATCCCGGGCGTGAATGTGAAACAGGCTCGCTCCGGCGTCGCGGCAGCGGGCGACATCGGCGGCGATCTCTTCCGGCGTCAGAGGCAAATGAGGGTTCATCTCCCGGGTGGGGACATTGCCCGTGAGGGCGACGGTGATGATCACCTTTTCCATCGTTCCTTGTTCTTTCCCGGCCAGCCCTTTTTCGCGGCGAGCTCTCAGACCTCGTCCATTTCGGCGGTGACCTCGGCGATCGAAGCGTCGAGGATTTCCACCATGCGGTCGATTTCTTCCTCGGTGATGATCAGAGGGGGGGCAAGCAACAGGTGATCGCCCCGGACCCCGTCGGCCCCGCCCCCGCCGGGGTAGGTGATGAGCCCTTTCTCGAACGCCCGTCCACCGACCTTCTGGTTCAGCTTCAGGCGGGGATCGAAAGGCTCCCGCGTTCGCCGATCCCGGACGAACTCGATTCCCGCCATGAGCCCCAGTCCGCGGATGTCGCCGACGATCGGGTGCCGCTCGAGGAGTCGCAGCCGTTCCAACAGGTATCTGCCGCGGACAGCCGCGTGCCTCACCAGGTCGTGGGTTCGGACATAGTCGATGACCGCCGCGGCGACGGCGCAGGAAAGGGGATTCTGGCTGTAGGTGTGGCCGTGGACGAAGACGCCGGATCCGTCACGGATGGTGTCATGGATTTCGGCCGTGGCGACCACGCAATAGATCGGGCTGTAGCCGCTTGCCAGCCCCTTGCTGCCGACGATCATATCCGGCGACACGCCCCAGTGGTCGATCGCGAAGTTGCGGCCGGTTCGACCGAAGCCGGTCATCACCTCGTCGACGATCAACAGTACGTCGTAACGATCACAGATTTCGCGGATGCGCTGAAAGTAACCGTCGCGGGGGACCACGGCTCCCGCCGTGGCCCCGACGACGGGTTCGGCGATGAATGCCGAGACCGACTCGGGCCCTTCGTAGAGGATCGCCTGCGCGAGATCTTCGGCACATTCGATGCGGCAGTCGTCGGGCTTCCGGCCGAAGGGACAGCGGTAGCAGTAGGCGGGGGCGATATGGGGCGTATGCGGCATGAGGGGAAGGTAAAGTCGCCTGCGCCCCGTATGCCCGCTCAGGGCGAGTGCGCCCAGGGTGTTGCCATGGTAGCTGGCCCACCGGGAGATGACTTTGTATTTTTCCGGTTTGCCGCGCTCGACCTGGTACTGGCGGGCCATTTTGACTGCCGTCTCCACCGCCTCGGAGCCGCCGGACAGGAAGTAGACGCGCTCGAGTCCCGGCGGACAGAGATCGACGATCTTGTGCGCCAGCTCTTTCGCCGCCTCGCTGGTGAATTGCGAGCCATGCGCGAAAGCGATGCACGCGGCTTGGGACTGCATGGCCTGCAGGATTTCCCGGACGCCGTGTCCGATGGAGACGACGACTGCTCCTCCCGAGCCGTCGATATAGGCCCGCCCCTCTTGGTCGTAAATCAGAATCCCTTCCGCGCGCACCGCCGTCGGGTACTTCTTGCGGGGACTGCGGTAAAAGATCCGATCCTCTTGAGGTGCACGCGACATTTCGTTTGCCTCCTGGGCTGGGATTCTCTTCACCGGTTCCGGGGACCTCCCGAGGTGAAAGAAGTGGGCACGGTTATTCTTCGGTGCGCCGGTGGGCGCCTTTGGCGAAACCACAGGGCGGTGAATACCACGATCCCCGCTGCATCGGTCCACAGCCCCGGCTGGATCAGCAGAAAGGCGACCAAGTAAAGAACTATCGTCTCGGGCCAGGTGCACCGTGACTGTAAGCAACGCTGCACAGCTGCCGCGAGACAGGTCACGCCGAGGACGGCGGAGAATAGGGCGAACAGGATGCGGTACAGGTTCCCCAGAAAAAGCAGTTCGCGGGCGAAGATGAACATGAAGGGGATGATGAAGCCAGCGATGCCCAGCTGGAAAGCGGACAATCCCGTCTTCCAAGGATCAGACCCGGCAATTCCCGCACCAGCGTAAGCGGCGAGGGCAACCGGCGGGGTGATATCGGCACGCGTTCCAAAATACAGAATGAAGAGATGGGCGGCGATGGCCTCCACCCCCATTTGGACGAGGGCCGGCGCTACAAGGGAGGAGATGATGACGTACTGTGCTGTGGTCGGAACCCCCATACCGAGAAAGAGGCAGGCGATCATGGTGAAAGGCAACGCCAAGGCGAGATGGCCCATGGAGGCGTCGATCACCAGGGAGGAAAACTTGATTCCCAGCCCGGTCATCGTGATCGAGCCGATGATGATACCCGCTGCGGCACAGGCGGCGGCGACTTCCACGGCGCCGACAGCCCCTTCGGCCAGACCTTCCACCAGCTGCCGCAAGGAAACTCGAAGCGCTTCCCGCCGCAGTGCACCCATCAGCAGAGAAGAAACGATCGTGGCCAGGATGGCCCAGAACACGGCTCGCTCGGGAGAATAATCCTGCATCAGAAAGGCGACCAGCAGAACGATCGAAAAGACATGGTGCCAGCCCCGGGACAAGGTTCCGCGAATGCTCGGCAACTCCTTCCGGGGTAGGCCGCTCAGCCCCAGCGAGACGGCCCGGAAGTGCACCTGCATAAAAGTCGAAAAGAAGGCGAGGATCGCCGGAATCACGGCCGCCACGCAAACCCGGTAGTAGGGAATCCCCAAGAACTCGGCCATGATGAAGGCCGCCGCTCCCATGATGGGAGGCATGATTTGCCCCATGGTTGAAGAGGATGCCTCAACCCCGGCGGCAAAATGGGCGGGGTAGCCGGTGCGGATCATCAGCGGGATGGTGAAGGAGCCGGTGGTCACTGTGTTGGCGACAGAACTTCCAGAAATCATGCCAAAAAATGTGCTTGAGACCACGGCCGCCTTGGCCGGACCGCCGCGAGTCCAGCCCGTCAGAGCGAAGGCGATGTCGGTAAAAAATTGACCTGCACCCGTTTTCCGCAACAGGGCGCCGTAAAGGATGAAAAGCAAGATGAAGTTGGCTGAGACCCCCAAAGGCACGCCGAAGATCCCGTCGGTGGACAGGGAAAGATAGGTGCTGAGTCGTTGCAGGGAGTAGCCCCGGTGGCTGATGACCTCGGGCAGATAAGGGCCGAAAAGCGAATAGACGATGAAAACCAGGGCGATGAGAGGCACCGCGGGCCCGGTGGAGCGACGTGCGGCCTCCAGTACGATGACGACGAGTGCCGTGCCGAGAATCACGTCCTGGAGGGCGTAAGCGCCAGCTCTTTTCATGATTGCCGAAGACTGGAAAAAAATCCAGAGGCAAATGCCGCCGGAGAGAACCAGGAAAAGGGCATCGGGCAACGAGATCCGTCCCCGGGGCGAGCGTTTTCGCGAAAAGGGGTAGAGAAGAAACAGAAGGGCTGAAAGGAACATCCAGTGCAGGGCGCGATGGTCGAGGGCGAAAAACGGATGCGCGTAAGCGTAGATCAGGTGATAGCCAGAGGTCAGAAGCGCTGCGGCGTAAACCGCCAGGCCGGTTTTGCCTTCAAAGCGGCGCTTACGTTCGAAGCGTTCGAGCGGCCCCTGCGCGGCAGAGGGATGTTGCCGCAGCCCGGCTGCCGCACCGGAGTGGGGAGCCGGATCCACCGGGGCTAGGGATCGCCCGTCGCCGCTTTTCGGATGCGGATCCATAACGCGTCGCTTCCCTGAGCGATTGTAAGCAGCGAAATCTGTTGTTCGCGGATCCGGAGGCGCTGATCTGCCGTCAGGCCTGTGCGCAGCGCGATTGCCGGAAACGTCCGCCGCAGGCGGATCCTCGTCCCCTCCGGCGAGAAGGAAACATCCGCCGAGGGGTGAAATTCGAGGCCGGCTCCGTACCAGAGGAACCGCTCTTCCAGGAGGAGAAAGCCCCCATCGGCGGTGATCTCGAAGAGATCGTAGACGGGGGTATGATCCGAGGAATGGCGATAGAGCAGTTCGAAACGGTCTCCCGCTGCAACCGAAGTGTGCCAGAGAATCCGGCCATCGTCGCGCTGGACGATCTCCAGCCGCAGATCTGCGGGGAGGTCTTCTGCGTGAAGGCGAGCGAGGCCGAATCCCATCCCTGCGGCTGCGGCCAGCAGAAAAACGGCGGCCTGGATTGCTCGTGTCACGATCATTCCGGATCTCCTGCCCGTCCCGACACTGCCGGCCGAGACGGGCGGGGGGTTATTTCAATGCGCCGACTTCACGAAAGTATTTCTGTGCGCCGGGATGCAGGGGGAGCGGACTGTTCACCGCATTGGCCGGCGTCAGCTGAGCCGCAATGGGGTGAATGTTGATCAGGGCGTGCGGGCCTTCCCGGACGTTGCTGAAGATCGCCTTAACGACTTTGTAGGCGATGTCTTCGGGCATCTTGGCATGGGCGATCAGCAGGTTGGAATCGCCGAGGCAGAGCACGTCGCTATCGACCTTAGGATAGGTCCCTCTGGGGATGGTGATCTGGACGTAGTAGGGGTACTTTTTGATCAGGCGGTCGACAAGGTCCTTTTCAAGGGCGATGAGCACGATGTCCCTTGTCGCCGCGAGGTCCATTACGGCCGCTCCGGGATAGGCGAAGTTGAAGAACACCGCGTCCACGACGCCGTCCTTTAAAGCCTGTACGGACTCGGACTGGGAGAGGTTGGCGATGGTGAGATCTTTTTTGAGATCGAAGCCGGCCTCTTCAAGAATGGCCGTGGCCATGATGGCGCAGCCGCTTCCGGGAACGTCGATCGAGACTTTCTTGCTTTTGAGGTCAGCGAGGGAGCGGATGCCGCTTTTGGTGGTCGTGACGATATGCTCCGGGGCGGGATACATCTGGAACAGGGCCGAGATGTCGAGTTTTTTTTCGAAAGGTGCCTGGCCCGTCAGGGCCTTGTAGGCCACGCTGCCCATCACCATGCCCATATCGGAATTGCCTCCGCCTACGAGCCGCGAGTTTTCCACCGAGGCCCCCGTGGATTCGGAGGCGCAACGGAGGTCGGGCACGGTTTTTTCGATCACGACCGCCATGCCGCCGCCGAGAGGGTAATAGACTCCGCCCGGGCTCCCGGAGGCCAACGTAAGGAACTTGCGGCTGTCGGCATCGGCTGAGGTCTGCAGCCCAAACCCCGCCATTAGAAGAACCAGGGTGATGAAAACCAGGCGTTTGCTCATGACATCCCTCCTTGTGGATCGTCTGTGAGAGGATGGGGCGTATTTTGGGATCCCCGTGGGGGGGGGATCGGCTTCACCTCCTTTCCCGGCGGAATTTCCCTCGGCCTTTGCCTGTCCGTCAGGGCTCCCAGTAAACTTGGCGCTCACGCCAATAGGCTTCCAGAGAATTCAATCGTTCGAGGGTGGCCGCTCGATTTTTCAGGCCCAGGGAGGTCACCACGGCGTTGATGAGGCTCAACGCCGCGGTGAAAGATTCCACGAAGGAATCCATCCGACAGGACGCGGTCAGCACAAAGTCGGCATGACGGGCGAGCGGAGAGATCGGGCTGTCGGTGATGGCCAAGGTACATCGGCCGCGGCTCCGGCAGTAGTCGAGCGCCTGTACGGTCTCGCGCGTATAGCGGGGAAAGCCGATGCCCACGAGGGCGTCGGTTTCCTTGAGCCGAAAAAGCCGATCCCAGAGGGTACCGATTCCGGGTCGTAACAGAAGAACTTCCCGTTGCAGAAACTCGAGAGCGACAGCCAGAAAGACGGCGAGCGCATGGGCGCTCCTCAAGCCGATGATCACGATTCGGCCAGCACGATCGAGGGCGTCCACGAAACGGCGAAATTCCTGCGGGTCGTTGCGCTTCAAGGTATCGTTCAGGTTGTCGATGTCGCCGGAGAGGATGGCACGCAACACATCGCCGTCTTTGCCGGGAATCTCGGTTTTCTTTAAACGGGCGCTGGTGGTGAGCTTTTCGCGGAACAGGTTGCGCAACTCGTGTTGAAAATCGGGGAAGCCTCTGAAACCGAGCGATTTCGCCGCCCGGACGACGGACGCGGTGCTTACTCGAGCGCGCGCGGCGATTTCAGGAACGGTGAGAAATACCGCTTCGTCCTCATGCGCAAGAACATAGTCGATCACCTTACGCTGGGACGGGGTAAGTGCGGCGGCACGATTTTGTAGAAGTAGACCGAACGACATTATGAAAATAAAAATCCATTTATTCTCTATATGAAAAGTTTTTTACATTCTAAAATTTTTAATGTCAATTATATTTCTTGCCCCCTTAGCAACTCCATGCGAAGCATCCCCTCCGCCGGCGGAACAAAACCTATGGTTTTCCGGTCGAGGCTTTGATATGAGGGCTTATCCCGCGTGTCGTGGCGAAAACGCTTTGTGTCCGCAGGGGAGGGGGAACATGAACAAGAAAGCGTGGATAGCGATCTGCTCTGCCGCCGTCATGATTTGGACGGCGGGCGATGCCCGGGCGCAGTTCGCCAAGGTCGAGGATGCGATCAAGTACCGGCAGTCGGTGATGTCCGTCCTGGGGACCCATTTCACGCGCCTGGGGGCTATGGTGCGGGGAGAGACCCCCTTCGCGCGCGAGGCGTTCGAGGAGAACGCCTCGCTGGTGGCGACCCTGCTCAAGCTTCCCTGGGAGGCTTTCCAGGTGGCCGGAAGCGACAAGGGAAGCGCGCTTCGCCCCGAGGCGCTCACGCAAAAGGAAGATTTCCTGAAACTCGCGCGGGCGAATCAGAACGAGGTCGCCAAGTTGCTCGCGGCGGCGAAGACCGGTGAGCTGAACGGGATCCGGAACGCTTTCGGCGCCGCCGGCGCCAGCTGCAAGGCCTGCCACGACAGCTACCGCCGGAAGTAAACGGGGTGTTGCGCCTTCCGGACTAACGGACGAGCAGCCAGACCGCCCCGAAAGCGGCGAGCGCCACCAGTACCGCAACCAAGCCGGAGGCGCGGCGGATGGGGGGCGGCGGGGCGCCGCGCCAGCGCTTTCTCCCCGTGATCATGGGGAGAATCAGGTTTTCGCGCTTGTAGAACAGGTAAAAAAAGATCGCCGCGATGTGCACTCCCACCGTTGCCGCCAACAGCCAGCGGTTGAACAAATGGATCTTCGTCAGGCGGTCGCTTGCGGCCTTGCTGACCCAGGCGTAAAGCGGGCCGGTGACGAAGATGTCGTCGTTGGCAAAGAGCCCGGTGACGACCTGGACGAACAGGAGCGCCAGCATCGCGAGCACCGACCAACCCCCGAGGGGGTTGTGCCCGGGATGCGGCGGGGTGTCGCTCGCGAAAAGGTCGCGCGCGTAGCGTAGCACGGCGCGAGGGCCGTGGACGAAGGAGGCAAAGCGCGAGGGCGTGCTTCCCAGAAAACCCCAGACCACGCGAAAGAGGATGAGCGCCAGGATCGCCTCCCCCGCGCGCAGGTGCGTGACCATCCAATTGCCCCCAAGATTGCCCGCGACGTAGGCCAGGGTCACTAGGCAAACGAGGATCCAATGGAAGAGCCGCGTGGGAAGGTCCCAGATGAACACCGACCGCGGACGGGGGGGATGACTTTTGCGCCGTGCCATGGAAGTCCTCCTTGCCTGGGTCCCGCCGCCGCCAGGCCCGTGGAAGCCGGTCAAACGCCTGATCTGTAACTTCTTCTCGATCCCGGGGCAAGTCCCGGGCCGAGGAAGCCGCCGGAGGGAAAATGCCCGCTCCCCTTTTCGCCGGGAGAAGCCGACAGTACCCCCTGATCGAGGCCGCCATCGGCGTGCTGGCAAAGCAACCGAAAAGGGCGCTCACCCCGGAGAGCGTGGCGTCCGTGCTCGGATTGACTGCCGCCCGGCTGCGAGAAGCGGTCAAACGATGGAGTGGTATCGACGCCGGGCGGTTCTTCTCCTTGCTGACCCCCGAAGAACTCGAGGGGCGGCGGATCACGCGCCTCAGGCGGGCGCGGCTCCCGAGCCGGCCTACCGTGCGGCTTGCGGTCATCGCAACGGCCCCGCCGCGGGAGCCCCTGCGCTTCGGGTTTCACGCCACGCCTTTCGGCGGCTGTCTGCTGGGGGTGCTCGGGGAGCGGATCTGCTGGCTTTCTTTTCGCGAGGAGAAAGACCTTGCGCGCGCCCGGCGGGAGCTCTTCAACTTCTGGCGGCGGGCTGCCGTGCGGGAGGATCAAAAAACAACGGCGCAGTGGGTCCCCTCGATTTTCGATGATCCCTTCGGGAAGGCCGGTTCCGAGATCCCCGTCGCCGTGCGCGGCACCCCCTTT
>CAZQUP010000066.1:0-16283 GCA_964596545.1 uncultured Desulfatibacillum sp. | reverse complement strand
GCCCACCTTCCCGCCGCGCAGCGCGCCGTTTTCGGCCGCGGCCATGACGATCCGCATCCCTGCCTCGCCTTCCGGCCCAAACGCCGTCCCTGCGCCGGTGCCGCGGCCCTGAAGACCGCCGGCACTTTAGAAAATGCTTACCAGAGGGCTGCGGGGGGATCAAGGCGGAGGCTTCCCCCAAGATCCTTTCCCGCCGGGACGATCGGGTTTATATTCCCGGCCGATTCGACGACTTGAAGGAAGGTCCCCCTCCATGATGCTCTGGTTGCTCTATCCCGTCTTCGGCGTCGCCGCGGGCATCCTCGCCGGGCTTCTCGGCGTGGGCGGCGGCATCGTGATCGTCCCCATGCTCGTCTTTCTCTTTGACGCCCAGGGGTTCGCCTCCCCGCACATCATGCAGATGGCGCTCGCCACCTCGCTGGGCAGCATCGTCTTTACCTCGATTTCGAGCTTCCGCGCCCATCACCGCCGCGGGGCCGTACGCTGGCCGGTCGTCCTCCGCATCAGCCCGGGGATTCTCGCCGGCACCTTCGGCGGCACCTGGATCGCCGCCTGGCTTTCGACCCCGGCACTCAAGGTCTTCTTCGTCTGCTTTCTCTATTATGTCGCCCTTCAGATGCTCGCCAACTACAAGCCCAAGCCGACCCGCGAGCTTCCGGGCACGGCCGGGATGTTCGCCGCCGGGGGGATCATCGGGATCGTCTCCAGCCTGGTCGGGATCGGGGGCGGATCGCTCTCGGTCCCCTTTCTCGCCTGGTGCAACGTTCCCCTGCACCAGGCGATCGGCACTTCCGCCGCCATCGGCTTTCCGATCGCGGTCGCCGGCACCCTGGGCTACATCGTGAACGGCTGGGGAACCTCCACCCTGCCTTCCGGGAACCTGGGATTCCTCCACCTGCCCGCCCTGGCCGGGATCGCCTTCTTCAGCATGCTCACCGCCCCGCTCGGCGCCCGGCTCGCGCACCGCCTCCCGGTTTCGCGCCTGAAGCGGATCTTCGCCGCCTTCCTGATCCTCGTCGCCACCCGGATGGCCTGGGGACTTCTCACCGGGTAGGCCGTACCGGGCTGCGCCAAATAGGCATTGTCAAGCCTGGCGCTCTCGCTTATAGTGCGGCAGCCGACATGCGATGGAGTGTTTCTTCATCGCGATCGGCCCTTTCGCCCGGCATGGAATCTTTCAGTACCCAGATCGTCGTCCTGCTTGCGCTGATCGTTGCCAACGGCCTGTTTTCCATGGCGGAAATCGCGATCGTCTCCTCGCGCAAGACCCGCCTCCAGCAGCGGGCCGAGGAAGGCGACGAGCGCGCGCGCATCGCGCTCGAACTCGCCAACTCCCCCGGCTCGTTCCTGTCGACCATCCAGATCGGCATCACCCTCGTCGGCATCCTGGCCGGCGCCTACGGAGGAGCGACCATCGCCGACCGCTTCGCCCCGGAGTTGAACCGCATCTCCTGGATCGCCCCCCATGGCGCCGCCGTGAGCCTGAGCGCCGTCGTGCTGGCGATCACCTTTCTCACCCTCATTCTGGGAGAACTCGTCCCCAAGCAGATCGCGCTGCAGCACGCCGAACGGCTGGCCGCCGCCTTCGCCCCGTGGATGCGCACCCTCGCCTGGGTGGCCGCACCTCTGGCGCGCCTGCTCAGCTTCATCTCGGCCCTCGTCCTGCGCTTGTTCGCGATCAAGCCCTCGGCGGAGACTTCGGTCACCGAGGAAGAGGTGAAGCTCATGATCGAGCAAGGAACCCAGGAGGGGGTCTTCGAGCCGACCGAGCAGGAAATGGTCGAGCGGGTCTTCCGCCTCGGCGACCGAACCGTGAGCGCGATCATGACGCCGCGGCCGGATGTCGTCTGGCTCGACGTGAACGATCCCCCCGAAGAGATCCAGCGCAAGATCACCTCTTCCTCCCACACCCATTACCCGGTCGCCGAGGACGAGATCGACCACGTGATCGGGATGGTGAACACGAAGGATCTCCTCTCCCAGCACCTGGGGTGCCGTCCGACCGACCTGCGGGCCGTCCTGCGGCCCGCGCTCTTCCTTCCCGAGACCATGTCGGCCCTCGCGGTCCTCGAGCGTTTCAAGAAGAAGCGCACCCATGTCGCCGTGGTCATCGACGAGCATGGCGGCTTCCAGGGCCTGGTGACGACAAGCGACGTCCTTGAAGCGATCGTGGGCGACATCCCAACGCCCGAGGAAGAGGACGAAGAGGAAATCCTCCGCCGGGAAGACGGCTCGTATCTGATGGACGGCAAAGTCCCCGCCGACGAGCTCAAGGAGGTTCTCGATCTCGAGGAGCTGCCCTACGAGGAGGAAAACCTCTACCAGACGCTCGGCGGCATGGTCATGGCCTACCTCGACCGTATCCCCCGCGCCGGCGACAGTTTCACTTGGCAGGGGTTCCGCTTCGAGGTCGTCGACATGGACGGCCATCGCGTGGACAAGGTCCTTGTCCAGCCGGAGCCGGACGAACCGCCGCCGGCCGAGCGGACCTGATCGGAGCCGGGGTTCGGGGCAGGCTTGCCTCCGCCACAGGGTGCAGGCCGGAAGCGTCAACGACCGGGGGGATTCAGCTTTTGCCCAGCGGCTTTTCGGGGCTGCGCCGCGGACGCTCCGGAGAGCCTGCGGCGGCGTGGGGCTCCTCCCGGCCGGCGGCACTAAAGGCGACGAGGATGGTCACGCGGCGATTGGAGTAATCGAAGGGGCGGGCGGGGTTTTTCAGTCGGCGGTCGGCGTAGCCGTTCACGCTCGTGATCTGCCGGTCGCGGACCCCCCCGTCCTCGAGCACGCGCCGCGCGGCGTTGGCGCGGTCGGTGCTCAAATCCCAGTTGTTGTAGCCCGTGCCGGCATAGGGACGGCTGTCGGTGTGCCCCTCGATGACCACTTCGTTGGGCACCTGTCCGATCCGCGAGGCGATCAGGCGCAGGAGGCTGACGGCGTCGGGCTTGAGGCGTGCGCTGCCGATGTCGAAGAAGAGACCCTCGGACTGCTCGATCAGCTCGATCCGCAAGCCCTCTTTCGTCAGGGTGATCTGGATCTGATCCTTGAAGCGGGCAAGATCGGGGAGAGCGGCGATCGCCGCCTTGAGCCGCTCGCCCTCCTCGCGCAGCGCTTCGGCCTCGCGCTTCTTTTCCTCGTCGGCCGATTCCGACCGGAGCGGGGGCACCTCAATCTTCGAGTCGGTGAAGGGCCGGATCCCGTTCACCCCGTTCATCACGCCCGAGGCCGTCTTGTGGACCGCGCCGGGGTCGCGGAAATAGAGCGCCACCGACTCGCGGATGGTCGCGTTGTGGGCGATGATCCACAGCACGATGAAGAGAGCCATCATCGCGGTCACGAAATCGGCGTAGGCCACCTTCCAAGCCCCGCCGTGGTGACCCTCGTGCCCCCCGCGCTTTTTCACCTTGCGGATGACGATCTTGTCGCTTTCGCTCAACTTTTCTCCTTCACGTGGGCTTCCATCTCCGCGAACTCCGGCCGCGATTCGCTGGGGATGCTGCGTCGGGCGAACTCGACGCAGACCAGCGGGCTGAAGCCCCGGGCGAATGCCGAGATCGCGTTCTTGACCACCTCGAACACCTGGATCTCCTTCTCCCCGGAAATGTCCAGGTTGGAGGCCAGCGGTTGGATGAAGCCGTAGCAGAGGAGAATCCCCAGGAAGGTCCCTACGAGGGCGGCGGCGACCTTCTTGCCGATCTCACCGGCCGGGCCGTCGATCGCCTGCATGGTGATGACGATGCCCAGGACCGCGGCCACGATGCCCAGCCCCGGCATGGTGTCGCCGATCTTGGAGAGCACTTGGCTCGGCTTTTTCACCTCGTTGTGCTGGGTGTCGATGTCGCTCTCCATCAGAGCTTCGAGGTCATGGGAGGCGATTCCGCCGATGATGACCATGCGGAAGGTGTCGGTCATGAAGGCGATCAGCTCCTCGTGCGCCAGGATGTCCGGGTACTTGGAGAAGATCGCGCTCTCGGCGGGCGACTCGATGTGCTTCTCGAGGGCGATCAGCCCCTCTTTCTGGGCCATGTAGAGGAGCTCATAGAGGAGCTTGAGCACGGAGAGATAGGTCGACTTGGTGACCGTCTTGCCCTTCAGGGCGGCGAGCGTCTTGGCGAAGATCTTCTGCAGGATGTTCTTGGGTGCGGAAGCGAGCAGAGCCCCGAATCCGGCGCCGGCGATGATAATGAATTCGGCCGGTTGCACGAGCACCATGAAGGGGCCGCCCGCTTCGGCGAACCCCCCCAGCACGGACAGCAGGACAACGGCGAACCCGATGATGACGAACACGCGAGACCTCTCGCCGGCTGCGACAGTCCCCCCCCGGCGACCCGGGCGTGGAATTCGGATCCCAACGGCTCTTGCATTCTCATTATCGGTATCGCCCCGGCCGGACTTTAGCCCTCCGGCCCGATGTGGACCTCGTCCCCGACGCGCACGGTCCCGCCGCGGAGGACCCGGGCGAAGACCCCTTCGTGGGGCATGATGCAGTCGCCCGCCTTATAGAAAATCGCGCAGCGGGTGTGGCACTCTTTGCCGATCTGAGTGATCTCCACGACGGCCTCGGAGCCCAAACGCACGCGGGTTCCGACGGGAACGTTTTTCCAGTCGATCCCCACGGTGGCGATGTTCTCGGCGAAATCGCCGAAGGAGACCTCAAGCCCCCGGCGGCGCGCGCCCTCGATGCTCTCGGAGGAGAGCAGGCTGACCTGCCGGTGCCAGGGGCCGGCGTGGGCGTCCCCCTCGAGGCCGTGCTCGGGGCTGAGCACCGCCTCGGCGACCGGCGTCTTGGGGGTTCCTTTCTTGCGGCTGACGGCGATGGAGACGATTTTCATCCGCGGCCTTCCTTTCCCCTCGAGGGGCGTCCCGCGGGCCGCCCTTCGAGGCTATTTTCCGATCATGTAGATGCCGTAGGTCGCCCGCAGGTTGGGCAGAAAGCGCACGATTCTGCCGTAGCGGTCCTCGGAATGGGTGTCGATCGCGGCTTCCTGGAGGACCCTAAGCCCGATCTGCCGGATGAAGCGACGGAAGTCCTTGAGCGTGATCACGCGAATGTTCGGGGTGTCGTACCACTGGTAAGGAAGCTGGCGGGAGACCGGAGCATAGCCGGTGAAGAAGACCTGCAAACGGATGCCCCAGTGGCTGAAGTTGGGGAAGCTCACGATGCCTCGGCGCCCGATGCGCAGCATGGCGCGGATGAGGGCGTCGGGTTCGTAGACCTGTTGCAGGGTCTGGCTGAGGATCACGTAATCGAAGCGGTTCTCCGGGTAGTCGAGCACCTCCTCGTTCATGTCGCCCTGCAAGACGGAAAGCCCCTTCTCGATGCAGTGAGCGACCTTTTGCTCGTTTTTCTCGATCCCCTCGCCGCGCACGCCCTTGCGGGCGATCAGGTAGCTCAAAAGCTCGCCCTCGCCGCAGCCGAGATCCATGACGTGGGATCCCGGCTCGATCCACGAAGCGATGATCTGCAGATCATAACGCATCCGGTGAGGTTTGGACTTCACGCTGGACCCTTTCCAGAAAGCCGTGGATCAGCGCCGAAAGCCGTGGGTTGGGCAGCAGGAACGCGTCATGCCCCCAGTCGGCCTCGATTTCGCAAAAGCTGACATCCCGCCCGTTCTTCTTGAGGGCCTTGACGATTTCCCGGGACTGGTAGGTCGGGTAGAGCCAGTCCGAAGTAAAGGAGATCACGAGGAACCGGGCGCGAGCCTTGGCCAGGGCACGCACGGCCGATCCCGCGCCGTGCTGCAGGATGAGATCGTAGTAATCCGCGGCCTTGGTGATGTAGAGAAAGGAATTCGCGTCGAAGCGGTCGACGAACTTGCGTCCCTGGTAGCGCAGGTAGCTCTCGACCTGAAAATCGGCGTCGAAGTTGAAGGAAAAATCGCTCTTGTCCTGGAGCCGGCGACCGAATTTCAGGCGCATGGCCTCGTCGGAGAGGTAAGTGATATGCCCGATCATGCGCGCCACGGCGAGCCCCGTGGCGGGTTTCGGCCCGTCGTAATAATCGCCGTGGTTCCAATGGGGATCGGCCATGATCGCCTGGCGGGCGACCTCGTTGAAGGCGATGGCGAGCGCCGAGTGCCTCATGGTCGTGGCGAGCGCGATGGCCGAGGCGACGCACTCCGGGTAGCGCACGGTCCACTCGAGGACCTGCATGCCGCCGATTGAGCCGCCCACCACGCAGAGCAGCCGGCGGATCCCCAGGTGATCGATCAGCGCCTTCTGCGCCGCCACCATGTCGCCGATGGTGACCACCGGAAAATCCAGGCCGTAGGGCCGACCCGTATCCGGGCGGAGAGAGCCCGGACCGGTCGAGCCCGCGCAGCCGCCGACCACGTTCGAGCAGACGACAAAATAGCGCTCCGTGTCGATCCCTTTGCCGGGCCCCACCATGAAATCCCACCAGCCGGGCTTTTCGTCCTCGGCCGTGTACACGCCGGCGACATGCGAGTCCCCCGAGAGCGCATGCAGCACGAGCACGGCGTTGTCCTTCGCCGGGGAGAGCCGACCGCAGGTTTCGTAGGCGAGGGTGACGGGACCGAGCCGCGCACCGCTCTCGAGGCGCAGGCTCTGCGGGGGATGGGCGAAGGTGAAGAACTCTTTGCGAACGATGCCGACCGAGGCGCCGTTCCGATCGTGCTCGATGTATTCGCTCATGGAAGGCCGAGGGAGGAAAGGGGCACACGGGCGGTGAACACCGGGCAGGCGCGGCAGGCGGCCATCTTTTCCCGCCAGCTTCCGCGGTCTTCGCCCTCGCAAAGGGTCCCGGTGATCGCCCAGCAAAGGTCGCCGCTGTTCCAGCGGCCGGCGGGGCAAGAGCGGCGCGTTTCAGGCGGGCAGCCCTTCGTTTCCCAGCAATCCGCGCCGTTTCGGGCCCCGGCCTTGCGGCCGAGCAGAAGATAGAGCTGGCGCTCCACGGCCGGTGGAACCGTCCGCCAGCCCTGCTCGTAGCTGTGGACGGCCTTGAGCGAGACGGCGAGAACCTGCGCGATCTCTTTCTGCGTCATCTCCAGCGCCTTGCGGATGTTCTTGAACTCGCTTCGCTCCATCGTCGCCCCCTAGGCGCGGATCTCCGCCCGAGATATGTCATGTTGCTATATCGCTCGAGCCCTGTCAATCGCCGTCCGTCGGCAGACCCGCGAAGGGGGGATGCGGCCCCGGGACCGCAGGGCAGAGCGCCGCGGACCGGCGGGCCGCTTTGACGGAAGAGGAAAGCACGTGGTAGGGTGACACGTCCGATTTGGAAGGCGAAGCCCCATGAGTGTTTTGATCCCCCCCGTTCCCTTCACCACCGGCAACGGCGGCATCCGCCGATGCCTCTCGTGCGGCACGACCGAGAACATGAAACGTCGGCGTTACTGCTCGATCGAATGCCGTCAGAAGCTGCGCAACAACCTCAACATGCGCACCGGCCTGCTGCAAACGCTCCAGATCCGCTACGCCACCTTCTACTTCACCGACGCCCTCATTATGCTCGACATGCTGCCCTACGACTCGCGGGATCTCCTGAGCTTCATCTATCCCCGGAGTCGAGGGAAGAAGCCGGTCGACGATTTCTGCCGCATGTTCAACGATCTCGGAAACGCCTGGTGGGACGAGGCGCGACGCACGAAAAAACGCTACCTCGCCACCCGCCTCGTCCTTTCCAAGGCTCGGCCCATCGCCGGGGACATCCACTGCGTGCGGCCGCTCGAGGTGCGCGAGCCTTCCCGCATGGCCCGTTCGCTCACCTTCCTCAAGCTGCGCTCCCGCGACCTGCACTCCCCGAACTTGCAGCAGATCATCAAGCGGGCTTTCCGCCGGCGGGCGAAGGAAGTTCATCCGGACCAGGGAGGGGATTCGGCCCTTTTCCGCAAGCTGCGGGATGCCTACGAGGATTTGATCCGCTGGGCGGAGCACCCGGTCTTCACCACCCGCCGCGGGTTCCCCGACAAGTGGTTCTACGAAGGGGCGCTCAACCGCTGGACCCAACCGACCCCGCTGTGCCGCCTGCAATCGCCCTTCGCGGACGAAGACGAGCACCTCTAACGCGGGAAGACGGCCCCCTGCGCCGCACTGGAGACCAGCTGCGCGTAGCGGGCGAGGTAGCCGGTGCGGACCTTCGGCTCGAAGGGCGGCAGGGCCGCGAGGCGGCGGCGGATCTCCCGTGCACTCAGTTTCACCTGCAGGCGCCTTCGCGGAATGTCGATGTGTACGAGATCGCCCTCTTCCAGGGCCGCGATCGGCCCGCGCGCGGCGGCCTCGGGGGAAATGTGCCCTACGGCGGCCCCCCGGCTCGCCCCGGAGAAGCGCCCGTCGGTGATGAGCGCCACCTCCTTGTCCAGCCCCATCCCGGCGAGTGCCGCGGTCGGGGAGAGCATCTCCTGCATCCCGGGCCCGCCCCGCGGCCCCTCGTAGCGGACGACGACGACATCCCCTTTGCGGATGCGGCCGCCCGTAATCGCCCGGAAGGCCTCCTCCTCGGAATCGAAGATCCGGGCCGGCCCGGTGTGGTCGAGCATCTCCTCGGACACGGCGGCCTGCTTGACGATCGCCCCCTCGGGGGCGAGGTTGCCGTGCAAAACGGCCAGGCCGCCGGTGGCGTGCACGGGGTTCCTGCAGGAGCGGATCACCGCGGTGTCGCGGACGCCGGCGCGGATCGTGCGCAACATTTTGCCGACCGGAAGGCCGGTCACGGTCAGGGCCTTGTCGTGGATGAGCCCGGCGCGGCGCAGCTCGGCCAGGATCGCCGGGATGCCGCCCGCGTGGAAAAGATCGACGACATGATGCGGGCCGGCGGGGGCGAGCGTGGTGAGGTGCGGGGTCGTCTCCGTGAAGCGCCCGAAATCGGAAAGCGTGAGCTCCACTCCGGCGTAGTAGGCGATCGCCGGCAGGTGGAGAGCGCTGTTCGTCGACCCCCCGAGGGCCATGTCGCAGACGATGGCGTTTTCGAAAGCCTCCCGCGTCAGGATGTCCCGCGGTCTCAGGTTCCGCTTGACCAGGCGCACGATCGCCTGCCCGGTTTCCTTCGCGATCCACAGCCGCTCGGCGTAGACCGCGGGCGCGCTGCCGCCGTAGGGGAGCACCATGCCCAGCGCCTCGGCGAGGTTGCACATGGTGTTCGCGGTGAACATGCCCGCGCAGGAGCCGGCGCCGGGACAGGCGGAACACTCGAGCTCACGGAGTTCGCCCTCGCTCAGGGTGCCGGCCTTGACCCGGCCCACGGCCTCGAAGACCTTGTCCACCCCGACCTCGCGGCCTCCGTGGCGCCCCGGCAGCATCGGCCCCCCCGGCAGGAAGATGGAGGGCAGGTTCAGCCGGGCCGCGGCGATCAGCATCCCGGGGATGATTTTGTCGCAGGAAGCGACGAGCACGAGCCCGTCGAAGGGATGGGCCATGGCCATGATCTCGAGCGAATCGGCGATGAGCTCCCGGCTGGGAAGCGAGTACTTCATCCCGATGTGGTTCATGGCGATCCCGTCGCAGACCCCGATCGTGTTGAAGACGACGGGGGTTCCGCCGGCGGCGTAAACCCCGGCCTTGACCGCCTCCACCACCTTGTCGAGGTGCATGTGCCCGGGGATGATTTCGTTGAAGGAATTGGCGATGCCGATAACCGGCCGTTCCATTTCCCAATCCGTGAACCCTTCGGCGCGGAGAAGCGAGCGGTGCGGGGCCCGCTCGGGGCCGCGGGTCATGAGGTCGCTGCGTTTGGCCATGGCGCAATGTCCTTTCCTCGAGGGGCGCGCCCTGATCAGATCATGAAGGCGCCGCCGTTGACGTCCAGGCAGACCCCGGTCACAAACGGGGAGTCCAAGAGATAGGCGAAGGCTCGCACCACATCGTCGACCCGGCCCAGGCGCCCGGTCGCCGTGCGCGAGGCGAGCTCGGCCTTCTGCTCGGCGGAGTAGCCGACGAAAATGCCCGCATCTTCGATGAAGGCTGGCGCGATGGCGTTCAGGGTGATCCCGAAGCGGCCGAGTTCGCGCGCGCCGTAGCGCGTGAGCCCTAACATGCCGGCCTTGGAGGCCGCGTAGTGGGGCCCGATCACCCCGCCGCCGCGGGCGGCGATCGAGGCAATGGAAACGATGCGGCCGAAGCCTTTTTCCTTCATCCCCGGAATGACTTCACGGCTCCAGTAAAAGGCGGAGGAGAGGTTCGTGCGCAGGGTCTCTTCCCACAGCGCCGCGCTTGCCTTTTCGAAGACCTCCGGGAGCATGATTCCGGCGTTGTTGACGAGCACGGCGACGGGGCCGAGTTCGGCACGCACGCGGGCATGGTGCGCGACCACCACGGCGGGGTCCCCCGCGTCGCCCTGGAGCAGAAGAAGCCTCCGACCCGTCCGCATCCGCGAGGCCAGGCGCTCTTCGGCCGCGCGGGCCGCGGCCTCGTGGCGGTGCCAGACGACGGCGAGCGAGGCGCCGCGCTCGGCCAGGAACTCGGCGATGCCCAGTCCGATGCCGCGTGTCCCGCCGGTGACGACGGCCACGGCTTCGTTCCAATCCTCAGTAGCGGAAATCCAGGACATACCAGTCGGTCTCCTCCTCCCAGAAGGAGAGGAAAAAAAGCACATGGTGCAGGCCCCAGGGAAGGCTGCGGCGCACGATCCCGGCCTGGGCGAGAAGGGCGTAAGAGGAGCCGCGCACCAGTCGGTCGAGCGCCGCGATCGGATAGCCTTCGATCCAGCTCATCCACTGCTGGGCCTCTTCGAAGGAGGGGGTCGTTTCGGCCTCGAACCCCTTCCAGGAGCGTCGCACGGTGAACTCGTTCTTCAGTCGGTCGAAGCGCAGGATGTGCTCGATTACGCGGTCGGCGACCCGCTCGTCGAGCCAAAGGTCGCGGACGCGGTTCAGCCGGACCGTGAAAACGATCGACACCGGTTTGCCCTCGAGCACCCGCTCTTTCAGCCGGGCCGGAAAGGCCCCCTCCAGGCCGAGATGCAACAGCAGTCGTTCCTCGTCGGCCGAAACCGTGAGGTGGGACACCGATGCCGCGCCCAGGGGGCCCGTCACCGTCCCGAAAAGGATGGCTGCGATCAGAATCCCCCCGAGGGGGCGAATCCGGGACACGAAAGGAGACTCCCGCACCGTTGCCGACGTCGGCATCCCTCATAGCCGATCGTCCCCATCCTGGCAAGGAGCGCGGGCGGAACGCCGCGGGGCCGTTGTGCGCCGGCCGAGCCTTTGGTAGGATGCCGCGCCGGCTCCGGGTCACCCGGCTGGGAAGGAAAACGGTGCTCGCGCGGGTCTTCAGCAGTGCGCTCTCGGGAATCGAAGCCCTGCAGGTCGAAGTCGAAGTCGACATCGCCCGGGGCCTGCCCAGCTTCGCCACCGTCGGCCTGCCCGAAGCCGCGGTCAAAGAAAGTCGCGAGCGGGTCAAGGCGGCCATCGCCAACTCGGGTTTCCGCTTCCCCGCCGACCGCATTACGGTGAACCTCGCACCGGCCGACATGCGCAAGGAGGGGTCCGGGTTCGATCTGCCGATCGCCCTCGGCATCCTGGCCGCAGACGGCATCATCTCTCAGGAGGCGCTCGCGCGGCACGTGGTCACGGGGGAGCTGTCGCTCGACGGCCGGCTCAAACCCGTGCCGGGAATGCTCTCGACCGCGCTCGCCGCCAAGCGCTGGGGGTTCGCCGCCGTTCTCGTCCCCGCCGCAAACGCGCCGGAGGCCGCTGTCGTCGAGGGGATCGCGGTCCTGCCCGTCGGAAGCCTCGCCGAGGCGGTCGAGCACCTGAACGGCGACCGGCCGATTCCGCCGCTTCCTTTGACGGTCTTCGAACGGTTCGAGGCCGATCCCGGCGGCGAGGAGGATTTCGCCGAGGTGCACGGCCAGGAGCATGCCAAGCGGGCCCTCGAAATCGCCGCCGCCGGCGGGCACAACCTGCTGCTGATCGGACCGCCGGGATCGGGCAAAACCATGCTCGCCCGGAGGCTGCCCTCGATCCTTCCGCCGCTCTCCTTCGAGGAGGCGCTCGAGACCACCCAGGTTTACAGCGCGGCCGGACTGCTCGAACCGCGGCGCACCCTCATCGCGCGGAGGCCCTTTCGTGCGCCGCACCACACGATTTCCGACGCCGGTCTGATCGGCGGCGGAGCCGTCCCCCGGCCGGGGGAGGTGAGCCTCGCCCACCATGGGGTCCTGTTCCTGGACGAGTTGCCTGAGTTCAAACGGCATGTCCTCGAGGCCCTGC
This sequence comes from uncultured Desulfatibacillum sp., assembly GCA_964596545.1. Taxonomy (GTDB): domain Bacteria; phylum Desulfobacterota; class Desulfobacteria; order Desulfobacterales; family SpSt-501; genus SpSt-501. The sequence continues at coordinate 4,116 of CAZQUP010000066.1, read as the reverse complement.
GCCAGCCCTTGGAGGACCGGCGGGTGACCCTTTCGCGCGCGTCCTCGACCCTGACCTACCCTGCCTCCTTTATGTTGGCGGCGGCCATGAATCCCTGCCCCTGCGGCTACCGGGGCGACAGCCGGCATACCTGCCATTGCACGGAAACCCAGCTTCGGCGCTACCGGGCCCGCGTCTCCGGCCCGCTTCTCGACCGCATCGACCTGCACGTCGAGGTGCCGGCCGTCGCCCGCGGGGAGCTGCTGCAACCGGCGGCCGCGGAGCCTTCGTCTTCCATCCGCGGCCGGGTCGCCCGGGCCCGCGCCGTGCAGCAGGCCCGGTTCCGCAAAAGCCGGGTGCTCTGCAACGCACGCATGGCCAACCGTCACCTGAGGACCTTCTGCCCGATCGACGCCGAAACCCGTCGTCTGCTCGAAGCGGCGCTCGAGCGCCTCGGCCTTTCGGCGCGCGCCTTTCAGCGCGTGCTCAAAGTCGCGCGCACGATCGCCGACCTCGAAGAAAACGAGCGCATCACCGCCCGCCACGTTTCGGAAGCGTTGCAATACCGGGGATTCGAACGGATCGAGGATTCTCCGACAGGCTAAAACCCGCGCCGGCGCACCTCCTTGACACCGCCGCGCCCCGCGTGGCAGAAAAGCAAAGAATCGCAGCGCATCCGACCTCCCGGCCCACGGCCAAGCCCATGCACCGCAGCCCCCCGACCGCCGCCGCCTCCGGCCTGGTGCCCGGCCTCGCCCGCCTGCGCTCGGCCCTCATCCGGGCCGCGGGGGTGGTGTTTTTCTTTTCGGTCGTCGGCTACTTCTTCGCCGAGCCCGTCCTGCGGTTTCTCCACCACCACACCGGGGTGCGCCTTGCGGCCTTCGGCATCCCGGAGGTGCTCTTCAGCCTGCTCGCCCTCGCGCTCGCCTTCGGGGTCTTCGCCGGTTTTCCTTACCTTCTCTGGGCCGTCCTCTCCGGCCTCCGGGCCGCGTTTCCCTCCTTTTCCGGCCCCCCGATGCGCCGCTATTGGGCCGCCTCGGTGGCGCTCTTCTTCGCCGGCTTTTTCTTCTGCCTGCAGGTCACGCTGCCTTACGGGGTGGCCTTCCTGCTCGAGTTCGAAGGGCCCTCCGTCGAGGCCCTGATCTCGGTGCGCAAATTCGTCGGCTTCTGCCTGCTGTTTCTGTTCGCCTTCGGCATCCTCTTCGAGCTTCCGCTCGCCATGATCCTGCTCGGCCGGCTCGGAATCCTGCGCCGCGAGCGGCTCGCCCGGAACCGCCGCTACGCCGTGCTGGCGATCACGATCGTCTCCGCCGTCCTCACCCCCACACCGGACGCCTTCAACCTGGGTCTGATGGCGGTGCCGCTCTATCTGCTCTTCGAGGCGGGGCTCCTTGGCATGCGCCTGAACCGGAGCTCCGGACCGCGATGAGCAAAGTCGTCGACCTCGCCGCCTTCCGCCGGAAATCCTTCGAGCAGAGGGCCTTCGGACCCTGGCGGGCGCGTTTCGGGGAAGACTACGGAGTGGAGACCCGTCTGGTCGACCTCTCCGACCGCACGCTGCTCTTTCTCGCCACGCCGGGGGACGAGAGCGCCCACGCGTTCTACGAACTGATCCTCGGGGCGCTCGATCTCGGGCCGGCGCCCCGCTTTTTCTATCTCGAAAACGAGGAGCAGCTTCGCGTCGTCGACATCCATCTGCTGCTCGCCGATCTCGTGCGCTTCGAGCTGATGCGCCGGATCGGCTGGCTGACGGCGATCCCCGGCACCGAAATGCGGCTCGTGGATCTCATCGGCCGGTTCGAGGAACAGCGCACCGCCCTGCGGGAGCGGCCGCCGGAGCTCGCCGAATCCCACCCCGGTTACGCGGCCTACCGCAGCCTTTCGCGGGGCGATCGGGAGGTCTTCATCCGCCGCCTGCTCCGCGAAGCCATCGAGGTCTTCCGGAGCCGGCTGGAGGGACCCTGAGTTCCGCTCTACGGAGCACCGGCCGCCCGGCGGCGGCGCAGCAGATCGAGAACCCTCTCGCTGCCGAGACTGCGCTGCAGGGCGGCGAGCTGCGCGCGGTAGAGGCCGACCGCGCTGATGCCGAAGGCTTCCACGTCGTAGGCCGCCCACGCCTCCCCCCGGAGCTTCAGGCGCACCTCAAAGGGGATCTCGAAGCCCGCACCGCGCAGAAGGCCCCGGACGGCGACCCTTCCGGGGGCAAGGTACCGCTCGTCCAGAAGGCGAACCTCCTCGCCGGCGTAGCGCTCGACCGCCCGGGGGAGATGGGCCGCGAGGAGAAAGGCGGTGAACTCGGCCACGAACGCGCTTCGGCCGGCGGGCGTCAGCTCCGCCCAGCCGGCGGAAAAGGCCCGTCGCGAAAACTCGTGGAAATCGACGACGCCCGCGGCGATTTCGCGCAGCCGGGCGAGCTTGACGGAAGAGCAGGTCGGCTCCTCGGCGCAGGGAAGGCGCAGCACGGCGAGGGCCTGCTCGAGATGCCGGCGCAGGGCCTCGATCGGAGCCTCGGAGGCGGCTCCGGCGGGAAACCCCGGCCCGAGAAGACAGGCGAGAAAAAGGAGGCCGGTCCGGATTCGAAACGAAATTCGGGACCGAAGGCCCGTGACCGCGGAGGTCACCCCCGGCGGCGCAGGGCGGTGCGGATGCGCTCCATCGCCAGCACCACCTTTTCGGGATCGTTGAAGGCGCTGATGCGGACGTAGCCCGCACCGCAGCGGCCGAATCCCACGCCCGGGGTGCAGACGACATTCGCCTTTTCGAGCAGAAGATCGAAAAAGGCCCAGGAATCCATCCGCGTGTCCAGCCAGAGGTAGGGGGAGTGATCCCCGCCGATGCACTCGTAGCCGAGATCGATCATTTCGCGGCGGATCAAGGCGGCGTTCCGCAGGTAGGCGTCGATGCGCTCGCGGCATTGGGCCTTTCCCTCGGGGCTGTAGACGGCTTCGGCCGCCCGCTGTACGGGATAGGAGACGCCGTTGAACTTGGTCGTGTGGCGCCGGAGCCACAGGGCGTGTACGGAGTGCGGCTCGCCCGCGGCCGTCCAGGCCGTGCAGCTCCTCGGCACCACCGTGTAGGCGCAACGGGTGCCGGTGAAGCCCGCGGTTTTCGAAAAACTGCGGAACTCGATCGCCACCTCGCGGGCGCCCTCGATTTCGTAGATCGAGTGCGGCAGACGCTCGTCGCGGAGAAAGGTTTCGTAGGCGGCATCGTAGAGGATGAGCGCGCGGCGCTCGCGAGCGTAATCCACCCAGGTTTTCAGCCGCTCGCGGGAAATCACCGCGCCGGTCGGGTTGTTGGGAAAGCAAAGGTAGATCAGGTCCACGTCGCGGCCGGGCAAGTCGGGCACGTAGCCGTTTTCGCGCGTGCAGTCGAGGTAGACGACCCCGGCGTAACGGCCGTCGACGAAGTTTCCCGTGCGGCCGGCCATGACGTTCGTGTCCAGATAAACCGGGTAGACCGGATCGGGGATCGCCGCCGTGACCTCGGCGGCGAAGATCTCCTGGATGTTGGCGACGTCGCACTTGGAGCCGTCGCTCACGAAGATCTCGTCGGCCTCGATCTGCGCTCCGCGGCGTTGGAAGTCCTCGCGGGCGATCGCCTCGCGCAGGAACGGATACCCCTGCTCGGGGCCGTAACCGCGGAAGCTCGCCGGATCGGCCATCTCGTCCACGGCGCGGTGGAAGGCCGCGATGCACGCCGGGGGAAGCGGCCGGGTGACGTCCCCGATGCCGAGCCGGATGATCTCCTTGCCGGGATGCGCCTTCTGGAAGGCGGCCACCCGCCGGGCGATGTCGGAAAAGAGGTAGGAGGCCTGCAGCTTGAGGTAATGTTCGTTCACGCGGATCATCGGGACACCTCGTCGAAAGGGTGGGGAAATGTCTTGACTTCACTTGATCTCCTTAATAGGAAAAAAGCCTCATTTCAAGCCGTGCGGCGGGCGCCTTCGCGGACCCGGAAATCCCGCGGCGGTTCCAACGTGGACGTTCACCACCCAGGGGAGGTCGGCATGAAAAACAAGCGGTTCATCTCCAGGGGTCTGGTTGGGCTTCTGGCGGCGGTCCTGGCCGTAGCCGGGATCACCGGCGGCGCCGAGGCGCGCAACATCAAGGTCGGCATCGTCGACACCTACAGCGG